>JAILEI010000054.1 GCA_024688225.1 Succinivibrionaceae bacterium
GCCCGCGCAGCCGCCCCTGGCTGGACAGCGCGGGCTGATGGCGCAGCTGGGCAGGGCCCTGGAGGCATTTTGCAGCCCGGGTGAGGGGGTCAGGCACCACCTTGGGGAGCTGCGGGCGCTGCTTGCCGAGGCGGTGGCCGCGCTGCTATCCCGCAGCGGCGGGCTCCGCGGCGCGCTAGCGGCGCTGCGGGACCCGCGGGTGGGGGATACCCTGGGGGCGCTCCACCAGGCCGCCACGCAAGGCAGCGGCTCCCCCACCGGCCAGTCCCGGGCCTGCCAGGAGGCCCTGCGGCTGCTAGCGGATCTCACCTTGCTGTATGGCGCCCTGGAGGCAGCCTCCGGCGCGGCGCGGGTGCCGCTTTATGATCCTGCCTCAGCCAAGGATGCCTTTGCCCTGCCCGCGCCCTACAACAGCCTGCGGGCCTTTCAGGCCCTGGACCCGGGGGCGTACAGCGAGCTTGACTGCCTGCTCTTTGAGCTGCGGGACCGCCCCCTGGCTGGCGATCGGCTGCGGCTCAACAAGTTTATGCTGGGGCTGGAGCTGCCCCTGAGCAGGGAAGGGGCGGCCAAGTTCACCGTCGAGGTGGGCGGCAAGCGCCAGCAATGGGGGCTTTCCGATCTCTGCGCCCTCATTGCCAGCCATGCCGGCGACCTGCTGCCCGTGCTGGGGGCGGCAGGCGACCAGCCCAGCGCCTCGCGGGCCTGGGCGGCGCTGCGCCCGGGGCGCCCCGAGCCCTCCGGGCTGTCCATGGGCAGCCTCGCGGGACTGTACATGCAGTCCGTAATCGGGGAGGCCGCGGACTACTGCGCCATGATTGGTCGCCCCTTCAGCGCGGCCGTGGATCTGGCGGCCTGCCAGTCCGCGTCGGGCCTGACCGTGGACCGGCTGGTGTCCCTGATGCGCAACTGCAACCGCGAGGCGGTCAGCCTTGACGCCCTGGCGCTGCGCGGCGCGGGGGCGCTGCCGTTTGCCCACGGCCCCTTCATCGGGAGCCTCGAGGGCACCTCCTTTGCCGATGGCAGCCAGGACTTTGGCTTTGCCCTGTCCCTCACCGGCACCAGGATGCCGGCGGTGGAGTCCGCGGCGGCCGAGCCCGAGCTCTTCAGGCTGGCGATCGAGGGCGGCGCGACCTTCACCGGGCGTGAGCACCTGCGCCAGGAGGGCGAGGCGGGCAAGGCCGCCTACATCCATGACCTGTCCCTGGCGGTGCTGCGCCTGTGCGGGGGCAACCCGCTGCAGGCGAGCGCCATCGCCACCTGCCTGGGCCCGGCCACCAAGGCGAGCCTGGCGCTGGGCCTGGTGCGCGACGGCACGGGCGGTTCCCGGGAGATGACCGCGCTGGATTACACGCTCAGCCGCCTCGATAATGGCCGTATCATGGTGGCGATGGGCGAGAAGCCCGGGGCGCTGGTGGGGTTCCGGCACCACTATGAGGTGGATCCGCAGGGGATCATCCACCTGGTGGACGCCGTGACCACCTACCCGTCGCTGTCGCGCATCCAGGAATACAACCTCAGCCACGGCACCAAGGTGTGACCATCAGGCAGGGGGCAGCAGGGAGCAAGGCAAATGGATGCAGGGGCACTGGCCAGGGCGGTTGGCGAGCGGGTGGGACTGGAGCTGGGCGCAGGCGGGCGGCACACGGTGGGCTTTTCCTACCAGGGCCGCCCGGTGCGGCTGCGCTTCGTCCCCGCGCGCGGGCTGTGCCTGGTGACCGTGGAGCTGTGCCTGGTGGAGATGGCGGCGCTGCCCGAGGCGCTGCCCCTGATGCTCGAGTCCAACTACCTGCTCTCCGGCACCCAGGGGGGCGCCCTGTGCTACTCGCGCTCCAGCCGCGTGGCCTCCATGTCCTTTGCCCTGGGCGCGGATGACGCCGATCCTGATGCGTTCCTGGGGCGCCTTGACCAGGCGCTGTGCGCCGCGGACGGCTGGGCAAGGCGCCTCCTGGACCTCAACACCCAGGCGCAGCGGCGCCTTGCGCGGCGGCTGCAGGGCCTCCCCGAGGCGGATCCCGTGGTCCCGTCCCTTGCCCCCCTGGGCGGGATCCCCGTCTGAGCGAAAGCTGCCAAAACCAGCCTTTTGCCAGTTCCATACTACCCCCAGGCTGCCAAATGGCTGCCTGGGGGTTGCCTTTTCCTGAGCCTTGGCTAGGCAGAGTAGGTGAGGATCACGCGGTCGGTGCCCACCACGCTGCGCAGCCCCTCGAGCAGGTCGTCACTGGGGTCAAGGCGCCGCTGGTCGCCCCGCAGGTGGTAGCAGCGCTGCCCGTCGAGCAGGCTGAGGCGGGTCATGGGGCCCTCCCCCTCCTCCCCCGGGCAGGGGCAGGCATTGCGCTGCAGCAGGTCGGTGACATAGGCCTCGTTGGCCGAAAGCTGCCCGGGCGGGAAGCAGATCGTGATCTCGCTGACATGCCGGCGGCGCACCTCCTCGAGGCTCTCGATGTCCTGCACCCTGATGACGCGGCGGTTGTCCTCGCCGTCCATGCAGGTGACGGTGGCGATGACCAGCAGCGGCATCTCCTGCAGCCGCTCGGGATCCGAGGAGGCCTCGCGCAGCCGCGCCAGGGTCTCCTCGCGCCGCCTGAGGATGGCGGTGTACTTGCTGGCCACCTGGGCGTGCTGGGAGTCAAAGAGGCTCAGCTCCACCTGGGTGGTGGCGTCATCGAGCATCAGGCGGTAATAGGGGTTGCCGCCGCGCTTGGGCAGGCGCTGCTCGCAGGAGGCCACCACCCCGCCGATGCGCAGCCGCGCGGGGCGGCGCGCGGGGCCGGGGCGGATGTCGCTGAGCGCGGTGTCGCAGAAGAGGGACAGCTCCTTGCTGAAGTTCTGCACCGGGTGCCCGGAGAGGTACAGGCCGAGGATGCGGTTCTCCAGCTCCAGGGTGTAGTTGTTGGTCCAGGGGGCGGCCTCCTGGTAGTGGAAGCGCAGCGCCTCGTCGTCAAAGTCATCGAACAGGCCGCGCTGCCCACGGTCGCGCTCGCGGCGCTCGTGGTTGGCGCGCTCCATGGCGGGTGCCACCGAGGCCATCATCACCGCGCGGCTGGGGCCGAGGCGGTCGAGGGCCCCGGCGCCGATCAGCGCCTCGAGCGCCTTGCGGTTGAGGCAGACCTTCTGCCCGCCGCCAGGTGGCGGCCGCTTGACCAGGCGCTGCACGAAGTCAAAGAAGTCCCGGAAGGGCCCGTGCTCCCCGCGCTCGGCCTCGATGGCGTCCGCCACGTCGGCGCCAATCCCCTTCACCGCGGCGAGGCCGAACACCACCTCGCCCCGCGGGTTGACCGTGAAGTGGTAGCCGCCCTCGTTGACGTCGGGCGGGTTCACCCGGATGCCGCGCTTGTGGCAGTCGAGGATGTAGGAGACCAGCTTGGCGGTGTTGATGGTGCCCGAGGTCTCGGAGGTCATCATCGCCGCGAGGAACTCGGCGGGGAAGTGGACCCGGAGCCACAGGGTCCACCAGGCCACCAGGGCGTAGGCCGCCGAGTGGGACTTGTTAAAGCCGTACTCGGCGAATTTCTCCACGTCGTTGAAGATCTTGATCGCCGTCTGCGGATCCTTGCCCTTCCGGGCCGCGCCCTTCTCGAAGATCTCGCGCTGGGCGGCCATCACCTTGGCGTCCTTCTTGCCCATGGCGCGGCGCAGGATGTCGGCGCCGCCCAGTGAGTAGCCGGCCAGGATCTGGGCGATCTGCATCACCTGCTCCTGGTAGATGATGACCCCGTAGGTGGAGTCGAGCACCGGCTTGAGGTCGAGATCCTGGTAGTCGGGCATGGGGTAGCAGACCTGCTCCACGCCGTTCTTGCGCCGCACGAAGCTCTCCGCCATGCCGCTGTTGAGCGGGCCGGGGCGGTACAGCGCCACCAGGGCGATGAGATCATCGAAGCGGTCGGGCCGCATCTGCCCGATGAGGCGGCGCATGCCGTCGGACTCGAGCTGGAACACCGCGGTGGTGTCCATGGCCTGCAGCGCCGCGTAGCATTCCCGATCCTCAAGCGGCACCGCCTGGATGTTCACCGGCGGCTGCCCCGCGGCCGCCTGGCGGCGGTTGATCATCTCGAGGGCGTCCTCGATGATGGTGAGGGTGGTGAGGCCGAGGAAGTCGAACTTGACGAGGCCGGCGTGCTCCACGTCCTTCTTGTCGTACTGGGTGATGGGGTTGCCGTCCGAGTCGAGCATCATCGGGGCGAACTCGGCGATGCGGGTGGGGGAGATCACCACCCCGGCGGCGTGCTTGCCGATGTTGCGCACCACGCCCTCCAGGCGCATCGCGATGTGGATGAGCCGCGACACCTGCGCCGCCTCCTCCTGGTCCGCGGCGTTGCGCTCGGCGTTGTCGTAGATCAGGCGGAACCCCGGGGACTCGGGCTCCAGCGGCTTGCCGGTCTTGCGGTCGGTGCCAAGGCCCAGCGCCGAGGCGAAGGTGGTCCCGGGCTTGCCGGGGATTTCCTTGGCGATGCTGTCCACCTGCCCGTAGCCCATGCCCAGCGCCCGCCCGGTGTCCTTGATCGCGGCCTTGGCGGCCATGGTGCCGAAGGCGGCGATCTGCGAGACGGCGTCCCGCCCGTAGCGCTCCTTGACGTGCTCCACGGTGCGGTAGCGGTTGCGCTTGCAGAAGTCGACGTCAAAGTCAGGCATCGACACGCGCTCCGGGTTGAGGAAGCGCTCGAAGAGCAGGTCAAAGCGCAGCGGGTCAAAGTCGGTGATCCGAAGCGCGTAGGCCACCAGCGAGCCGCCGCCCGAGCCGCGCCCGGGGCCCACCGAGACCCCGTGATCCTTGGACCACTGGATGAACTCCATGACGATGAGGAAGTAGCCGGGGAAGTCCATCTTGATGATGACCTCGAGCTCGGTCTCAAGGCGGGCCTCATAGGTGGGGCGCTGCCGCTCCCGCTCCTCAGGATCGGGGAACAGGGTGAGCAGGCGCTCCTCCAGGCCCTCGTGGGCCCGCTGCCTCAGGTAGTCGGGGGTGGAGATTTTGCCGGTGTCAAAGCGGGGCAGGCGCGGGTGGTCAAGCTCAATCTGCACGTTGCAGCGCTCGGCGATGGCGCGGGTGTTGAGGATGGCCTCGGGCAGGTCGGCGAACAGCTCGGCCATCTCCCCGGGGCTGCGCAGGTACTGCTCGCTGGAGTACATCCTGGCAAGCTGGGGGTCGCCCTGGGTGGTCTTGTGCTGGATGGAGACCCGGACATCGTGGATGTAGTAGTCGGTGAAGCCGTCCGGGTACTCCTCGTGGTCCCCGTAAAGGAAGACGGTGTCGTTGCTGGCCACCGGGTAGATGGGAAAGCCCTTTTCCTGCTGCTCCACGATGAGGTCGAGCGCCATGCGCTCAAACTCGGACTCGCCCTCGCGCCCGGTGCGGGTGAGCTCGAGGCAGAAGCGCCCGGCAAAGTGCTCCCGGTAGAAATCGAGGCGCCGCGCGATGCGGTGGCGCTGCCCGAGGCGCTGGAACTGGGCGAGATCCCCGCGGAAGCCGTCGAGGATGATGAGCCCCCCGGAGAGCTCGGCGAGGTTCTCAAAGGTGGTGGTGGGGTTGAGGGCGCCCACGTCCGAGCCCAGCCAGGCGTCGCTGAGCAGGTCGTAGAGGTTCTGCCGCCCGAGGTTGTCCATGGGCAGGATGGTGAGGCGGAAGGTGCGCTCCCGCTCGCCCTGCTCCACTACCTCGCGCACGTCGAGGTCGGCGCCCATCAGCGCCTTGATCCCCTGCTTCACGCAATAGTTGTAGAAGCGCACGTAGCCGCTGACGTTGCCAAAGTCGGTGAGCGCGATCGCCGGCATCCCCAGCTTGGCGGCGCGCTTGGCGATCGCCTCCACGCCCTCGAGGCCGTCCATGATGGAGTAGTCGGAGTGCACGTGGAGGGGCACATAGGCAGGCAGCGGGGCGGACTGGTCAGTCATGGGGTTTTCCTGTCTTGAACCTGCCGTTTGGCAGTTATGCTCTGGATCTGTTGTCCAAATGGCAGCCTTTGGGCACGTTAGTGCAATTATTGGCTGCCAAGGCGGTCCCGGTACCGGGACCCAAGACTCATCCGCCCTGTCCCCTTGCGGGGGGCAGGGCGGATGGGACTTGGTGGGGGCGCCCCGGGCGGGGCGCCCGCGGCGCGCCTACTTGAGGAAGTCCTTGTAGGCGTTGATGAGGCCGTTGGTTGAGCTGTCGTGGCTCGACACCCTGCCCTCGGAGGTGAGCTCGGGGATGATGCGCTTGGCAAGCTGCTTGCCCAGCTCCACGCCCCACTGGTCGAAGGTGTAGATGTTCCAGATCGCGCCCTGGGTGAAGATCTTGTGCTCGTACATCGCCACCAGCATGCCGAGGGTGAACGGGTTGATCTCCCTGACCAGGAAGGAGTTGGTCGGGCGGTTGCCCTTGAACACCTTGTAGGGGGCGACATGGGCGACGCTCGCCGCGTCCTTGCCCTGCGCCTTGAACTCCTCCATGACCTGGTCCATCGACTTGCCGAAGGCCAGGGCCTCGGTCTGGGCGAAGAAGTTGGAGAGCAGCTTCACGTGGTGGTCGCCGATGGGGTTGTGGGAGATCGCCGGGGCGATGAAGTCCGCGGGGATGACCTTGGTGCCCTGGTGGATCAGCTGGTAGAAGGCGTGCTGGCCGTTGGTGCCCGGCTCGCCCCAGATGATGGGCCCGGTCTGGTAGTCAACCTCCTTGCCGCAGCGGTCCACGTACTTGCCGTTGGACTCCATGTTGCCCTGCTGGAAGTAGGCGGGGAAGCGGTGCATGTACTGGTCATAGGGGAGGATGGCCTCGGTCTGGTAGCCGTAGAAGTTGTTGTACCAGATGCCGATCAGCGCCAGCAGCACCGGGAGGTTCTTCTCGAGCGGGGTGTTGCGGAAGTGCAGGTCCATGGCGTGGCCGCCGCGCAGGAAGGCCTCGAAGTTGTCGTAGCCGCAGGCCAGGGCGATGGAGAGGCCGATGGCCGACCAGGAGGAGTAGCGCCCGCCGACCCAGTCCCAGAACTCGAACATGTTGTTAGGGTCGATGCCGAAGGCCTTGACCGCCTCGGTGTTGGTGGAGAGGGCCACGAAGTGCTTGGCCACGTGCGCCTGGTCGTGGGCGGCGTCGAGGAACCACTGCCGCGCGGTGAGGGCGTTGGTCATGGTCTCCTGGGTGGTGAAGGTCTTCGAGGCGATGAGGAACATGGTGGTCTCAGGGTTGAGATCCCTGAGGGTCTCGGCCACATGGGTGCCGTCCACGTTGGAGACGAAGTGCACCTTGAGGCGGGAGTGGTAGGGGGTGAGCGCCGCGGTGACCATCACCGGCCCGAGGTCGGAGCCGCCGATGCCGATGTTCACCACGTCGGTGATGGCCTTGCCGGTGTAGCCCTTCCACCAGCCGGAGATGACCTTGGTGCTGAAGTCGCGCATCTTGGCGAGGACCCTGCGCACCTCGGGCATCACGTCCTTGCCGTCCACCAGGACCGGCTCGCCGGAGAAGTTGCGCAGCGCGGTGTGCAGCACGGCGCGATCCTCGGTGCGGTTGATCTTCTCGCCGCGGAACATCGCCTCGATGTCATCCTTGAGCCCGCACTCGTTGGCCAGGTCGATGAGCAGCCCCACGGTGGTGCTGTCCACAATGTTCTTGGACAGGTCGGCCACAATGTCCCCGACCCGCAGCGAGCAGTGCTCAAAGCGCTGTGGATCCTGCGCGAACAGCTCGGCGATGGTGCGGCCCCTGGTGGCCTCAAAGTGCTCCTTGAGCGCCTGCCAGGCATGGGTGGTGGTGGGGTTGGTGTCCTTGAGCATGGGGTTACTCCTTGTGTCATGCAATGGTGGTTTGTTGCCCCATGATAGCGCGTTTTGCCGGCTTTGGGCCCCCTGCGGGGGAGCTCAGGCCTCGGGGGCGCGGCGCAGGAGGGGATCGGGCCCGAAGGTGGGGGAGATGCGGTCCATCAGCGCCGCCACCGCCCTGATGATCGGCTCGCGCCCGCGGGACTCCTGGTAGCAGAGCGCCAGCTGGAACTGCCCGCAGTGCTCGGAGTCGAGGATGCGCACGTCATTGCGGAAGGGGGAGAGGTCGAGCACCAGCTTGGGCACGATGGCGAGCCCAAAGCCCAGCGCGCACATGCCCACGATGGCCTCGTGGCCGGCGACCTCGGCGTGCACCCGGGGCGCGATTTTCTGGCGGGCAAACCAGGCGAGGGCCTCGGCGCGCAGCTGCCCGGCCTGGGCGAGGATGAAGGGCGCGCGCGCGGGATCGGGATCCGCGCCCCCCAGCTGCGCGGGATCGCCCGCGCGCGGGGCGATGAGCAGCAGCGGGAAGGCGAGCAGCGGCACAAAGCCGATGCCCTCGAGCGGCTCACGGGGCAGGGCGCTGATGGCCAGGTCGGCGTCACCGCCCATCACCTTGCCGAGGGCCTGGGCGGGATCGCCGGTCTCAAGCAGCGGCTCGAGCCCGGGGTGGGAGAGGCGCAGCTCGCTCATCAGGCGGGGGATGAAGACATAGGCGGCGGTGACCGAGCAGAAGATCTTCACCGTGCCCTCGAGGCGCCCCGCGCGCGGGGAGATCTCGGCGCGCGCCCGCTCGTACTCGCCGAGCGCCGAGCGCGCGTAGCGCTCAAACTTGCGCCCCGCGGCGGTGACGGTGATCCCCCGGGAGTCGCGCCGGCACAGCCGCGCCCCGAGGTCGCGCTCGAGCTTGGAGATGCCGCGGCTGAGCGTGGAGGGGCTGACCCCGCACAGCGCGGCGGCGCGGGTGAGGTTCTGGGTCTCGCACAGGCGCAGGAAGGCGGCGGCGTCCTTGAGGTCGATCAACGTGGTCCTCCGGGGTGGCATTGCGGTTTTTGCAACGCCGAACATTTGTCGTGCTATTTTTTTCAGCGTGCGCTATTATATGCCCGTTTTCCGGTTTTTCCCTTTCTTATGGAGATGACAAGACAATGGGCAACTACTTCAACACCCTGAACCTTCGCGAGAAGCTGGCGCAGCTGGGCTGCTGCGAGCTGATGGAGCGCTCCGAGTTCGCTGACGGCTGCAACTTCCTCAAGGGCAAGAAGGTGGTGATCGTGGGCTGCGGCGCCCAGGGCCTCAACCAGGGCATGAACCTGCGCGACTCCGGCCTCGACGTCAGCTACGCGCTGCGCCAGGCGGCGATCGACGAGCAGCGCGCCTCCTACAAGCGCGCCACCGAGAACGGCTTCAAGGTGGGCAACTACGAGCAGATCATCCCGACCGCCGACCTGGTCATCAACCTCACCCCGGACAAGCAGCACCAGAACGTGGTCGAGTCGGTGATGCCCCTCATGAAGCAGGGCGCGGCCCTGGGCTACAGCCACGGCTTCAACATCATTGAGCTGGGCCAGCAGATCCGCCCCGACCTCACCGTGGTGATGGTGGCCCCGAAGGCCCCGGGCACCGAGGTGCGCGAGGAGTACAAGCGCGGCTTCGGCACCCCGATGCTGCTGGCGGTGCACCCCAACAACGATCCCAAGGGCGAGGGCTGGGCGGTGGCCAAGGCCTGGGCCGCGGGCCTGGGCGGCGATCGCGCCGGCTGCCTGCGCTCCTCCTTCGTCGCCGAGGTCAAGTCCGACCTGATGGGCGAGCAGACCATCCTCTGCGGCGTGCTGCAGGCGGCCTCCATCCTCTGCTTTGACCGCGCGGTGTCGCAGGGCGTGGACGCGGCCTATGCCTGCAAGCTCATCCAGTACGGCTGGGAGACCATCTGCGAGGCCCTCAAGCAGGGTGGCATCACCAACATGATGGACCGCCTCTCCAACCCCGCCAAGCTGCGCGCCTTCGCGCTGAGCGCCGAGCTCAAGGATCTGCTCCGCGACCTCTACCTCAAGCACATGGACGACATCGAGAGCGGCGAGTTCTCCCGCGTGATGATGGAGGACTGGGCCAACAACGACCAGAACCTCCACGCCTGGCGCGAGCACTACGCCAAGAGCGCCTTCGAGAACGCCCCGGAGTGCCAGGAGCGCATCAGCGAGCAGGAGTACTTTGACAAGGGCGTGCTGCTGGTGGCCTTCGCCAAGGCGGGCATTGAGCTGGCCTTTGAGACCATGACCCACTCCGGCATCTACCCTGAGTCGGCCTACTACGAGTCGCTGCATGAGCTGCCGCTCATCGCCAACACCATCGCCCGCCGCCGCCTCTACGAGATGAACGTGGTGATTTCCGACACCGCCGAGTACGGCAACTACCTCTTCGCCAACGCCGCCATCCCGCTGCTTCAGGACTTCATGTCCCGCCAGGGCACCGATGTCTTCGGCAAGGGCCTCGAGGGTGACAATGGCGTGGACAACCAGGAGCTGATCAAGGTCAACGACGCCATCCGCAACCACCCCATCGAGGTGGTGGGCCGCAAGCTGCGCGCCTACATGACCGCGATGAAGGAGATCAAGGTCGGCAACAACTAGTTCCGCCGCACCTAGGCAAGGCGGGGCAGCCCCATGGGGCTGCCCCGCTTTTTTGGGGGCGGGCGGCCGCGCTCACTCGCGCAGCATGGCCAGCACGTCATCAAGGCCGCGGATGCTCGCCAGCTGGCGGGTGCGCCTAGGGTTGATGCGCTGCAGGTCGCCCTCGGGCAGCTCGGTGAGGAAGACGCTGGGCATCAGCGGCTGGACCTGCCCGCGGATCTTCTTGGTGGTGCAGTAGGAGAGGCACAGCGAGGCGCGGGCGCGGGTGATGCCCACGTAGGCGAGGCGGCGCTCCTCCTCGAGGCCCTGGTAGGCGTCCTCCATGGTGTTGCGGTTGGGCAGCACCCCGTCCTCGAGCCCGATCAGGTAGACCCGGGGGAACTCCAGGCCCTTGGAGGCGTGCAGGGTCATGAGCTGCACCACGTTCCCGCCCGTGCCGTCCTCACGGCGCTCGAGGGTTTCCCGGAGCAGCAGCCGCGACACCGCGGTGGCGAAGGGCACCTTGGCCTCGCCCCGCTTGCCCGCCACCTGCCTCCCGATCATCGCCATCACGTCCGACACCAGCCGCAGCTTGAACTCCGCCGACTTGGCGGTCGAGGAGTTGGCCTTGATGTAGCGCTCATAGTCGAGGTGGTGCACCAGGCTGTCCACCAGGGTGGCGTCCTTGCGCGCGAGCAGGAAGCCGCGCAGCGTGGAGAGGGTGACGATGAACCCGCTCAGCGCCTTCATCTGCGCGGGGGACAGCGAGCTCTCGGTGCGGGGGTCGAGCAGGGTCTCGTAGATGGAGTTGCCGTTGAGCGTGGCGCACAGGCGCAGGGCCTTGATGGTGTCGGCGCCGATGCGGCGGTTGGGGATGTTGATCACCCTGAGCAGGGCCTGGTCGTCCTTGGGGTTGGCGATGAGGCGGCACCAGCAGAGGATGTCCTTGACCTCGGGGTGGTCGAAGATGCTGTCGCCGTTGGAGACCACGTAGGGGATCTGGGCCATCTTGAAGGCGCTCTCGAGCGGGGTGGCCTGGTAGTTGCCGCGGTAGAGCACCGCGATGTCGGAGTGTCGCAGCCCGCCCTCGAAGGTCAGGCGCTGGATGTCGGCGGCCACGAAGGCGGCCTCGGCCTGCTCGTCGTCGCAGGCCACCAGCTCGATCCGCTCCCCCTCGGGCAGCTCGGAGAAGAGCCGCTTCTCAAAGAGGTGGGGGTTGTGGGAGATGAGGGTGTTGGCGCAGTTGAGGATGCGGCGGGTCGAGCGGTAGTTCTGCTCGAGCTTGACCACGTGCAGCCCGGGGTAGTCCCCGGCCAGGGAGTTGATGTTCTCGGGGCGGGCGCCGCGCCAGGAGTAGATCGACTGGTCGTCGTCGCCGACCACGGTGAAGCGCTGGTGCACGCTGGTGAGCTGCCGGAGCAGCTGGTACTGGGTCTCGTTGGTGTCCTGGTACTCGTCGACCAGCACGTACTCAAAGGCCCGCCCCCATTTCTGGGCGAGATCCTCATGGTCGCGCAGCAATGCCGTGGAGAGGCTGATGAGATCCTCGAAGTCCACCGCCTGGCAGGACTTGAGGTAGCTGTCATAGCGCTCGTAGATCATGCTGTTGAGGTCGCGCGGCGCCACGTCGGGCGGCGCCACCAGGGCGCCCTTCCAGCGGGCGATGGCGGCCAGCGCCGACTGGATGGCGCCCTGCTCGCCCTCCTTCTCGGCGTACTGCGGGAAGTGCTCGCGGATGATGTCGCGCAGCACGTTGTGCACCTCATGGTCGGTGTAGAGCGTGAAGTCCCGCCCCATCCCCAGCCGCGCGTGCTCGGCGCGCAGGATGCTCTGCCCGAGGGAGTGGAAGGTGGAGATCCAGATCTCCTTGGCCACCTCCTCACCCAGGTCGGCCCTGAGGCGGGACTTCATCTCGTTGGCGGCCTTGTTGGTGAAGGTGATGGCGCAGATGGTGCGGGGCAGGAAGCCGTGGTCGCGGATGAGCGAGGTGATCTTGGCGATGATCACCCGGGTCTTGCCCGAGCCGGCCCCCGCCAGCACCAGGCAGGGGCCGTCGATGCAGTCGACCGCCTCCTGCTGGGCGGCGTTGAGCCTCATGGGGCCAGGGCCGGCAGGGCGCCCTCGCCGGGTCTCACCAGGGCCAGGGCATAGGAGGCCAGCAGCGGGGCGTCAGCCTCGTTGCACAGGAGGATCACCGGGATCCCCAGTTCTGAGGACAGGGCGGCAAGGCCCCCGGCGCACTCGCCCAGGGGACCCTGGGGGGTGTAGGAGAGGTCGATGAGCAGGGCGCAGCGGCGCTGGTTCTGCAGCATGAAGTCCTCGGCGATGTGCCCCAGGATCGGCTCAATCTCGGGGATGCTGGGGCAGGACTGGTGGCGGGAGGGCAGCGCGAGCGCGTCCTGTGGCGAGGCGCCCTTCGGCAGGTGCCCCGGGAGCAGGGCGCAGGCATGGCGCCATTGCTGGTCGTGGGTGACCACCAGGCAGGCGAGCGGCGACTTGGCCATGAGCTCCGCCATTACCTCGCGCACCCTGCCGGCGGGGGCGGCCACCAGGTAGTTTTCCGCGGCGAGGCCCGGGTCGAGCAGGTCGCCGAGGGTGGTGGGGACCGGCGCGGGGGCGGCGGGGCAGTCAATCCCCCCGAAGGTGGCGGCGAGGCGGGTGCCGAGGCCCTCAAGGCGCTCGCGCAGGCGATCGGGGTTTTGGACCAGGATCTCGTTGGGATCCTTGTACGGGGTGGCGAGGTTCACGCGGCGGCAGGGCACGCCCAGTTCCCGGAGCGCGGCCCCGAGCCGCTCCGCGGCCTGCTCCCCGGCCTCATCGTTGTCGAGGCAGATGTACACGGTGCGCCCGGGCAGCGGCGCGGCGCGCAGCTGCTCGATGAGGGCGGGCACGTTGCCCACGCCCCCGAGGCTGACCGCGTGGCGGCCGAGGGTCTCGAGGCTGAGCGCGTCAAACTCCCCCTCGACCACGAACAGCTCGGCGGCCTCGCGGATGCAGGCGGCGTTGAACAGCTCGCGGATCCCGTGGTTCTTGCGGATGCGGTCCGGATCGCTGGGATCGAGGTTGCGGGCCGTGTAGGAGTTGTCCGAGGCGGGGATGATGGCGGCCTGCCAGACCTTCTGCCCGGTGAGCGGGTCGCTGCTGGCAATGAACTTGTCGTCGTAGCCGAGGCGGAAGCGCCCGATGACCTCCTCGCTGATGCCGCGCCTCCTGAAGTAGTCGGTGGCGCCGACCTGGGCGTGGCACTGCTCGATGTAGGCGCGGTAGCTGTGCGGCACCCCGCCCGGCTGGTCGAGCTCCTGGCGCTGCAGGGCGCCCTGGGGGGACTCAAAGCGCAGCCCGCCGGCGCCGAAGACCTTGCCCTGGGGGTGCTCGGGCAGCGCCGTGCCGCGCTCGTCATTGCGGGGCTGCTGCTCCACCAGGGGCAGGCTGTCGCCCAGCGGGCGCCCCTGGATGGCCGGGTTGATGCGCACCAGCTGGGAGTTGGTGGGGCGCATCTCCGCCTCCGGGGTGGAGATGCGGCGCCCCAGCGGGAACTGGGCCACGGTCTCGGGGCGCTCCTCGCCGGGGCCGTAGCTGGGCTCGTCGGTGGCAATCACGAAGCGGGTCTGCTCCCCCGTGCCCGGGGCGCCGTAGAGCTCCCGCGCCCGGCGCAGCTGGTCGGGGAAGGACGCCAGGCCCTCCTTGATGCCGATCAGCGCGAAGATGTCGTAGGTGGCGCCGCAGGAGAAGCAGTGGACCGTGTTGTTGCCCCGGTTGAGGCTCATGCTGGGGTGCCGGTCCTCATGCTCGGGGTTGAGGCAGCGGAAGGCGCTGTTGGGATTGACCTCCAGCTCATCGCGGAGGTAGTCGGCAATCCGGGCCTTGAGCTGCTGCTTTTCCTGTTCTTGCTCTGGGGTGTTCATGGGGTGGATCCTGTCATTCCTTGCTGGTGATTTGGTTGGTTATCCACGAGGCGAGCAGCATGCCCGCGGTGGCGGTGACCGCCATGGCGGCACCGAAGGTTACCTTGCGCGGCTCCCCGGCCGGGGGGTCGCTGTAATGGGGGGGCTCGTCCGAGCAGGTGCAGGGGATGCCCAGGGGCGCCCCGCCGCCGGGAAAGCCGTACTCGCGGCGCAGCACCTCCCGAAGGTGGGAGATGAGCCCGTCCCCCTGGGCGCGCGCGAGATCCGGGCAGAGCCGCAGGCGCGTGGGATCGGTGCGCCCGCCCGCCCCGCCGGAGCAGATCAGGCGCTTGCCCATGCCGTGCAGGGTGGCGGCCACCCGGGCCTTGGCGCGGATGTCGTCGATGGCCTCGCCCACGTATTCTGGATCGCAATCATGCAGCAACGCGTCGATGTTGCCCTCCCCGAGCATCACGGGCAGGGCGGTGAGGTCTAGCGCGGGGTTGATGGCGAGGAAGCGCTCCGCCAGGACCTCGGCCTTGGGGCGGCCGCAGGTGGCGGGGCAGGCGGGCAGCTGGCGGTTGGTGTTGTGGATCTCCACGGTGTCGCCATCGATGATGGTGAGGTGCCCCACGCCGGTGCGCACCAGCGCCTCGGCCAGCCATGACCCGACCCCGCCGAGGCCGATGACCATGACCCGGGCCTCCTGCAGGCGCCTGAACCCGACCTCGCCAAACAGCGCGCGGGTGCCCCTGAAGATTGACCCAGCCCCCGGGCAATTGTCCTGTGCCACCTGATCTTTGCCTTTTTTCACTAAATGTGGACTATTGCGAATAAATTGGTATAATGATGCCCGTTGCTCGACAGGTCAAGATCCCGTAGCTCAGTTGGATTAGAGTATCAGTTTCCGAAACTGAGGGTCAAGAGTTCGATTCTCTTCGGGATCGCCAGTGGCAACGGCACGCGAGAGTGGCGGAATTGGTAGACGCGCTAGCTTCAGGTGTTAGTACCGAAAGGCGTGTGGGTTCGAGTCCCACCTTTCGCACCAATTTTTGAAAAAGGCAGTCATCTGACTGCCTTTTTTAATTGCCGGCCGCGCCCTTGGGGGCGGGCGGGCGATGCCAAGGGGGAAATTCCTATGCAAAAGCGTTTTCTGGCCCTGGCCCTGGCCGGGCTGCTGGCCTGCCCGGGCCTGGTGTGCGCCAAGGGCGCCCACGAGGGGGCCATCTGTGTGGTGGACGTGCCCAAGATCATGGCGGAGTCCGCCCCCTCGGCGCTGGGCAGGAAGCATATTGAGGATGTGCAGAAGTCGCTCCAGGCCCGGGTCAAGGAAGTGGAGCAGGCCTGGGCCAAGGGCAATGAGCAGCAAAGGGCCGCGGCGATGAACGATGCCCTGCTGCAGCTTAACCGGCAGCTCGAGTTTGAGAAGATGGCGGTCAACCGCCAGATCGTCGGGATTATCCAGGAGGAGGCCGGCAAGTGGCGCGCCAAGAGCAAGGCCCGCATGGTCATGCCCAAGGAGGCCCTGCTCGCCGTCGATCCCAGCATGGAGATTACCAGCGAGATCCTTGACCTGGTCAACAAGCGCACCCCCAAGTTCGGGGAGCTGCCCAAGATCACGGTCAAGCAGCCCAAGTTCGATGAGAAGGGGAACCTGGTGGAGGTGAGCGAGGCGCCTGCCGCCAAGTAGGCGCCCGGGCAGGCCCCATCCGGCGGCCTGCCCACCCTGCCCCGATCCTCTCCTTTCCCTTATCCTGCCCTGATCCCAACCGCCCCCCAGGCCCTGGCCAGCCACCCCGGTGGCGCCAGCCTGGGGCCCACCCTGCTGCCAGGCGGCGCGACCCCTGCCTTGGTGCTCCCTTAGGCAACTCCTTGTTATCCAGTATAAAAATATGAAAGGGCGGCGGCGCCTGCGGCAACGCATACCCTAAATGGGGTAGGGAATATGGCCTGCTGAGGCGATGTCCCCGGCCCTGCGGCAAGGCTATCCTTGCGCCATGGGTTCCGCCATGGTGGCGGGCCCGCCCAAAAAAGGAGCGAGACATGAGCGCGAAACTACACTTTGAGACGCTGCAGCTGCATGTGGGGCAGGAGCGCGCTGACGCCGTGACCGGCGCCCGCGCGGTGCCCATCTACCAGACCGCGGCCTATGTGTTCAACAACTCCCAGCATGCCGCGGACCGCTTTGCCCTGCGGGATGCCGGCAACATCTACGGGCGCCTCACCAACCCCACCCAGGAGGTCCTCGAGCGGCGCGTGGCCGCCCTCGAGGGCGGGGTGGCAGGGCTGGCGGTGGCCTCGGGCGCCGCGGCCGTCACCTACGCGCTGCTGAACATCCTGCGCCAGGGGGATCACCTGGTGGCCGCCGACAACCTCTACGGGGGCACCGCCAACCTGATCGCCAACACCCTGGCCCCGCTCGGGATCGCGCACAGCACGGTGCGCATCAACGATCCCGCGGCGCTCGAGGCGGCCATCGGCCCTGCCACCCGGGCGATTTTGGCCGAGACCCTGGGCAACCCCACCTCCGAGGTGCTGGACATCGAGGGCGTGGCCGCGGTGGCGCACCGCCACGGCCTGCCGCTCATCGTGGACAATACCTTCGCCACCCCCTACCTGGTCCGGCCGCTTGAGCATGGCGCGGACATCGTGCTGCACTCGGCCACCAAGTACATCGGCGGCCATGGCACCACGCTGGGCGGGGTGATTGTCGATGGCGGGACCTTCGACTGGAAGGCCCACGCCGACCGCTACCCCACCCTGGCCCGGCCCGATCCCTCCTACCATGGGGCGGTGTTCGCGGACGTGGCGGGGGCGGCGGCCTATGTGACGCGCATCCGCGCCGTGCTGCTGCGCGACACCGGGGCGACCTTGTCGCCACTGAATGCCTTCCTGCTGCTCCAGGGCCTGGAGACCCTCAGCCTGAGGGTGGAGCGCCAGTCCGCGAACGCCCTTGCCGTGGCCAGGTTCCTTGCCGGCCACCCCAAGGTGGCGCGGGTGCACCACCCGGCGCTGCCGGATCACCCGGATCACGCCCTCTACCAGCGCTACTTCCCGCAGGGCGGCGGGTCCATCTTCACCCTGGAGGTTAAGGGCGGGCAGGAGGAGGCCTGGCGCTTCATCGACTCGCTGCGGCTGTTCTCGCTGCTTGCCAATGTCGCCGACATCAAGAGCCTCGCCATCCACCCCGCGTCGACCACCCACTCCCAGCTCGAGGGCGAGGATCTGCTCGCCGCGGGCATCACGCCCGCCACCGTGCGGCTGTCGGTGGGCGCCGAGCACATCGACGATCTCATTGCCGACCTTGACCAGGCCCTGGCCAGGATTTAGTCTCTACGCAAACCATGCATCCCAAGGAGGATCACATGACCAGCATTGCCCACAGCCTCACCGAGCTCATCGGCCACACCCCCCTGCTTGAGCTGGGGACCTTTTCCCGCAACCACGGCCTCTTAACCCCGATTGTCGCCAAGCTCGAGGGCTTCAACCCCGGCGGCAGCGCCAAGGATCGCATCGCCCTCGCCATGGTCGAGGACGCCGAGCGCTCCGGGCGGCTGGCCCCGGGCGGCACCATCATCGAGCCCACCAGCGGCAACACCGGCGTGGGGCTGGCGCTGGTGGCGGCGGTCCGCGGCTACCACCTCATCCTCACCATGCCCGAGACCATGAGCGTGGAGCGGCGCAGCCTGGTGCGCGCCTACGGCGCCGAGTTGCGCCTCACCCCGGGCAAGGAGGGCATGGCGGGGGCGGTGCGCGCCGCCGAGGAGCTCCGCGACAGCATCCCGGGCAGCATCATTCTCCAGCAGTTTGAGAACCCCGCCAACCCAAAGGCGCACCTTACTGGCACCGGACCTGAGATCTGGGAGCAAACTGGCGGCCAGGTGGACATCCTGGTGGCCGGGGTGGGCACGGGCGGCACCATCAGCGGGATCTCCCGCTTCATCAAGGGGCGCAACCCCGGGCTCAGGTCCGTGGCGGTGGAGCCGCAGACCTCCCCGGTGCTTCGGGGCGGCAAGCCCGGCCCGCACAAGATCCAGGGCATTGGCGCCAACTTCGTGCCCCGCACCTACGACTCCTCAGTGGTGGATGAGGTGCTGGGGGTGGCGGATGACGACGCCATCCGCACCGGGCGCGAGCTGGCGGCAACCGAGGGGCTGCTGGTGGGCATTTCCTCAGGCGCCGCGGCCCATGCCGCGCTGGAGGTCGCGAGGCGCCCGGGCAACGAGGGCAAGCGGGTGGTGGTGGTCCTCCCCGACACCGGGGAGCGCTACCTGTCCACGGTGCTCTTTGCCTTCGATGACTACCCGCTCTAGCGGGGGTGGCATGGACTTCATCATTGCCGACCGGCAGGAGCTGACCGCCCTGGCGCTGGGGGACCTGGTAAGGGGGATCCCCGGCGCCCGGGCGGTTCCCGTTCCTGGCTGCCGCGAGCTGGTGGCGGCCCTGGGGGACCGGGGGCAGTGCGTGGTGATCCTCGACTTCCCGCGCTTTGACTTCCGCGACGCCGCCCACCTCATCATCACCTGCCAGCGCTTTCCCCATGCCGCCTTCCTGTTGCTGGGCGAGGAGCTCTCCAGCGCCTTCCTCCGCGACGCCCTCTACCAGGTGGGCAACATCAGCGTGGCCTTCAAGGACGATCCCGTGGACACCATCCGCGAGGCCCTGGGCAGCTGCGCCGCGGGGCGGCGCTTCCTCAGCCCCCGGGTGGCGGGGATCATCGCCGCGGGGCGGGTGGGGGCGCCCGGGGGGACGGCGGCCCTGACCCGCACCGAGGTGGAAATCACCCGCGCCCTGGCCGCGGGCCTCAGCACCAAGGAGATCGCCGCGGCGCGCTGCCTGAGCGTGCACACCGTGGGCACCCACCGCAAGAACATCTTCCGCAAGCTGGGGGTCAACACCGCCCACGAGGCGGTGCGGGTGGCGATCCGCTCCGGGATTGTCGACGAGTCGGATTACTTCATCTAGGCGGCGGCAAGGACAGCGCGGCCGCGCCACAGGGCGCGGCCGCATGCTTTGCTGGGGCCGGGCTAGGCCCTGAGGCCCTGGACCTGGGAGAGCAGCTCGTTGAGCTGGGACACGGACTTCTCCACCTGCCCCTGGGCCTCGTTCACCAGGGCGGTGAGATCCTGGGCGCCGTTGGAGATGTCCTGCATGTTGGAGGAGATCTCGGCGGTGGCCTTGGTCTGCTCCTCGGCGGCGGTGGCGATCTGGGTGATCTGGGTGTTGACCCCGCCCACCTGCTCGATGATGGAGCCGAGCAGCTTCTGCACCTCCGAGGACTCCTCGGCGAGGTTGTTCATGTGGTCAAGGCTCGAGGTCATGGAGTCGTTGGCGGTGTTGGCGTCGGCCTGGATCTTGCCCACCATCTTGGTGATCTCCTGGGTGGAGGTCGAGGTCCTCGAGGCCAGCGAGCGCACCTCGTCGGCGACCACCGCGAAACCGCGGCCCGCCTCACCGGCGCGGGCGGCCTCAATGGCGGCGTTCAGCGCCAGCAGGTTGGTCTGCTGGGCGATGTCCTCAATGGTCTGGACGATGGAGCCGATGTTCTGGGACTGCTGCACCAGCTCGCTGATGTGCTCCGCGTCCTCGCGGGTCTTCTCCACCTGGTCGCGGATGTCCTTGATGGTCTTCTCAATCTGGGACACGCCCGCGCTGGTGGTGTTGTGGGACTCCTGGGAGGAGAGGGCGGCGTTCTCGCAGTTCTTGGCAATGTCCTGGGTGGTGGACACCATCTCGTCGGAGGCCGAGGCCACGGTCAGCGAGCGGTTCTGGGTGGTGTGGGCGCCCTCGTTGATCTTGTTGGTGATTTCGTTGATGACCGTGATTTCGGTCTCAATCTCGTTGACGTTGCCCTTGACCGCGCACACCAGCTTCTGCCAGTTCTGGCGCATCGTCTCAAGGGTGCGCTGCAGGGTGCCGAACTCATCCCCGGAGGTGACCTCGATCTGCTGGGTGAGGTCGCCGTCGGCGATGGTGTTCGCCCCCCGGACCGCAGCCTTGAGCGCCAGGGTGATGCGCGAGGAGAGCAGCAGGGCGATGGTGATGGCCACCAGGATGGCGACGACGGCCATCACCAGGGTGAGGATGATGGGCTTGGTGCTGGCAATGGAGTCCACGGAGTCGCGGGCCAGCTGGATCTGCTGGTTCTGGATGGCGTTCTGCCCCTCGACGAGGAGGTTGTAGGCGGGGACCATGTGGCGCTGGTAGACCGCCAGGGCCAGGCGCATGTTGCCCATTTTCAGTGCGTTGAGGAACTCACCCTGGGCGCACTCGGTGTAGGCCTTGGCCCCATCCTTCATCTTCTGGGTGTTCTCGGGGCTGGTCTTGCCGGTGAGCGCGGCGGTGAGGCTCATGAGCTCGGCCGAGGCGTCGGCGATGGCCCGGGGGGTGGCCTCCTTGTCAAACTTGGAGAGATCCTCCTTGGCCTCGGAGCAGATTTTGTTGAGCGCGGTCGCGGCGTCGTAGACCTGGACGATGCGCGCGTGACGGGTGCCGAGGATTTCGTTGACATCCTTGATGACGCTGTTGCTGTTGAACATTTGCGACAGCGCCACCGCGGCGATGACGATGGTGAACAGGATGATGACGCTGAAGGCAAGGATCAGCTTGGTCTTGACCTTCAGTGATGAGAGTGAGGACATGGCGTGACTCCATATGCGGCTTGGACGGCGGGGCGTCACTGGCGCACCCAGAGCAATATTAGCATGTTGCCAGGGGGTTGGGCAGAATCACGTTAGGGGAAGGGGAGGTGGGAAGCGCCCCGGGGGATCCCGGGGCGGCGGGGCGCGCTAGAGCATGGTGGCGCGCAGGGTGGCGCCATCGAGCGGGCTCAGCAGGGCGGGCGGCACGTCAAAGACGGTGAGGCAGCCGCACTGGCCCTGGGCGCGGAGGCGGTGCACGGCGCGGGCATAGGCCACCAGCACGCAGCCGGTGAACTCCGGGTTGGAGTCGAGGCGCAGGCTGAACTCCATCACCTCGGTGCGCTCGAGGGCCATGCCGGTCTTGCCGGAGCGGAACACGAAGCCGCCATGGGGCAGGCCCTGGTGATCCCGCTGCAGCTCCTCCTCGCTGATGAAGTGCACGGTGGTGTCATAGTCCGAGAAGTAGTTGGGCATGGTCTTGATTGCCGTCTCCACCTTGGCCGCGTCCGCGCCCTCCTCGAGCACCACGAAGCACTCGCGCAGGTGCTTCTGCCGGGTGGTGAGGCTGGGGTTCTCGCCGCGGCGCACGCTGTCGAGGGCCCCCTGGATGGGGATGGTGTACTGGCGGCCGTCGCGCACGCCCTCAATGCGGCGGATCGCGTCGGAGTGGCCCTGGCTGACGCCCTTGCCCCAGAAGGTGTAGTCACTGCCATTGGGGAGGAAGGCGTTGCCAAAGAGGCGCGCCAGGGAGAAGAGTCCCGGATCCCAGCCCGAGGAGATGAGGGCGAGGTGGGAGGTGGCGCGCGCCGCGGCATCCACGGCCGCGAAGTGCTCAGGGATGCGGGCGTGGGTGTCGAAGCTGTCGATGAGGGTGAACATCCGGGCATACTCGGGGGTCTGCACCGGCAGGTCGGTGGCGCTGCCGCCGGCGAGCATCATTACGTCGATGCGATCCTGCCACTCCGCGGCGCTGGCGGCGGGCACCACCTGGGCGCCCGGGGTGAGCGGCTTGACTGAGGCGGGGTCGCGCCTGGTGAAGATGGCAGCCAGTTCCATGTCCGGGGACTGGGCCAGGGCCTGCTCGATGCCGCGGCCGAGGTTGCCGTGGCCCATAATGCCAATGCGGATGGTCATGATGTTCCTCTCTTGGTTGGGTGGTTGAAAGATGGGATGCATTCTATCCTTCAATTTCCCCGCGGCCGAGCAAAACCGCAAATGGTGCAGTCAATGCACTATAACAGTGCGCATATATGAATAGTAAAAATACTTATACAAGAAAAAATCAACCATAGCCGCTAATATTTAATATTCATACCAGAATTATTATGTGACTTAGGCAAATAAACCATCCCTTATTGCTGGTTTTATGCACCAAAATTGCACGCTGGCAATAACCGCCAAGCGGGGGAACACCCCGCGGCGGTTGTGCTAGCATTTGCCTGTGCCGCCCGGGGCGGCGACTTTTGAGTGAGGGGGAGAGGGGATGCTTACAGAAGACCAGGAGCTGCTGCTGGGCGTGGCCGGGGGCCGCGACGTGGTGATTGCCCCGCGGATGGCCAACCGCCACGGGCTCATCACCGGGGCCACGGGCACCGGCAAGACCGTGACCCTGCAAACCATGGCCGAGGGCTTCAGTG
>JAILEI010000087.1 GCA_024688225.1 Succinivibrionaceae bacterium
CATGCCCTGGGCAAGCCGGTTTCCGAGCTCAATGTCTTCGTGCTCGACAAGCCCCGCCACCGCCGCCTGGTGCAGGACATCAGGGTCAGCGGCGCCAAGGTGCTGCTCCATGCCGACGGTGACGTCGCGGGGGCGCTGATGGCGGTGGACTCGCGCAGCGACATCGACCTGCTCATGGGCACGGGGGGCACCCCGGAGACCATCATCACCGCCTGCGCCATCAAGGGCTCGGGGGGGCAGATGCTCACCCGCCTCGATCCCCAAAGCGATGAGGAGCGCCGCATGGTGGAGGCGGATGGGATCGACCTTTCCGCGATCCGATCGCTTGACGATCTGGTCCGGGGGGAGGAGTGCTTCTTTGCCGGGACGGGGGTCACCCCGGGTGAGTTGCTGGGCGGGGTGCGCTACCGGGGCTCCTACGCGGTGACCCACAGCCTCACCACCCGTGGCAAGACCGGCACCTGGCGCTACATTGAGGCCTGGCACAACCTTGCCAAGCTGCAGAAGATGAGTTCCATTCGCTACTGATCCCGCGCCGCCGCGCAGGGTGGGCCAGCAATGGGGCGCCTGCCCTGTTTTGGGGCACAAAAAAGGCCGGTGGGGCAGACGCCCCACCGGCCTTGCTCGTTATTGGGCCCTAGGCTGCCCTCATGCCGCTGCGGTAGGCGCGGGGCATGGTGCTCTCGCGGGCAAATTCCGGGCGGGCATGCATGATCTGCTCGAGGCTGTCGGCGCTCATCTTGCCGCGGGAGAGGCCAATCGCCTTGTAGGTGATGTACGGGCGGGCGCACTGGGAAATCACGCACGGGGCCTTGCCGGTGGACTCACTCTCCTCGCCGGTCACGCGCAGGATCCCCTCCTCGATGAGGTTCTGCACCGTGGGCTCGCTGAGCGGCAGGCGCAGCACACTGCGGCGCTGGAGCACAAACTCACGCAGCAGGGCGCGCTCGGCAAAGTCCAGGGCGCTGATGGTGCGCTCCATGCGCCCGGCCTGGCGGCGGCTGGTCCGCGCGTCGCTGAGGCGGGAGAAGATGGCGATGAGGAACTGGCTGATGAAGTTTGAAATCTCCACGCACAGGGCAAAGTAAAGGTACATGCTGTTGTCGGCAATGGAGGCGCCCAGGTTGGGGGAGATCTCGCGCCAAGGCAGCACAATCAGCATGATGGTGATGCACAGCAGCCACATCATGACAATGTTGAGGAAACGGATGCCGCTCGCGCCCTGGTTGTTGCTCTGGTCCATGATTTTGCTCCTTTTGCTCTGGTCCTGGGGAGGCTGGCGCCGCCCCGCTGTCATGCCCGGTTAGATGCAACCACCGTGCCAAGCACTGGCGACGCATTCTTGACAGCAAGGGGCAAGGCAGGGGGTGGAGGGTGTTATATAATGGCCCTGCGCCGCATCGGGCGGCCTGTGGTGAGCAAGGTTTTGACATGAAAAAAATAGTTGCAATCATCAAGCCCTTTAAGCTGGACGACGTGCGGGAGGCCCTGAGCGCCAACGGGATATCGGGCATGACCGTCTCCGAGGTCAAGGGCTTTGGGCGCCAGAAGGGCCATACCGAGCTCTACCGGGGCGCGGAGTACGTGGTGGATTTCCTGCCCAAGGCCAAGATTGAGCTGGTGGTCAAGGATGATGATGTCGATGTCTGCATCGAGGCCATCACCAAGGGTGCCCACACTGGCAAGATTGGCGATGGCAAGATTTTCGTCTCCAATGTCGAGCGCGTGATCAGGATCCGCACCGGCGAGGAAGGCGAGGATGCCATTTAGCGCCGGGCTCCCAGGGCGCCTGTGGGCGTCCCTCTCCCGGGGGCGGCGCCGGGCGCTGCCCCTGCTGGCGCTGGCGGCGGCCCTGTGCGCGCTGGCCCAGGGGTGCTCGTCATCGCCGCCCGGGAACCCGGGCAACCTGTGCTCCGTCTTCCAGGAGAAGGACAGCTGGTACAGCGCGGCCCATGAGGTCCACGACAAGTACGGGATCCCCATCCACGTGGCGATGGCCATCATGTACCGCGAGAGCGGCTATGAGGCGGGCGCCAAGCCCCCCATGACCTGGTTCCTGTTCATCCCCACCGGGCGGGAGAGCAGCGCCTATGGCTATGCCCAGGCCCTGGACTCGACCTGGGATGAGTACGTGTCCGAGGCGGGCAGCTTTTTCTCGGATCGCGATGAGTTTGCTGACGCCCTGGACTTCATTGGCTGGTACATGTCCAAGACCAAGCAGGTCAATGGCGTCCCCTTCAGCGATGCCTACAACCAGTACCTCAATTACCATGAGGGGCATGCGGGCTTTCGCGCGGGCTCCTATGAGTCCAAGGACTGGCTCAAGAAGGCCGCGCGGGAGGTTGAGAAGCTAAGCGAGACCTACCGCAAGCAACTCCTGCGCTGCCAGCTCTACTGACCCCTTTCCCCGCCGCTGCGGCGGGCCGGATGCTACCCCTGCCGCCAGGCGCCTGCCCCTAAGGGCGGGGCCTGGCACCACCCCTTCCTGAGGAGAAAGACAACATGCCGCTTATTGACAGTTTCCAGGTTGACCACACCATCATGAGGGCGCCCTCAGTGCGCCTTGCCAAGTCGATGCACACCCCGCACGGCGATGAGATTGAGGTCTATGACCTGCGCTTTTTGAGGCCCAACGAGGGGATGATGCCGGGCAAGGGCATTCACACCCTCGAGCACTTCTTTGCCTCCTTCATGAGGGAGCACGTCAACTCTCCCCGCTGCGAGGTGATCGACATCTCCCCCATGGGCTGCAGGACCGGCTTCTACATGAGCCTCATTGGCCATCCTGAGCCCAGCGAGGTGGCGGCAGCCATGGAGTCGGCGCTGCGGGACCTGGCGGGCCTCGATCCTGACACCAGGGTGCCCGCGGCCAACCCCTACCAGTGCGGTTCCTATGAGTACCACTCCCTTGCCGAGGCACAGGGGATCGCCAGGACCGTGCTGGAGCGGGGGATCGTGGTGAATCTCAGCGAGGACATGGCCCTTGGCGAGGACAAGCTCAGGGAGCTCGATGGGCAGTAGGCGCCGAGCGGTTTTCCTGGACCGGGACGGGGTGCTGAACGTAGACCGGGGCTATGTTGGGGAGATCGGGCGCTTTGAGCTTTATCCCGAGGCGGCGCCGGCGCTTGCCGCGCTAAGGCGGGCGGGCTTCCTGCTCATCCTGTGCACCAACCAGTCAGGAATTGCCCGCGGCCGCTTTGGCCTGGGTGACTTCTGGCGCCTCAGTGCCCACATGCAGCGGCTCCTGGCCCGGGATCATGCCGAGCTTGACGCCATCTACCTCTGCCCCCACCACCCCGAGGCAGAGGTCCCTGAGTTCAAGCAAGATTGCCCCTGCAGGAAGCCCCGCCCGGGAATGTTCCTCAAGGCCCTGGGGGACTTTGGCCTCGATCCCCGGGACTGCCTGGCCATCGGGGATCGGATCCGGGACCTCGAGGCGGCCAAGAATGCGGGCATTTGCCAGGGACTGCTGGTGCGCCCCAGCGTGCCGGCGGAACTGGGCGCCTTCCCTGGGCAGCTGGCCTTTGGCGGCCTTTTGGAGGCCGCCGCCGCCATCCTGGAGGGGGATATTGCGAGTTGGGATCAGGCATGACGCCGCCCATTTTTGGGGCGCCGCTCCCAAAATAGTGGAATTTTTTTGGGAAAGCGGGCAAAAAAGATTAGAATGATTGCGAACAGCGTGACGCTGTTGCATGATGACTGTAAGCAGTTTGGAGAAATCAAATGAACAAGTATCAGGCTCTGTTTGGTGCGGTTGCCCTTGGCGCCACGGTTCTGGTTGGCTGCGCGGACACCTCCGCCATCAACGCCAAGCTCGATGCGCTTGCCGCCGATGTCGACGCCCTGAAGGCCCAGCAGGCCAAGCTCGCCAACGACGTTGCCTTCGTCAAGTCCGACGCTGCCCGTGCCAACGAGCGCCTCGACAACCTGGCCCGCCGCTACAAGAAGTAGCAGCTGTCCCAGAGCTGAAACTAAAAGGCCTGCCCAGTGCGGGCCTTTTGCATGCAAGGCCGCCTTGGATCATTTCCAAGGCGGTTTTTTATGCCCGTAAAATTGATGCAGGACCAAGATAAGTTTAATAAAAAACAGAAGGTTGGCTAAAAAGACTAAAAATGGTTTGACACGGCGGGGGTTTGGGCTAGAATAGGCGCCTGTCGCCCCACCGGGGCGGCATGCGGCGGCCGGGCGCCACCGCGCGCGCTTTGAAAATGGAAGTCCAAGGACAGTCTGTGTGGGCCCCCGGCTGGAAGCCGGGGGACGGCAGGCCCGCGCCGCGGCCCCGTCGGGGGGCCGAGGGGCGGAGGCCGGCCCAGATTGCCCCCCGGCCGCCGGGAGGCGGCGGGGGGCGAGTCAATTCAAAATACATCCGACGATACAACGAAGAGTTTGATCATGGCTCAGACTGAACGCTGGCGGCAGGCCTAATACATGCAAGTCGAGCGGCAGCGGGCGGGGGCTTGCCCCCGCGCCGGCGAGCGGCGGACGGGTGAGTAGTGCCTGGGGAG
>JAILEI010000124.1 GCA_024688225.1 Succinivibrionaceae bacterium
CGCGCGCCGTGCCGTCGGCCTCGCCGGGCAGCGCCGGGGCCGTGCCGCGCGCGAGCGCCATCCTGGCGACCTCCGACTCGCAGTGGTGGTAGCGGCGCACGTACAAAAGGCCCCCGTCCCAGATCAGGGGGGCGGCGCTGCCCGGGGCGCCGATGTAGTCCCCCAGGGACCCCACCCGGTCCACGGTGAGCTCCGGGGCAAGGGCGCGGGCGGCCCTGATGAAGGCGTTAAGATCCTCCGCCGCCTGCCCCTGGCCCAGGGCGGCGCGCGAGCGCGCCTCGTCACCGAGCGCAAGCAGCGCCCGCTCAAGGCTGTAGGTGCTGCCCTCCTTGGGCATGGGCAGGCACAGGTCGCGCCGCCCCATCACGTCGAGCAGCAGGATGAGCGGCAGCGCCGCCACCTCGGGGCGATCGCCCATGCGCCCCCCAAGCAGCCTTGAGGCCGCCAGGGTGAGGTTGCCCGCAATGCCGGCGCGCTGCGCCAGGCCAAGAAGTCCCTGCATGTCCATCACCAGGCCTCCCTGCCCAGGGCGCGCCCCAGGCTGTCCATCACCGCCTTGCTGGGCCTTGCGAAGAACACCCCGGGGCTGCCGGGGGCGGCGCCCAGGCCGCGCACGAAGAGGTAAATCACCCCGCCAAAGTCCCGGCCGTAGTCAAACCCGCCGCCCATGCGCATCCTGAGGTGGCGCACCAGCGCCTCGGTGTAGAGCAGGTACTGCACGTCATAGCGGTTGGAGTTGGAGAAGACCGCGAGATCGCAGGAGAGCGCCGAGTAGTCCCGCACCTGCGGCCCGAGGAAGTTGGTCTTGTAGTCGATCACGAAGTACCGGTAGCCCCCGTCCACCCTGAAGCGGCACACGTTGTCGAGGAAGCCCTTGAGAAAGCCCTCGGCCACCGCGAAGGTGCTGGCGAAGGCCAGGCCGCCGATCGCCTCCTTGCAGGCCGCAAGCGCCTCATCGCCCCGCCCGGGGCGCGAGAGCAGGGCCTCGGTGGCGTTTTGCACGCAGCAGCGATGCAGCGCGGCGCTGTCGAGCCCCTCAATGGGCAGCAGGTACTCCATCTCGGGCATCCAGTCCCCCGCCCCGAGGCTGCCCAGGCACTGCCCGCCGGTGCCGGGCAGCGGCGCCGCGGCGCACTCCTGCAGCCAGCCCGAGAGCAGCGCGGGCAGCTCGCGCCCGAGATCGGGCCGCTCGCGCTCCCACTGGCGCATCACCTGCCCGGGATCCTGTCCCGCGACATTGCCGATGAGCTCGAGGCGGTAGTCCTGCTCGCCCACGTGCCCAAAGTCGCAGCGCTCGAGCAGGTGGTGGAAGAAGTCGCCCGGGCGCGAGCCGCGCGGGTAGGAGAGCCGCGCCAGCGGCAGGTCGCCCGCGAGCGCGAGCGCCTCGTCGCCGGGATCGGGATCGTCGGGCTCATGGCGCGTGTCGCGCAGGTCATGCTGCCCATCGAGCAGCCCGGAGAAGGAGGTGACCCGAAATCCCTGGGACACCATGCCATCCTCAAGCTCTGAGAGACTCAGGCCCGCCGGCGCGGCGCCCGGGGCGGCCAGGGCCGCGCCCGTCCCGCGGGTCGGGATCTGCTGGGCGGCCTCGAGCACGGCATAGTCAGGCCGCCCGATGAGATCGGGCCATTCCGGCGGCCGCTCGCCCTCCGCCCCGGGATCCGGGATCTTCCCCTTGGGCAGCGCCAGCAGCACCGACAGGGGCTGGAGGGCCTCCCCGGGCCCCACCTGGCCCGAGGGATGGGGATAGAGGAAATTGGCGAGCACCGCGCGGGTGAGGGCCACGTAGACCAGGCGGTACTGCTCCTCGCGCTCGGCGCTGGCAATGGCGGCGGCGTGATCCTGGGCGCTTAAGGCCAGGGTGCGGCCCCCCTCCCCGCGGTAGACCGCCTCGCCAAAGCCCTTGCCGCGGGTGCGGCGCTTGCCGCACAGGAAGGGCATGAACACCAGCGGGAACTGCAGGCCCTTGGAGAAGTGGACGGTCATCACCTTGATCTTGCCCTGCTCGGACTCAAGGCGCTTGCGCAGCACCTCCTCGTCATAGTCCCCGCCGGTCTCCGGCAGCCGCAGGAACCAGCTCAGCTCGGCGAGGGGCCCGCTCTGCAGCAGGTGCTGGTCCTGCAGCAGCTCGGCGAGGTGGTAGCAGTCGGTGAGCAGCCGCTCGCCGCCCGGGGTGGAGAGCTGCCGGGCGATGCAGTTGTGGCTGGGATCACGCAGCCACTTGAGGAAGGCGCCCAGGAAGCCGCTCTCGCGCCACAGCCGCGCGCACTCGCGCAGCAGCCGCGCCTCGCCCTCGAGGCCGCCCTCGCCGAGGAAGGCGTGGAGCTCCCCCGCGGTCGCCGAGAGCAGCCGCGAGCCCAGGAGGCGGCGCACCTTGCCGGCGTCGCTGCAGTCCAGCATCGCCTCGAGCAGGTAGGAGAGATCGGTGGCGGCGGGGCTGAGCACCCGCTCCTCCTGCCCAAAGGCGCCCACCGTCTCCGCCGCCACCGAGCCGCGGTCTGAGTAGTACACGCAGCCAAGGCCAAGGCTGGAGAGGGCCCGCTCGACGCGCGAGTGCTCATAGGCCGACTGCACCAGCACGGTGATGTCCGCGGGGGTGACCGCGTGGGCGGTGCCGTCCTTGCCGACGATCCGCCCCTCCCCAAGGCAGCGGCGGATGTCGAGCGCGCAGGCCATGGCCAGGGCGTCCCGATCCGCAACGCCTAGGTAGGAGAGGTGCAGCGCCCGCTGCCCGTCCATGGCCTGGCCGCCGGCGCAGGGCAGCTCCAGGCGCTCCCCGTCCGCCTGCTTGTGGGGCAGCGCCGCCTCAAAGGCAATCCGGGGATCGAGGAAGCTGCCCCGCCCCAGCTCCCCTGGCTCGGGCAGCAGGGCCTCAAGCCCGGTGCCCTGGGCGGCCTCGCGCACCCGCGTCGCGGGCCCCAGCGCGAAGATGTCGTTGACCGCCTTAACCACCCCGGGGGTGGAGCGGTAGTTGACCTTCAGGGTGTGGCGGGTGTCATTAAGGCCCATCTGCCCGCCCAGCACCCCCTCCGCGCCGAGGTAGGAGTCGATGTCGGTGCCGCGGAAGGCGTAGATGGACTGCTTGCGATCCCCGATCATGAAGCAGCGCGCCCCCGCCGCCATGGCCTCGCGGTTGAGGTAGATCCGGGAGAAGATCGAGAACTGGGTGGGATCGGTGTCCTGGAACTCGTCAATCATGGCGACCGGGAAGCGCGCGCGCACCTTGCCCGCCAGCTCGGTGCCGAGGGCGCGGGACTTCAGGGCGTCGTCGAGGCGGGAGAGGATCATGTCGCTGTCGATGATCCGCTCGCGCTCGCAGCTAAGCGCCACCTCGTCGCGCATCATGATCGCGGTGAGCAGCCTCAGGCAGGCCACCCGCGCCTCGGCCCTTTCAAGGTGCCGGTCCACGGAGTCAAGCAGGCCGCGCGCCGCCGCGACAAAGGCCGCCTCGCCCGGGCGGGGATCCTTCTTCTCCTTGCCATAGCGGCGCAGCAGCAGATCCCCGGTCTCCCCAACGCCCGCGATTTCGGCGCGCCTGAGGGCCAGCAGCGCCGCGGGAAGGCGATCCTCCCCGCCCCCCAGGGCGGACAGGGCCTCCAGCGGCCGCTTCCATGGGGCGAGCACGGCCTTGGCCTTGGTCAGCCCCATCACCCCCTCCACCTTGCCGTCCGCGGGGCGGTAGGCGCGGCACACCGCGCCGATGGCCGAGAGCAGCGTGGGATCGCAGAGCCCAGCGCGCAATTGCGCCTCGGCGGCCTCCCGCTCCCTCTGCATCTCGTCGCGCTGGCGCCAGAACTCCTCCTCCACGCTATGGCGGGTGTCGAGCAGCCCTAGCAGCGCCGGATCCACCCGGTAGCCGTAGGCGCCCTCGGAGCGCCGCCCCAGGCGCACCTTGGGCAGGGAGCGCAGCAGCGGGAGGAACGGGGCTGGCCCGGCGTCATGGCCCACCATCACCGCCTCGAGCAGGGCGCGGTCGGCGAGATCGTCGCGGTAGAAGATGCGCCGCCACACCATGCGCGCGGCCGCGTCGAGCTCCTCGCCCAGCGCGGTGGTGAGGGTGAGGTCGAAGGGCTGGCCGGTCTCAAAGGAGAACATCTCGTTGAGCACCCGCATGCAAAAGGAGTGGATGGTGCAGATGGGGGCCTCGTCGATGCCCCGCTCGGCGCTGGTGAGCAGCCGCGCGCACCAGCGCGCGTGCGCCGCCCAGGCGCCCTGCCGGGGGCGGCTGAGCTGGTCGGTGGCGATCTCGCGCAGTCCCTCGTCCGGGATGGCGAGGAGCAGCGCGGCGGGATCGGTGACCCCAGGATCCGTGGCGGCGAGCCGCTCAAAGAGGCGCCGCGCCTCGCGCAGGCGAGCGAGGATGCGGCGCCTGAGATCCGCGGCGGCGGCATTGGTGAAGGTCACCACCAGGATCGAGGAGATGTCGAGCAGCCCCGGGGCCTCGCCCATGCCGTTGCCCCGCTGCGGCTCAAGCAGCAGCCGCAGCATGAGGTTGGAGATGGTGTAGGTCTTGCCGGTGCCGGCGCTGGCCTCAATGAGCGAGGACTGCCCGAGGTCAAAGCCCATGAGGCTGAACGGGGCGCCTCCGCCTGCCACAGGATCGATCATGCCTTGTCTCCTTGCCCATCGTCACTGGGGATGAGGGTGTCCAACGCGTCAAAGTAGAAGCTGGCAAAAGCCTGGTAGGCCTCGCACAGCGCCTCGTGCCCCAGCAGGTCCTGCACCGAGCCGAACAGGTAGGTGAACTCCGGCCGCTTGGCAAGATCCCCCTCCACCTGATCCTGCCCCACGATCTCCAGATCCCCAGGGTCCGACATGAGCGGGTACTGCAGCAGCCAGGGGTTGGCGGGCAGCGGGCGGCGGGCGCCGCAAAGGTAGGCCGCGGCGAGGAAGGCAAGGCGCTCGCGCGCCACCTCCTTGCCCGGCAGGAGCAGCTTGAGCTTCTCGCCCCCGCGGTCGATGATGGTGAGGCGGCACCCCTCGCCGAGGGCAAGCGCCTGCGCCGCGCCCAGGGCAAGCGCCGAGAGGAGCAGCGCCGCGGGCCGCGGGGGGTGGCCCTGGCGGTGATCGTCCCGGAACTTGCGGTCGGGCTTCCTGATGGTGTGGTACGGGGAGAAGATGAACATGTTTTGGTGCACCTTGCCCGAGAGGTCGAGCGTGGCCTCGCGCCCCTCGGCGGGGATCAGCACCGTGAGGCGCTCCCGGAAGCTGGCCTCCGCGCCCGGATCCCCAAGCCCCGCGATGGCGGCGCGCACGCTGGCAAGATCTGCCTCGATCCCCTCGCGCTCAAGCCCGGAGAGGATCCGCCCCTGCGGGAAGTTGCCAAGGCGCCCCAGCGCGCCGAGGGCTGCCCCATCCGCCTTCGGGTCGTCCACCAGGGACTGGAGCAGGGCGGCGCGGCTTAGGAAGTCGAGGGCAAAGGGCTCATCGTCCCCCGCGGCCATGCCGCCGCGCTGCCCGGCCCTGATCCCAAGCGAGCGGCTGAGGAAGCGCAGCGGCGGGTTCCTCAGGAAGGCGCACAGCTCCTCGAGGGTGGCGGCCACCTCGGGCTCGGAGGGCAGGCCATAGTCACCCAGGGCGCCCAAAAGCGCCGCCTCGCGCCGCTCCCCCTGCCCCAGCGCCCCCTCAAGGCAGCGCCGGTCAAAGGAGGGCAGCCGCGGCAGGAGGCCGGGGCGGGACTCGCCCACGAAGTTGTCCGGGTGGTAGGGCATGAGGTGCTCCACCCGCACCAGGCGGCGCAGCAGCGCCGCGCGGGAGGCCTCGTCGCCCTGGCCAGGATCCGCGCCCTCGACGGTGAAGTTGTCGTTGAGGTAGTCGAGCAGCTCGCCCACCACCGGCGAGGGGCTGCGCTCGTCCTGGGTGCTGGGATCCTGCCCGAGGTAGGAGAGGTAGAGGCTGTCGCGGGCGCTCATCAGGGTCTCGAGGAAGAGGTAGCGGTCATCGGCGTGCCGCGAGCGGTCGCCGCGCCTGAACTGCCCCGGGCGCATCAGCAGGTTGATCCCCGGGGCGCGCTCGCGCCTCGGGAAGGCCTCATCGGAGAGCCCCAGCACGAAGATGTGCCGAAAGGGCACCGCGCGCATGGGGATGAGCGAGCAGAAGTTGACCGCGCCGTTGAGGAACTGCTGGTGGCTGCGCCGCGAGGCAAGGGCCTCCTCGAGGCCGGCGCGAAAGGCCGGCAGCGAGAGCGCGGTCCGCTCCGCAAAGTCCCCCTCCACCTCCACCATGCCGGCGATGGCGCTGTTGATGGCCGACAGCTCCTCGAGGGCCTCCCCCGAGGCCTTGAAGAAGCGGGAGGTGATCTCCTCGGTGACAAACTCCTGCCAGGCCGCGGGCTCGCGCTGGCGCAGCGGGGAGGCGAAGGTGTCGCGCAGGCGCCGCAGCTCATGGATGAAGGCGCAGAAGTTGCCGAGCAAGGGCGCGTCGCCCCACTCGATGTCGGTGAAGGGCAGCCCCGCGCCCTCCCCGAGCAGGCAGCCCTCAAGCAGCGCCTTGGCGCCGCTCTCAAAGGTGGAGGCCATGTCCATGCCAAAGCCCAGGGCCCGCCCCACGTCCTCGCCATCAAGGCCCCAGTGGATGCCCACCGCGCCGCACCAGGCGGAGAGCACCTCCAGATCCTCGGCGGCGATGCCAAAGCGCGCCCCGATCGCCGGCACCGCGAGCAGGTCGAGGGCCAGCGAGGCGGTGAGGCCCTGCTCGGCCAGCGAGAGCAGGCGCAGCAGCGCGTTGGCAAGCGGCGAGGCGCTCTCCACCGAGCGATCGGAGATGCCAAAGGGCAGGTAGTTGGGATCGTCCCGGGGCACGCTGCCGAAGATGGCGTTGATGAGCGGGGCGTAGTCGTTGATGGTGGGCACCATGACGATGATGTCGCGCGGCGCCAGGGGCCGCCCCTCCTGCTCGTCGAGGAGGAAGGTGGAGAGGATGGCGTCACGCAGCGCCTCAACCTCGCGCCTCCGGGTCGGGCAGGAGTGGATCTCCAGGGAGCGGTCGGTGGCGGCGATGGGGATCTTTTGCCCCCCCGCGCCGTACTCGAGGCGCAGCAGCTGGCCGCGCAGCGCCCCGAGCATGGTCCCGCTGCCCTCCTCGGTGAAGCAGCCGATGAAGCCCGGGGTGGGCTCCATGGAGAGCAGCAGGCTGAGGAAGTCGCGCCCCTGCCGCCCCAGTGAGAGCAGCAGCGGGTTGCCCTCGAGGCGCTCCCCGTCCTGCTCGGAGAAGAGCGCGGGATCCTGGCCGCGGCTGCCCCCGCCCTGGGTGCGGCTGCCCCGCCCCTGGGTGGCGACATCGAGGGCCGAGCCGTCGCCGATGGTAAAGCGGCGCCTGAACTCGCGCTCGCTGGACATGAGATCCCCCCAGTACTCGCGGCAGGGATCAAAGAGCATCAGGTAGACGCGGCAGTGCCTTGAGAGCGCGCCGAAGAGGTCGAGCACCGCCTGGGGCAGCGAGGAGCAGCCAAAGATGATGAGGCGCTCGGGCAGGCCCCCCAGGCAGCCCGGGATCTCGCCCAAAAGGCTGCGGGTGAGGTTGGTGAGGATCTGCGCGCGATCCATTTGCGCAAGCGCAAGGCGCTGCCCCGCAAGCGGCTGCGGTCCCGCCTCGCCCTCGTCCTGGGCGCGCCGCACTCGCAGGGGATCGCGCTCCACGAAGCTCAGGCGGCGGCGGTAGGCAAGGTAGACCAGCGCCTGCCACTCGCTGCCCTTAAAGGCCCTAGGCAGGCGCGCGGGATCGGGCTCCCCGGCCTCCGCGAGGGCGTCGATGGCCTCCACCCACTCGGGGCGGAACATCTGGTACTGGTCGAGCACGTCGGCCAGCTGCTGGGCAAGGCCGAGGGCCTTGCGGCCGTCGCTGTCGCCCTCAAGGTAATTCCGCGCCACCGCAAGCGCCGGGGCCCTTAGCAGCGCCTCATCCTGCAGCACCCCGAGCAGGCCGTAGACGAGGTGGGCGCGGTCGAAGCGGTTGGTGTCATCAGCCTCGGGGAAGACCTGCTTGTGCAGCTCCCAGATCAGGGTCCAGGGCTGGAGGAACTCCACCTGCGCCATGATCCCGTTGGCCCTGGCGAGCTCCTGCTTCAGGTAGGTCTCCATGCCAAGGTTCATCACCAGCACCCGCTCGCGCGCGAGCGGGTCGGAGAGGGGGTGGCGCCCCATCAGGCAGGCGCAAATGCCCGCCAGCTGCCCCATGTCGTTGCTGGCCACAATCTCGAGGTGGCTGTCGGTGCTCTCGCTCATCCCATGTCCCCATTTGCCGCCGCCTGCGGCCCGGCGGCCGTGGCGCCGGGTTCCTCCGCGGCCGCGCGCTGCGTGTAGCGCCCCAGGCGCGCCGCCACCCCCTCGCGGCCCTTGAGGGCCCGCGAGAGATCGTCCATCCCGGTGCCGAGGCTCACGTAGCGCCGGTGCGCCACCTCAAAGAGCTCGATGGCGCGCTGCGCCTTGGCATAGAGCGCCGAGGCCTCGCGCGCGAGCTCCTGCAGGCGCTGGTCCTGCCCCGAGAGCATCCACAGGTTGCCCACGGTCTGCAGCGCCGGCAGCAGCGACATCGGGCTGACCATGAACACCCCCGCCTGCGCCGCCTCCTGGTAAAGGGAGCGCTGTTCAGGCGGGATCACGGCGAGCGCCCCGTCCACCGGCACGAACATCAGCACGAAGCGCGGGCTGTTGAACTTGCCCGCGTCCTGGTAACGGGCGCGGGTGAGCTCCTGCACGTGCGCGCGCAGCGAGCGGCAGTGGGCGGCCAGCGCCGCCTCGCGCTCCCTGGAGCCCTCGGGGGCGCTGAGCGCGGCCACATAGTCGGTGAGCGAGCACTTGGAGTCGATGATGAGGTGGCGGCCGCCCGGGAGGCTGACCACCACGTCCGGGCGCCGCAGCCGCCCCTCGGCGTCGCGCTCGGTCACCACCTCGCGCCGGTAGTCCTCCCCCTCGCGCAGCCCCGCGGCCTCAAGCAGCATCCCCAGCTGCTGCTCGCCCCAGATCCCCTGGGACTTGGAGCCATGCAGCAGCGCGCGGGTCAGGCCCTGCGCCTCGTCAGAGAGGCGCTGGGAGGAGCGCTGCAGCCGCTCGAGCTCGGCGCGCAGCGCCCCGTCATGGGCGCTGCTTTGCTCCTGCTGCTTGAGGATGAGGGCATTGAGGTGCTGGAACTCGACCCTCAGCGGCTCGCTGAGCGCCCGAAGGCTGCCCTCGGCGCTGCGCTGCAGCTCGCGCGAGCTGTTGCTGAGCATGCTGCTCCCCAGGCTTTCCATCCACCTGGAGAGGCGCTCCTCGGCCCCCTGCTGCGCCTCCTGCTCGGCCCTCAGGCGCTCGGTGAGCGCCGCGGCCTGCCGCTCGGCGTCGGAGCGGCGGTCCCGCTCGGTGCACAGCTCCGAGCGCAGCGACGTGAGCTCGC
>JAILEI010000139.1 GCA_024688225.1 Succinivibrionaceae bacterium
TGCCACCCCGGCGCCTGCGCGCCCCGCGGCTCCTGCCACCAGCTCGCAGCCCCGGGTTGCCGCCGGCCAGGTGGTGCCCTTCAGTGGCGAGGCCGTGCCCGGCAGTGAGTCCGAGATTGACGGCAAGGACAGCGGCCACTACACCGTGCAAGTCCTGGCCAGTTACCGGCGCGCTGACGTGGTTCAGGGCTCGGCTGGGGTCAGCGGCCGCTACTGGATTTACCAGACGACCTACAACGGGCGCCCCTGGTACGTGCTGATTAGCGGTGACTATGCCACTGCCCGCGAGGCCCAGGCCTCGATTGCCTCGCTGCCCGCGGAACTGCGCGCGGGCGGCCCCTTCGTGCAGCGCTTTGGCACGGTCAAGCAGCGCAAGGCGCAGCGCTGACATGGGTAACAGGTATCAGATTGCGGGATCGATCCTCTCGGCCGATCCCCTGGCATACGGCAGTGAGGTTGCGGACGCGCTGGAGGCTGGCGTTGACGTCATCCACTTTGACGTGATGGACTTCAACTTTGTCCCCAACCTCACCTTTGGCCCGTCATTGCTCAAGGCGCTGCGCAAGCGCTTCCCCAAGGCGGTTTTGGACGTGCACCTCATGATCAGCCCGATCACCGAGGACAAGCTTGCGGCCTTTGCCGACGCAGGGGCAGACTGGATTTCCTTCCATCCCGAGGCCTGCGTGCACCTCGACCGCACCCTGGCCTTCCTCGCGGACCGCAAGGTCAAGGCCGGGCTGGCGCTCGACCCGGGCACCGGCCCCGAGGTCCTGGACTGGGTCTATGACAAGCTGGGCTTTGTGCTGCTGATGACCGTCAACCCTGGCTTTGGCGGCCAGCGGCTCATTCCGGTGGTGCTGGACAAGGCCCGGCGCATTAGCGCCGAGATCCGGCGCCGTGGCCTCCCGGCCTTCCTCGAGGTGGATGGGGGGATTGATCCCAACACCATCACTGCGGCGGCCAAGAGCGGCATCAGCGTGTTTGTGGCGGGCTCCGCCTTCTTTGGCAAGCCCGACCGTGCCGCGGCGCTCGCGGCGTTGCGCGAGCCACTGGAACGTCTCGGGGAGCAGCATGCCTGAGCTGCCGGCCCTGCCTAGGGCCCTGCTCTTCGATCTCGACGGTACCCTGGCCGACACCCTGCCGGCCCTGGCGCTTGCCGCGCAGCGGGCCTGCCGGGACCTGGGCATCGAGCCTGAGGACGAGCGCACCATTGGCCGCTACGTGGGCAATGGGGTGATGATGCTGCTTGAGCGGGCCATGGAGCACCGCTTTGGGGTGGACCTGGGCTCCTGCGACCAGGGGCGACTGGCCAGGGCGCGTGAGCGCTTCAACGAGCACTATGCCCAGGGGCTGGGCACTGGCTTTGCCCTGTACCCTGGGGTGCGGGAGGCCCTGCTCCATTTCCGCAGCCTGGGCATCGCCCTGGCCGTGGTGACCAACAAGCCGCAGGCCTTCGCGGTTCCCCTGATTGGCCACATGGGCCTCTCTGACTGCTTTGACTACGTGCTTGGCGGGGAGGTGCTGCCCGAGCGCAAGCCCTCGCCGCTGCCCTTGCTCACGGCCTGCCGGGAGCTAGGCGTGGAACCCAGCGCAACCCTCATGGTGGGTGACTCCGACAACGACATCCTGGCGGGCGCCAATGCGGGGATGCGCACCATTTTCCTCACCTTTGGGTATTACTACGGCGATATCTCCGCCTGCAAACCCACCTACATCCTGGGCAGCTACCAAGAGCTCGTGGGGCTCATCGACAGCGCCCCCAGGGACCATTGAGGCTTAATCTATGGCAAAGGACACAATTTTCAGCGGCATCCAGCCCTCCGGGGAGCTCAGCGTGGGCAACTACATCGGTTCCCTGCGCAACTGGGTGGGGCTCCAGGATGACTATGACTGCGTTTACTGCGTGGTCAACGAGCACGCCATCACGGTGCGCCAGGATCCGGACACGCTGCGCGAGAACTCCCTAAGCACGCTGGCAATTTTCCTGGCGGCGGGGGTGGATCCCCAAAAGAGCGTGATTTTCCTGCAGTCGCATGTGCCCTCCCATGCCGAGCTGGCGTGGATCCTCAATTGCTACACCCAGATGGGCGAGCTCTCGCGCATGACCCAGTTCAAGGACAAGTCACAGCGCTACTCCGGGAATGTCACCGCTGGCCTGTTTGACTACCCAGTGCTGATGGCAGCCGACATCCTGCTTTACCAGGCCCGGCTGGTGCCCGTTGGCGATGACCAGCGGCAGCATGTGGAGCTGGCGCGTGACATCGCCGATCGCTTCAACTCGCTCTATGGCGAGACCTTTGCCATGCCGGAATGCTATTTCCCCAAGGCCGGCGCCCGGATCATGAGCCTGCAGGAACCGCGCAAGAAGATGTCTAAGTCCGATGACAACCCCAACAATGTCATCCGGATGCTCGAGGAGCCCAAGTCGATCCTCAAGAAGCTCAAGCGGGCGGTTACGGACAGTGACGATCCGCCGGTGATTGCCCATGACTGGGAGCGCAAGCCGGGGGTCTCCAACCTCCTTGAGCTGATGTCCGCGGCGACCGGGACCGGGATCCCTGACCTGGTGGAGCGCTACCGCGGCAAGATGTACGGCACCTTCAAGTCAGAGGTGGGGGAGGCCGTGGTGGCGATGCTGGAGCCCATCCAGGCTCGCTACCGCGAGATTAGGTCAGATGTTGGCTATATGGGGGAGATCCTGCGCCAGGGCGCCGAGGCAGCCCAGGAGCGCAGCGTGGCCACTTTGAGGCAGGTGCAGTCCAAGGTGGGGTTCATCCTCAGGGACTGGTAATCCCGGTGCGGTAAGCCACGACAGGCTCGGCCTGTCCTGAGAATGTGAAAGGGCCGCCCCCTGGGGGGCGGCCCTTCCCGCATGCTGGGTGCCTGCGGCTAGGCGTTCTCGACCTGGTTGAAGCTGGCCTCGATCGCGCCGTCCTTGGTGTTGTCCGGCTTGATGGCGGTCTGCTTCCAGGTGATCTTGCCCGCGAGCAGGGTCACGGTCTCGACCGGCACGTAGTTGCCC
>JAILEI010000141.1 GCA_024688225.1 Succinivibrionaceae bacterium
TTCTGCTTCTCCTCAAGGCCGCTGAGGTCGGGCTCGGCCAGGTGGTTGGAGTCAATGCTGATGGAGAACTCCATCATCTGCACGTTCTCGTTGCTGCTGACCTCGACGTTGACGTCATCGGCCGAGGCCATCGGCACGTACTTCTTGAGCACGGCGATGATCTCCTGGCGCAGCTGCGGGAGGAACTCCGGGGTCTGCTGGCTGACGCGGTCGTTGATGAGCAGGACCCGGAGGCGATCCTTGGCGGTGTCGGCGGAGGAGGCCTCCTTGCGGCCGAACAGCACATTGGAAATATCATTGAGCAATGACATCTTGGCATCCTCCCTAACTGAGGTGGAGCAGCTTCTTTAAGAAACCGCGGTTGTCCTCGACGAAGCGCAGCGGCACGTCGTTGCCCATCAGGCGCAGCACCGCGTCGGCGTAGGCCTGGCCAGCCATCGACTGCTTGTCGAGGATGACCGGGTTGCCGGAGTTGGAGGCCTTGAGCACATCCTGGGACTCGGGGATTACGCCGAGCAGGGGGATGGTGAGCAGCTCCTGCACGTCGGCGACGGAGAGCATCTCGTTCTTGGCGACGCGGCCGGGCACATAGCGGGTGAGCAGCAGCCGCGCGTGCACCGGGTCGCGGTTGAGGATGGCGCGGCGCGACTTGGAGTTGAGGATGCCGATGATGCGGTCGGAGTCGCGCACCGAGGAGACCTCGGGGTTGGTGGTCACGATCGCCTCGTCGGCGAAGTACAGCGCGGTGAGGGCGCCGCTTTCGATGCCCGCCGGGCTGTCGCAGATCACGTACTCAAAGCCGCTGTTGTCGAGCTCGCGGAGGATCTTGCCCACGCCGACCAGGGTCAGGGCGTCCTTGTCCTTGGTCTGGGAGGCGGGCAGGATGTAGAGGTTGTCCACGTGGCGGTCCTTGATCAGCGCCTGGTTGATCTTGGCCTCCTTGTGGATGACGTTGATGAGGTCGTAGACCACGCGGCGCTCGCAGCCCATGATGAGGTCGAGGTTGCGCAGCCCGACGTCGAAGTCGATGACGCAGGTCTTGCGGCCCTGCATGGCGAGGCCGGTGGCGATGGCGGCGGAGGAGGTGGTCTTGCCCACGCCCCCCTTGCCGGAGGTCACGACCACGATGCGGGCCTTGAAGGGATCCTGGTCAGGCTGCTCCTCGCCCTTCTTCGGGGCGATCTTGGCGGCCTCCGCCTCGACCTCGGGGTCGAGCTCCTCATCGGCCACGGCGGCCTTGGCCTCCTTGGCCTTGGACTCAGCGGCCTTGGCCCCGGCCTCGGTGTTATCCAGCTTTTCTTGGTTGTCAGTGTTGTTAGACATAGGTCCTAATCATCCTTTGGATGGTGGGTTGTACTTGAAGTCCTTGGGGTCGGTGTAGCGCAGCTTGGTCTTGTCGAGCGACACCATCAGCGCCATGCGCTCGTCGCGGTGGGCGCGCAGGAAGAGATCCTCGTCCATGCCCTCCGCGGTCTGGTAGTTGCCGGCGATGGACACCAGCTGCGGCTCGAAGGCCCCGGTCACGTAGATGAAGGCCGACGCCATCCCCGGGTCGCTCTGGTCGCGGGGGGTGCCGGCGTGCAGCTGCGCCCCCTTGACGTCGCCAATCACGATGATGTGGTGGGATGCCACCACGCTGGCCCCGTCGCCGATGGATCCGAAGATCACCACGCTGTTGTTGGGCGCGTGCACCGTCTCGCCGGAGCGGATGTTGCGCGTCACCACCTGCACGGGCTCGGTGCGGGTGACCGGCACGTGCACCTCAACCGGCACCTCAACGCGCACCTGCTGGGTGATGACCCTCGGCTCGAGGTTCATCTCGCGGGCCTTGGCATAGCGGTTGGAGTTGACCACCGGGATGCCGCGCTCCGAGAGGCGCTCCACCTGCTGCTCGGTGACCGCGCCCGAGACCCCGGCGGGGATCAGGCGGTGCTCGCGGCAGATGATGCACATCGACTCATAGTCAACCTCCTCGGGATGGGGCAGGCCGGCGATGTTGAGGATGACCGCGGTGTTGCGGTAGGCAAGGGAGTTGGGATCGATCTTGCGGGCCAGGAGGGTGTTGAGATCCTCGGGATCGGCGCTGGGCAAGGTCACGGTGCACACGGAATAGGCAGTGTAGGACACGTCCCCGCCGGGAATGCCCTGGTCTGCGGCAGGCTGTGGCCCCCGCTCGCCTTGCTGCTCGATGGGCTGATCGCTCACTTTCCTCTCCTTGTTAAACTGCGCAATTCTAGCACAGTGGGGGGCACCTGGGGGGGCGATTTTCCTAGGGAATTGGCCCTGGGGAGGGGCCGCCTTGCAAAGTGGGGGGCGCTTTGGAATAATTCAGGGCGGGCGGGGACCCTTCCCGCCCCCCAGGGGAGGTGGCAATCATGGCCGAGCGGATGGTTTATGTCTACAAGAGCGGGCGCAAGGCCGGCCGGTACCTCTACATTGCCGAGAAGGACGTGTTCTCCCACATCCCCTCGGGGCTGCTGGACGCCTTCGGGGCGCCGCAGTTCGTGATGGTGTTCGCCCTCTCCGGGCGCCGCTCGCTGCCGCGCGTCGATCCCGCGGCCCTCGAGGCGGCGCTCTCGTCCAAGGGCTACTACCTGCGCATCGACACCACCGACGTGGTGGAGGAGAACCTGCTCAACGAGGAGCGCCGCCGCCAGGGGCTGCCGCCCCTGAGCGAGGAGAGCATCCACTCCTTCTTCCACTAGGCCCCGCCGGGGGCGGGGCCCCCGCTAGATGTCCATGTCCTCGGGGTTGCCCACCTTGAAGCGGCGGCGCGAGACGATCTCGGCTGCCTTGCGCTGCTCCTGCCCATCGTCCTCCCCCTCACTCCTGGGCGGCTGCCAGCGCCCGGCCTCGGGGCGGCTGGCGGCCATGGCCGGGGGCTCATGCGTATCATTGGCTCCTACCCCGTTGTCAGGTTTGGCGACCACCGGATAGCCGACCATCTCGATGAATTTGCGGCAGTTCTCGATCGTATCGACCATATGATATCTGGCGACCGGGACATTGGCCTTTATGTAATTGGCTTTCATCTTGGACTTGCAT
>JAILEI010000150.1 GCA_024688225.1 Succinivibrionaceae bacterium
ATCCACGACAAAGAAGGAATCCTCGGGGCTCTGCGCCGCCAGCACGCGCGGATCCACCTTGGCCTCGGGCTTGCAGCAGTCAGGCAGGCCGGTCTGGGCGATGCGGATGTCCCCGCTCTGGTTCCTGAAGGCCTCGCGCAGGCGCCTGACCGTGTCCGGGGCAATCTTGCCCACGGTCTTGTCCACGGTCACACCCGGCCAGTTGCCCACCGACTGGTTCGCGCCGGTGTAGGCGTTGAACAGGGTGGTCTTGCCGGCATTCTGGTTGCCTATGAGGGCGATGGTCTTGACGCTCATTGCTGCACCTCGATTAACCTTGCGTCTTCCTTGCGGATGGTCAGCATGTAGCCGCGCACGTCCAGCTCCATGGGATCCCCCAGCGGGGCCACCTTGATGACCTTGACCCTGGTTGAGGGGGTCAGTCCCATGTCAAGCAGGCGGCGGCGCAGCGAGGTCCCCTGCCCGTTGATGGCGCTGATCGTCGCCTCGCGCCCGGGCTCCAGGGTGTCCAGAGTATTCAATTCATGCTCCTTAGACAGGAACTTTGGCACCATTTCCGGCACTAAAGTTAGTCAATGCTATCTTCAACTGCCGCATTCTAGCACCAACTTTTGAGCCAGATCTCATTTTTAGTTACAAATGACTAACTATTTTCCGCCCCCCCGTCCCGCCTTGTGGCCAGGGACCGGTCATGCTAGAGTGCAGGCACAGGAGGATCCCCGAGATGGATGAGCGCCAGGCCACCCCCAGCGGGGTGGCTGCCCTGGGCACCATTGCCCATGTGAACCTCGCCCGCGGCTTTCGCGGCGGCGAGCGCCAGACCGAGCTGCTGGTCAAGGCCCTCTCCATGCTGGGCGCGCGCCAGGCCCTGCTCTGCCGCGACCACAGCCCGCTGCTGCAGCGCCTCGCCGGCACCCCGGGCCTCGCGGTGGCCACCATCCCCGAGCGCGCCGACCCCAGGATCCATGGGCACCTCGCCATCGGCGCCGTGGCGCTGGTGCACGCCCATGAGGCGCACGCCGCCCACTGGGCCCTCGCCCACCGCCTCCTCAGGGGCACCCCCTACCTCATTACCCGCCGGGTGGACGAGCGGGTGCGCAACAGCGCCTTCAACCGCCTGCTCTACCGGCAGGCCGCGGCGGTGGCCGCGGTATCCTCCCCCATTGCCGTCACCCTGCAGGGCCAGTTCGGCCGGGAGGTCTTCACCGTCCACGACGCCGCCAGCCCGGGCGCGGCCAATCCCCAGGAGGCGGAGCGGATCCGCGCCCGCCTCGGGGGCGACCCGCTGATCGTCCAGGTCGGGGCGCTGGTGGACCGCCACAAGGGCCAGTCGACCCTCATCGAGGCGGTACGCCAGCTGGGCGGGCGCCTGCGGGTGCAGGTGGCGCTGCTGGGCAGCGGGGAGGATGAGGAAGAGCTGCGCGCCAGGGCCCGCGACCTGCCCAATGTCTCCTTCCTGGGCTTTGTCCCGGGGGTGGCTGACTACCTCGCCGCCGCCTCGGCCCTCGCCTACCCCTCGCGCCACGAGGGCCTCGGCTCCACGCTGCTCGAGGCCATGGCCGCCGGCTGCCCGGTGGTGGCCAGCGCGGTGGGCGGGATCCCTGACCTGGTCACCGACGGGGTAAGCGGGCTCCTGGTCCCGCCCGGCGACCCCGCGGCCCTGGCCCAGGCCCTCCAGCGCCTCCTCACCGACCCTGCGCTGCGCGAGCAGGTCATCCGGGGCGGCCAGGCCGTGGCCGCCACCCACCGCCCCGAGGACATGGCCCGCGCCTACCTCTCCATCTACCAGGGCATGCCCCGCTAGCGATCCCCCGGGGAAGCGCTTTTTCCAAAAAGTCGCGTGCCCAAGGCAGAATGATCGTAAAATGTCGCGTTATTTTTACGTTTCGCGCCGCCTAAGGCACCCACCCCACAGCAAGAAAAGACAGGCATTCCCATGGACGTCCAGAAGATCCGCAACATCGCCATCATTGCCCACGTTGACCACGGCAAGACCACCCTGGTCGACAAGCTGCTCCGCCAGTCCGGCACCCTCGACCGCAACGAGCAGGCCCAGGAGCGCGTGATGGACAGCAACGCCATCGAGCGCGAGCGCGGCATTACCATCCTTTCCAAGAACACCGCCATCAACTGGCGCGACTACCGCATCAACATCGTGGACACCCCGGGCCACGCCGACTTCGGCGGCGAGGTGGAGCGGGTGATGTCCATGGTGGACTCGGTGCTGCTGCTGGTCGACGCGGTCGACGGCCCGATGCCGCAGACCCGCTTCGTCACCCAGAAGGCCTTTGCCCGCGGGCTGCGCCCCATCGTGGTCATCAACAAATGCGACCGCGAGGGCGCCCGCCCCGACTGGGTCATGGACCAGGTCTTCGACCTCTTCGACAACCTCGGCGCCACCGACGAGCAGCTCGACTTCCCCGTGGTCTACGCCTCGGCCTTCCAGGGCTGGGCCTCGCTCGACGCCGATCAGCATGGCGACAGCATGGAGCCGCTCTTTGAGACCATTGTCGAGAAGGTGGCCCCGCCCGACACCGATCTTGAGGGACCCTTCCAGATGCAGGTCTCCTCCCTGGACTTCACCTCCTACGTGGGGGTGATCGGGGTGGGGCGCGTCACCCGCGGCGAGGCCCGCCCCAACCAGGCGGTGACCATCATCGGCCGCGATGGCAGCACCCGCACCGGCCGCATCGGCCAGGTGCTCGGCTACATGGGACTGCACCGCTCCCCGGTGGAGGTGGCGGCCGCCGGCGACATCATTGCCCTCACCGGCCTTGGTGAGCTGAAGATCTCCGACACCGTCTGCGACAGCTCCAAGGTGGAGGCCCTCCCGCCCCTCACCGTGGACGAGCCCACCGTCTCCATGAACTTCTGCGTCAACACCTCGCCCTTTGCCGGGCGCGAGGGCAAGTTCATCACCTCGCGCAACATCGAGGAGCGCCTGCGCACCGAGCTGGTCCACAACGTGGCCCTGCGCGTGGAGAACACCGAGGATCCCGACCGCTTCGTCGTCTCCGGGCGCGGCGAGCTGCACCTGAGCGTGCTCATCGAGGAAATGCGCCGCGAGGGCTACGAGCTGGGCGTCTCCCGGCCCGAGGTCATCCTCCAGCGCGACGAGTCGGGCAAGGTCCGGGAGCCCTATGAGGTGCTGACCCTCGACCTTGAGGAGCAAAGCCAGGGCAGCGTCATGGAGGAGCTGGGCAAGCGCCGCGGCGAGCTCAAGAACATGACCCCGGACGGCAAGGGCCGGGTGCGCCTGGACTACCGCATCCCCGCCCGCGGCCTCATCGGCTTCCAGACCCTCTACCTGACCCTGACCTCGGGCACCGGCCTCATGTACCACACCTTCGACGGCTACGACACCTACGTGGGCGGCAACATCGGGGAGCGCGTCAACGGGGTGCTCATCTCCAACGACACCGGCAAGGCAGTCCCCTACGCCCTGTGGTTCCTGCAGGAGCGCGGCCACCTCTTCATTGACGCCGGCGAGGAGATTTACGAGGGGCAGGTCATCGGCCTGCACAACCGCGACAACGACATCACGGTCAACCCGCTCAAGACCAAGAAGCTGACCAACGTGCGCGCCGCGGGCTCGGACGACAACATCATCCTCACCCCCGCCATCCACATGTCGCTCGAGCAGGCCCTTGAGTTCATCAACGACGATGAGCTGGTCGAGGTCACCCCCAAGAGCATTCGCCTGCGCAAGAAGAACCTGGCCGAGATCGACCGCGTGCGCGCCTTCCGCGCCGCGGGCGGCAAGAAGACCCAGGAATAGCCGCTGCCCTGCCGGCCCCGCCCGGCAGGCTTGCGCAGGATCAGGGCCGCGCCATGCGGCCCTGACTTTTTTGCACCATATTGGTGCAAAAAGGCAGCTTCACGGCAGAAAACCCGACCTTCACGACATGGATCCCCAATGCCGGCGCGCAAACACATAAAATTGTGACCATCGACACTGGAGGTTCCATGGCCAACCCCGCGCAGCTCACCCTCGACTCCATGACCACGGCGGTGCTTGTCACCGGCATGGACCTGGGGATTAGGGGCGCCAACCTCGCCGCCCAGCAGATGTTCATGTTCTCAAGGCGGCGCCTGCTCTCCATGCGCCTCCCCGATCTCATTGACATGGGCGATGCCTATGTCATGGACAGCATCAGATCCTGCCTCGATGGGCAGGAGACCGGCTTCTCGGCGGGGGACGTCGCCGCGCTCACCGAGCCCGGGAAGGAGATCCGCATCGACCTGAGCGTCTCGCGCCTTGAGGGCACCGGGCTGGTGGTCGAGGCCCGCGACCCCAGCTACCGCCAGCGCCTCTCCAGCGAGGTCAAGCAGCGCCACCAGCACCTCGCCGCCCGCGACCTGGTGCGCAGCCTTGCGCACGAGATCAAGAACCCCCTGGGCGGGATCCGCGGCGCGGCGCAGCTCATCGAGATGACCTTCGGCAAGGCCGCCCCGGGGATCGGCGAGTACACCTCGGTGATCATTGAGCAGACCGACCGCCTCGCCGCCCTGGTCAACCGCCTCCTGGGCCCGCAGCGGGCCAACCCCATGGAGACGGCCAGCATCCACTACGTGACCCAGAAGGTCCTGTCGCTGCTGGGCATGGAAACCCAGGGCAAGATCAGCATCCGCCGGGACTACGACCCGAGCCTGCCCGACCTGCCCCTCGATGTCGACGGCATGCAGCAGGCCCTGCTCAACATCCTGCGCAACGCCTGCCAGGCACTCACCGAGAGCGGCACCAGCGCCCCACTCATCACCATCAAGACCCGCGCCTGCCTGGGCGCGGTAATCAACGGCATCAAGCACCCGACCGCCATTGCCCTGTCGGTCACCGACAACGGGCCGGGGATCCCTGACCAGATCATGGAAACCCTGTTCTACCCCATGGTGACCACCCGGCACGAGGGCAACGGGCTGGGCCTGTCCATCGCCCAGAGCATCATTGAGCGGCACGGCGGCAGCATCGCCTGCCACAGCGCGCCGGGCTGCACCACCTTCACGGTGCTGCTGCCCCTGCCCCAGAAACCCTACCCGAGGAACTAGAAAAATGGATCCCATGATTTGGATCATCGATGACGACGCCAGCATCCGCTTTGTCTTCGACAAGGCGCTAACCGTGAATGGCATGTCCCACCGCCTCTTTGAGAGTGCCGAGGACGCGCTGGCGGCGCTCAAGGGCGAAATCCCCGACGTGGTGGTCTCCGACATCAGGATGCCTGGCATCGACGGGCTGTCGCTCATCCGCATGGTGCACGAGACCGATCCCGACATCCCCTTCATCATCATCACCGCCCACAGCGACCTCACCGCGGCGATCGACTCCTATGAGCGGGGCTCCTTTGAGTACCTGCCCAAGCCCTTTGACATTGAGCACGCGATCGCGGTGATCCGCCGCGCCGCGGTGCACCGCCTCAACCTCTCCCGCCCCCGCGAGGAGCGCCAGGGGCCCGAGTCGCTGGCCGACAGCCCGGAGATCATCGGCAAGTCCCCGGCGATGCAGGAGGTGTTCAAGCTCATCGGCCGGGTATCCAAGACCGATGTCCCGGTGTTCATCCTCGGCGAGACCGGCACCGGGCGCGGGCTCGTGGCGCTGACGCTGCACCGCCACGGCGCCCGCGCCTCCGGGCCCTTTGTGCCCCTGGACCTGACCTCGGTGCCCCACGACACCGTAGAGGTCGAGCTGTTTGGCAAGGCCGGGGAGGGCGGGGCGCTCGGGCGCGCCCAGGGCGGCACCCTGTTCATCAACGAGGTGGGGGCGCTGCCCCTCGAGGCCCAGTCACGGCTGCTGCAGCACCTGCAGCGCCAGGGGGACGGCAACAACCCGCGGATCATCACCGCCACCTCCAGTGATCCCAAGGAGCTGACCGCCCAGGGCTTCCTGCCCGACCTGCTCTACCGCCTCAACATCATCAGCATCCGCACCCCGCCGCTGAGGGACCGCAACAACGACATCCCGATGCTCGCCAAGCACTTCCTGGCCGAGGCGGCGCTCGAGCAGGGCTGCGAACCCAAGCGCCTCACCTCCGAGGTGCTGATCTTCCTGTGCCGCCAGTCCTGGCCGGGCAATGTCCGCCAGCTCAAGAACCTCTGCAAGTACCTGACCATCATGGTCACCGGGCGCGACATCCAGCTCATCGACCTGCCCCAGGAGTTCATCGACCCGCGCGGCACCGCCGCGCGGCCCAGCGCCCCGGAGGAGGTTACCCGCGGCGGCCCGGCGCGCTCCTGGCAGGACGAGCTGCGCGAGTGGGCGATGGCGCGCCTGCGCGCCGGGGAGGACGACATCCTCTCCGAGGCCACCCCCGAGTTCGAGCGCGCCCTCATCCACGCCGCGCTGGACTTCACCGAGAACCGCAAGCAGGAGGCCGCCCACCTCCTGGGCTGGGGCCGCAACACCCTGACCCGCAAAATCAAGGAGTTGGGCCTGTCCTAGTCCCTTCCGCTCCGCCCCCCTTTAGCAACGGGGGGCAAAACTGCTATGATTGCCCCCATTCACCGGGGCCCGTCCCCGCACACCACCACCGCATCCAGAAAAACAATACAAGTGAGGGATTGAAAATGGAGAACAACGTCTTCTCGAGCAGCGACATCCTGCTGGTGCTTTGCGACAGCGTGTCGCGCGTCATGACCAGCGCCACCAAGACCGAGGTCAAGTTCGCCCCCATCGTGCAGAAGATCTCCCAGACCGTGCTGCGTCCCGAGATTGGCACCTTCGTGCTCTTCACCGGCTCCTTCTCGGGCATGGTGGTAATGAACTTCCCGAAGGAGGCGGCGATGGAGATCTACCGCAACTACATGCTGGCCGTGGGGCTCCCCAGGGAGGAGGTGGCGAGCAACTACACCTCCGACTCGGTCAGCAACTCCCTTGGCGAGCTGATGAACCAGATCCTCGGCGACTTCACCTCCAAGATCTCCCACAAGCTGCACACCACCATCACCCAGAGCCAGCCCAAGATGCTGACCCTGCCCCAGGAGGTGCAGATCAACATCAACGTCAACCTTGACCACCCCAAGTACTACAAGATGACCTTCTTCACCAAGGACGGCAACGAGTTCTACATGGAGTACGCCATGGACGACACCGAGTTCACCATGCTCAAGGAGATTGTCGACGAGGACGAGCTCAACCCGGACGAGATCCTCGCCCAGATGCAGGGGGAGTAGCGCGGATGCTCGACTTCCGGAAGACCTTTTTCATCACCTCGTCCGCAAACATCCGCCAGATGCCCGCGGACCAGGGCGTGGAGATCGCCTTTGCCGGGCGCTCCAACTCCGGCAAGTCGTCGGCCATCAACGCCATCTGCGATCACCGCGGGCTGGCCAAGACCAGCAGCACCCCGGGGCGCACCCAGCTCATCAACCAGTTTGAGGTGGCCCCCGGCAAGCGGCTCATTGACCTCCCCGGCTATGGCTTTGCCAAGGTGCCGGAGAAGGTCAAGCGCGACTGGCAGAAGTCGATGTCGGAGTACCTGCAGCAGCGCCAGTCCCTCCAGGGACTGGTGGTCACCATGGACATCCGCCACCCGCTCAAGGATCTGGACCGCAAGGTGCTCGACTGGGCGGCGGCGGTGCGGCTGCGCGTCCTGGTGCTGCTCACCAAGGCCGACAAGATCGGCACCACGGCCCGCGAGAAGGCGGTGCGGGAAACCCAGGAGCAGTTGCGCGAGTACAGCGACCATTTCACCGCCCTGCCCTTCTCGGCGCTGCGGGGGCTGAACATTGACGCGGCCCGCGCCCTCCTCGACCGCTGGTACACCGATCTGGCGGATCAAGGGGACGAGGCACCGGCAGGCCCAGGGGAGGAAGGCAAATGACCCCACGCGGCTCACTTTTCATCATCTCCGCGCCCAGCGGCGCCGGCAAGTCCTCGCTCATCAAGGCGCTCCTCGAGCGCTTCAACCTCGATGGGCGGCTGCGGCTCTCCGTCTCCCACACCACGCGCGCCCCGCGCCCAGGTGAGGAGGATCATGTCCACTACCACTTCGTGGACGAGCGGGAATTCCAGGAACTGGTGGACCGCGGCGCCTTCTACGAGCACGCCGAGGTCTTCGGTCACCACTACGGCACCTCGCGGGAGATCGTCGAGCGCTGGCAGGGTGAGGGGCACGATGTGCTCTTTGACATTGACTGGCAGGGGGCAAGGCTCATCCGCGCCCAGTCCCCCGGGGCCCACAGCGTCTTCATCATGCCGCCCTCGCTGCATGCCCTGCGCGAGCGCCTTGAGGGGCGCGGCCAGGACAGCGCCGAGGTGATTGCCTCGCGCATGGCGCGGGCGCAGGCGGAAATCTCGCACTTTGGCGAGTACGAGTACGTGCTCATCAATGATGACTTCGACCAGTGCCTGATGCAGCTGCGCTCCGTCATTGAGGGCTGCCGCAGGCAGCTTTCAGCCTGCCGCGAGGAAGCCGAGGCCCTGGCGCGCTCCATCATGGGCGAGTCCTGAGGGCCCATTTTTCGCCGTCACCCAAAACGCCGCCCCCCAAGGTGGTGTAGAATGTTCGTTCACACTTGTAAGTACACGCCCTGGCGCAAGGACAGCGCCGCTGCGGGCACAGGATTTAAAGAATATGGCCAGAGTTACTGTTGAAGACGCGGTTGCCAGGATCGGCAACCGCTTCGACCTCATCCTTACCGCGGCGCGCCGCGCCCGCCAGCTGTCGATGGGCAGCCAGCCCCTGGTGGAAGAGGACAATGACAAGCCGACCGTAATCGCGCTGCGCGAGATTGAGGAAGGCCTCATCACCGAGGAGTTCCTCAACAAGCAGGATCGCCCTGACAGCCTCCATGAGGCCGCGCTCCACCCTGGCGATCAGGAATTCGCCCCCATCGACGGCGTTGAGATGTTCAACTGACCGCGGATCCAAGCATGCCTGGGGCAGACTCCGGGGCGACAGTCCCTGCAGTTACCGAACAGCACCCTGCCTTGCCCCCTGTGGCGCCCGAGGTGGGCGCCTCCCCCAATTACCCCCGCTACGAGCCCCTGAGGCAGTTGCTAGGCGAGTACCTGGGCGCTGACTCCATCGCCAGCATTGACGAGGCCTTCCTGCTCGCTGACCGCGCCCATGAGGGCCAGGCCCGGGCCTCGGGCGAGCCCTACATCATCCACCCCATTGCCGTGGCCACCATCGTGGCGCAGATGCACCTGGACGCCGAGTCCATCGAGGCGGCGCTGCTCCATGACGTGGTCGAGGACACCTTCATCAACGCCGATGACATCGCGCTGCGCTTTGGCAAGACGGTGATGGAGCTGGTGAACGGGGTCACCAAGCTCGACAAGATCCGCTTCCACAACTACCGCGAGGCGCAGTCTGAGAACCTGCGCAAGATGATCCTCGCCATGACCCGCGACATCCGGGTCATCCTCATCAAGCTCGCCGACCGCACCCACAACATGCGCACCCTGGGCGCGCTGCGCCCCGAGAAGCAGGCCCGCATCGCCAAGGAAACCCTGGAGATCTTCGCCCCCATCGCCAACCGCCTCGGCATCTCCGACATCCGCGCCGAACTCGAGGAGCTGGGCCTGGCCGCCCTCTACCCCCTGCGCTACCGGGTGCTCAAGGCCGCGGTCGCCAAGGCGCGCAACAACCGCAAGGAAATCGTCAACGAAATCCTGGAGAGCATCCGGCGCCGCCTTGCCGAGGTGGGCATCCCGGCCCGGGTGCTGGGGCGCGAGAAGCGCATCTACTCCATCTACATGAAGATGGTCCACAAGGTGCTGCCCTTCCATGAAATCATGGATGTCTACGCCTTCCGGGTCATCGTTGGCGACGTGGACACCTGCTACCGGGTGCTGGGGCAGGTGCACAACCTCTTCAAGCCCCTGCCCAACGGGTTCAAGGACTACATCGCCATCCCCAAGATCAACGGCTACCAGTCCCTGCACACCTCCCTGGTGGGGCCGCACGGGGTGCCGGTGGAAATCCAGATCCGCACCGAGTTCATGGACCAGATGGCCGCCCAGGGCGTGGCCGCGCACTGGTCATACAAGGAAAAGGGCTCCGATCCCACCTCCTCAGCGGCGCAGAAGAACGCCCAGCAGTGGATGAAGAGCATCATCGACCTGCAAAACAGCGCCGGATCCTCCCAGGAGTTCGTGGAGAGCGTCAAGACCGACCTCTTCCCGGACGCCATCTTTGTCTTCACCCCCGAGGGCAAGATTTACGACCTGCCCTCCGGCGCCACCGCGGTGGACTTCGCCTACGCCATCCACTCCGACATCGGGCACCACTGTACCGGAGCCCGGGTCAACCACCACAACTTCCCGCTCTCGCGGCCGCTCGAGTCCGGCCAGACCGTGGAGATCGTGACCTCCCCCCAGGCCCAGCCCAACGCGCTGTGGCTCTCCAGCGTGGTCACCTCCCGCGCCCGCGCCAAGATCCGCCAGTACCTCAAGGGGCTCAGGCAGCAGGAGTGCGTGCTCATCGGCAGGCGCCTTTTGCAGAATGCCCTGGGCAGGATGCGGGTGCTCGACATCCCCAAGGAGGATCTCAGCCGCCTGCTTGCTGAGTTCAACAAGCCCGACCTCAATGCCCTGTGCGTGGACATTGCCCTGGGCAACATCCTCACCGTGAGCGTGGCGCAGCGCCTGCTCAAGGATCAGCAGGGCGAGAGCAGCTGCCCCATCAAGGGCACCGGCGGGCAGCCCTTCACCTTTGCCCAGTGCTGCCTGCCCATTCCCGGGGACCAGATCATCGGCCATGTCACCCCTGGCAAGGGCCTGGTCATCCACAACTGCATCTGCAACAACATCCGCGATCTCGAGAAGGCCCCGGACCGCTTCCTCAAGGTGGAGTGGGATGTCGGGAAGACCGTGGACATGGACTTCCAGACCGGGCTCAGGATCGAGATTGAGAACCGGGCGGGGATCCTCTCCGAGATTTCCAACGCCATCGATGTCGCCAGCTCGCGCATCGAGGCCATCAACTCAGACGTCAAGAGCGACCAGGTCCACATCATCAACCTGGTGATTGTGGTCCGCGACCGCCTCCACCTCGCCGCCGTGATGCGCCGCATCAAGTCGGTGCCCAACGTCATCCACGTCAACCGCAAGAACTGATCACGCCTCAAGCCGTGGGGAGACCCGGCCGGCAAGGAGCCAACCATGACCCCCGAACCCCGCCTGCTCTCTGAGGGGGAGCTGACTGAGCACACCGCCGAGATTGAGCGCCACTTTGGGGAGGGGCTCACCTGGCACCACCCCGTGTCCCGCGACGGCCTCACCCTCAGTGTCATTGAGTCCCCGGCCCCGGGGCACCTGCCGCCGCTGCTCATCGTCGCCGGGCGCGCCGAGATTGAGCACAAGTACGCCGAGTTCCTCTACTCCGCGCACGGGATGGGCATCAGCGTGGCGGTGGCCTTTGTGCGGGGCAACGGATCCTCATCGCGGGTGCTCCCCGGCACCGCGCGCACCCACCTGCGCGACTACCATGACCTGCGCTCTGACATTGAGTGCTGCCACCGTGCCCTGGGCTGGGAGCGCTACCACCTGATGGGCTTCTCCATGGGCGGGCTCATTGCCCTCGATGCCGTGGCGCATGGCACCCTGCGCCCGGAGCGGCTGGCCCTCTGCGCGCCCTACCTCCATCCCCAGGCGGGAGGATGCCCGGCCCCGCTGCTGCGCGCGGCCTCCGCGCTGTGCGCCGCCATCCCCGCCCTGTCCACAGGCTACCCGCCCACCCAGGGTGACTACCGGCGCATCCCCTTTGCCGAGAACCACCACTCCCACAGCGAGCTGCGCTATGGGCGCTACCATGACTACTACGCCGCCCATCCCGAGCTTTGCATCAGCGGCACCACCTGGGGCTTTCTCCATGAGACCCTGAGCATGCAGGCGGAGCTGCGGCGCCTGGACTTTGCCCTCACCATCCCCACCCTGGCCATTACCTCAGGCGCGGACCGGGTGGTCAACAGCGCGTACGCACTTGAGTTTTTTAATCGCCACCGCCATGACCCCTGCCCGCCCATTTGCCTTAACATAGACGGCGCCTTCCACGATCTCATCAACGAAAGCGACGCCTACCGCACCCCGGCGCTCCTGCGGGTGCTCGAATTCTTCTATGGGGAGAACAGCAATGCCTGAAGAGGACAACTACGAGGAAAGCCGCATCCCGGTAAACATCATCACCGGTTTCCTGGGCAGCGGCAAGACCACCCTGCTCAATCACTGGGTCAATACCCCCGAGTTCAAGGACACGCTGGTGCTCATCAACGAGTTTGGCGACGTGGGCCTGGACCATGAGCTGGTGGAGTCGTTTGACGACTCCGTGGTGCTCCTGAGCAACGGCTGCATTTGCTGCACCCTGCAGGGCGAGCTCATCAACGCGCTCGCCAACAACCTCGCCAAGGCGCGCAACCACGAGATCCCCACGTTCCGCCGCGTGCTCATTGAGACCACCGGCCTTGCCGATCCCTCCGGCGTGGTGAGCACCATCAACCGCGATGAGTTCTGCTACAGCGAGTTCTACTACGACGGCACCATCACCATCCTCGACGGCCAGTTCCTGCGCGAGCAGATTAAGAAGCAGTACGAGGTGGTCAAGCAGATAGCCCTCGCGGACGTCATCCTGGTCAGCAAGGTCGATCTCATCGACCAGGCTGAGCTCGATGAAATCACCGCCGTGGCCCGCAAGATCAACCCCACGGTGGCCATCCACCCGGTCAGGAACGGGGAAATCGACCCCCAGGTGCTGCTCAACGTGGGGCCCTACCGCGAGACCATGCACCAGGACTACGCCCAGCTCAAGAACTGGATGCAGATCAAGGACGGCTCGGTGGCCTCCCCCTTCCGCCCCGCGCAGGTCAATTCCGACCTCGGCGTGGCCCGCCCGCAAATCATTGCCCACTCGGACATCGACTCCTTCTCCTTCATCGAGAAGGAACCCATCGATGGCAACATCTTCCTTGCCGCCATCAATGAGGTGCAGGGCGTATATGGTGACTCAGTGCTGCGCCTCAAGGGCCTGCTGAACCTCAAGGGCCAGCCCTACCCAGTCATCGTGCATGGCATCCAAGGCAACCTCTATCCGCTTGCGGAAATGGACCATTGGCCCGAGGATCCGGTCACCAAGATCGTCTTCATTGTGAGGGCCTCGGTCATGGATCAGGTCCAGCACACCTTTGAGGAGGCAATCCGCCACCCCCGCCCGGAGGTCATAGACAGCATCAAGGAAATGATGATGCAGGTCTACAGCGATGCGGACAGCAATGGCTATGGGGATCCCGGCAGACCCGAGAACGATTAGCAAGGCCTGTTAAAACAACTGGTTATACAGCACCCAGGCTGCCTTTCGGCAGCCTGGGTGCTTTTCAGCAGGTCAAGGCAAGGCACTGACCGGGATGCCCGGAGGCACGCTCACCTGTCTCACCAGGAAAGTGTGCCTTCACTCCCACAGTAACCCCGCATCCTGCCAGAACGTAGCAGTCCCTGGCCTAATCCTAGATAAGTTCCAATGCCGGGGATGGAATTCCCAGCAACCACTAGGTTTAGGTTGCCTAGGCAAAGCCATCCTTAGGCTATGCCTGCCCCAAAATCTAATCCCTGGGTGACCGGCATGAAAAAACCCAGGCACTGGGCCTGGGTTATTCATGGTATTAAGCCAGTTAAGACTTACTTGGTCTGCTCGACCAGCTGGTCACCGGTGACCACGACCTCGACGCGGCGATCCGGGGCGAGGCAGTCACGCAGCTTCTGGCCCCTGAGGCCGTTGCAGGTGTTGCCGGTCACAGGGTTGGCCTTGCCGTGGCCCTGGACAACGCGGAGCTGATCCTCGGTCACGCCCTGGGCACGGAACTCATTGGCAACCGAATCCGCACGGCGCTCGGACAGCTTCTGGTTGTAGGCAGCGCTGCCGATACGGTCAGTGTAGCCGTGAACCTCATACGCAGCATTGGTGATGCGATCGTTCTGGACGGTGGTCAGCACGTTGGCGATGGTGTCGCGGCCAGCCTGGGAAAGCTGGTAGCCATCAAACGGGAACAGGGTGCTGGCATCCAGGGAGTGGGTGCGGGTGACCTGCTGGGTAACAGGGGCCGGGGCCACCGCAGGGCCGCCAAACTGGTACTGCACGCCGATGAACAGCATGCCGATGTCAGCCTTGGCGTCGATCTTGCTGTTGTTGCCGCTGATCTTGTCCATGTAGTTGGCCTCGACAGCGTTGAAGTAGTAGTCAAAGCCAGCGCGCACGGCGAAGTTGCGGGTGAACGCATAGTTGACGCCCACGCCAACGAGAGGGGCAACACGGTGCCTGTCGTGGTAGCCGTCACCCTCGCCGTCATCCGGGGAGGTGGTCAGCCACGCCGCACCGGCGCGGAAGTAGACATCGGAACCATTCTGGTCAAAGGTCCAGGCCAGGCGAGCGGCGAGCTCAGGGCCGTAGACGTTGTACTTCACCTTGTGCACTTCATCGCCCCTGGAGGCCTTCATGCTGAAGTTGTCGAAGTTGTTGAAACCAGCCTCGATGCCGAACCAGTCGGTGATGTTGTAGCCGGCATAGATGCCATAGCCAAAGCCGCTCTTCTTCTTGCCGTCGATCGCGAACTTGGTGCCGTTCTCAGTGACCGACTTGTCACTCCAGTTGGTGAACGCCCAGCCGCCACGAAGGCCGACATAGCCCTGGTTGGCAAGGCCCGCATAGGCCGAGGAAGCAAAACCGACCGAAGCGGCAGCCGCAACGGCGAGGGTGATAAGCTTGAGTTTCATGTTTTATGTCCAGTTTCTTGACTTAGTTTTGAAAATCCCAAGTGGCTAAACGCCACGACTATATTTTAATATCTTTTTTGCAAATGATCTCACTTTTTTGCGCCAGTTCACATTTTGGGGTCTTGCTTTGCTCCTTTCTCAGTGCTTGACCTTACCTTAACCCAACCTTTCACCTCAGATAACCTATTGTTATTTTTTAATTATTAGTCAAACCTACGGGATTCAGGCCAGGCCCGATCTTTTTCCTCTCGCATCCTCTTTTCCAGGATGATGCCCCGTGATCGTTTGCGAAAATCTTTGATCACGATCACAAAAACGCCCCAGAATGCCGCCTTGCCTCAATCCGGGGGATGCCTTAGTCTGACCTGATGCGTGCCATTGCCCGTGATAGGAGGGCATACTTGCCTTCAGGAGGGAGGGGGAACGGGGTGACCGTGCCCAGGCACGCCGTACCAATCATGGTCAACTTCGGACAGTTAGAGGGTAGGCCAGGGCTGGAGATGGGGGATATTGGTGCTGGCAGTAGGACTCGAACCTACGACCGCCTGTTTACAAAACAGGTGCTCTACCAACTGAGCCATGCCAGCGCCTGCGGGGCAGTATAACATAGAGACCCGCTCCCACTGTTGGGGACCCTCACCCCGCTTTGCTACAGCGCAGCAGGATCATAATCATGAGTGAGCAACGAGACCTCACCGAGCCAGTACTTGAGCTCGACTGCCGCGGGCTCTCCTGCCCAGAGCCCCTGATGAAACTCCGTTTTGCACTGAAGCATGCCGAATCTGGATCCCTGGTACGCTTTCTCTCTGATGATCCCGTGTCCTTGCGCGATGTGCCCGCCTTTTGTGACTTTGTCGGGCACCACCTGCTCGCCTTGCCTGACGATGCCCACCCTGCCCGCTACCTTATAAGAAAGAAGTAGCGCCAACTGGCCTTGCCCAGGCATCACCCTTGCGCAGCGACTGTGCCCACGCTTTCCGCCCGGTCCCAAATCCATGGGGTTTAACCCCTGTGCGGCGGTATAATTGCCTGTCTCTTTTTTTATAAGGTTCCAAAATGCCCAACCAATACGACTTGCAAACCTTCCAGGGATTGATCTTCACCCTGCAGGATTACTGGATGCGCCATGGCTGCATGGTTGCCCAGCCCTTCGATCTCGAGGTCGGTGCCGGCACCTCGCACCCCATGACCTTTCTCAGGGCGCTAGGACCTGAGCCCATTTCCTGCTGCTATGTCCAGCCCTCGCGCCGCCCCACCGACGGCCGCTATGGCGACAACCCCAATCGCCTGCAGCACTATTACCAGTTCCAAGTCATCCTCAAGCCATCCCCTGATGACATCCAGGATCTCTACCTGGGATCGCTCATCGAGCTGGGCTTTGATCCCAAGCTCAATGACATCCGCTTCGTGGAGGACAACTGGGAGAACCCCACCCTGGGTGCCTGGGGCCTGGGCTGGGAGATCTGGCTCAACGGCATGGAGATTTCCCAGTTCACCTATTTCCAGCAGGTCGGCGGACTGGAGTGCCACCCGGTTACCGGTGAGCTCACCTATGGCCTGGAGCGCCTCGCCATGTACATCCAGAGCAAGGACTCCATCTATGACCTTATCTGGGCGCACACCGCCAATGGAGATGTCACCTACGGTGATGTCTTCCACCAGAATGAGGTTGAGCAGTCTGCCTACAACTTCGAGCATGCCGACACCAAGTTCCTGTTTGGCATGTTTGACCAGATGGAGCAAGAGAGCTCTTACCTGCTGGGCCTTGAAAACCCGCTTCCCCTTCCTGCCTATGAGCGGATCCTGAAGGCGGCGCACTGCTTTAACCTGCTGGATGCACGCCAGGCCATCTCGGTCACCGAGCGCCAGCGCTACATCCTGCGCATTCGCAACCTCTCCAAGCAGGTGGCGGAAGCCTATTACCAGTCACGCGAGAAGCTTGGCTTCCCGATGTGCAACCGCAACCAGGAGGCCGGCAAGTAATGGATTGCAAGAATTTACTCCTCGAGCTGGGAACCGAGGAACTACCGCCCAAGTCCCTGCGCAAGCTTGCTGAGAGCCTGCACGACAGTTTTGTCTCCCTTTTGCAAAAAGAGGGCCTTGGATTCAAGTCATCACGCTGGTTTGCCACCCCGCGCAGGCTGGCACTCTATATTGAGTCACTCGAGGAGAAGCAGCCAGACCAGGAGGTCACCATTAAGGGACCCTCCCAAAAGGCGGCCTTTGATGCCAACAACCAGCCCACCCCCGCTGCCCAGGGCTGGGCCAGGGCCAACAACATTGACCTAAAGGACACCAAGCTGCTGGACACCGGAAAGGGCCTCTGGCTGTCATATACAACCAAAAAGCAAGGAAAAACTGTCTTTGAGCTGGTTCCTGGTTATTTTGAGAAAGCCTTAAAGGCCCTTCCCATCCCCAAGCTGATGCACTGGGGTAACAAGCGCATTGAGTTCGTCCGCCCGGTTCACACCGTAACCATGATGTATGGCAGCGATCTTATTCCGGGTACCATCCTTGGGGTTGAGTCCAGCGCTACCGTGATGGGGCACCGTTTCACCGGGGAGCGCACCTTCACCATTTCCTCCGCCGATGCCTATCAGCAGGAAATGCTGTCCAAGGGCAACGTAGTCGTGGACTATGAGCAGCGCAAGGCGACCATTACAGAGAAGATAAAAAGCCTTGCTGAAAGCGTCCATGGCCAGGCGGATCTTGATGACGACCTACTCGAGGAGGTTACCTCCATTGTTGAGGATCCTCACGTTTATCTTGCCAACTTTGATGAGAAGTTCCTCTCTGTTCCCGCAGAGGCGTTGGTGCACACCATGAAGGGAGATCAGAAGTACTTCCCCATTTATGACAGCAAGCATAACTTGCTGCCTACGTTCGCCTTTGTCAGCAACATTAACCCGGAGAACACCCACTGGCTAGTCTTCGGCAATGAGCGTGTCATCCGTCCCCGCTTGTCTGATGCAGAATTCTTCTTCAAGACCGATCGTCACCACCGCCTTGAGGATTTCCATGATCACCTGCAAACCGTGGTCTACCAAAAGGACCTTGGGACGGTAGCCGAGCGATCAGAGTGGGTACGCGCTATATCACGCCACATTGCGTCACTAATTGGCGCAGACGAGCACAAGGTTGACCGTGCTGCTTACCTCGCTAAATGCGACCTCTCAACAACCATGGTCAAGGAATTCACGGATACCCAGGGAATTATGGGTATGCATTACGCCAGGATGGATGGCGAGGATCCTGAGGTTGCAGAGGCAATTTTCCACCAGTACCTACCTCGATACGCTGGAGACAGTGTTCCAACTGGTCCGGTGCAAATCAGTGTTTCACTGGCTGAAAAACTTTGCACCATCGTGGGCATGATCGGAATCAACCAGATGCCAAAGGGGGACAAGGATCCCTTCGGCTTACGCCGTGCAGCCATTGGGATGATCAGGATCATGCTGGAGAATAATCTGGACCTTGACCTTCCAGGAGTCACCGCGATGGCTGTTGGAATTCTCGGTAGCAAGGTCAAGAACCCAGATACCTCTGCCCAGGTAAGTGACTACATCTTTACCCGCCTTAAGTCCTACTACCAGGACCAGGGCATAACCTCAGATATTTTCCAGGCAGTCTACGCAGTCAAGCCCAGCAGCGTGGTTGACTTCGATAAGCGGGTGAAGGCTGTTGTTTCCTTCCAGGAGCAACCTGAAGCAAAGGATCTCTCCGCTGCATTCAAGAGAATAAATAATATCCTCTCCCAGGCAAAGTCCGATCAGGGCCAGGTGCAGGAAACCTTGTTGACAGCCCCTGAGGAAATCCTTTTATTCCAAGAAGTTAATAAAAAGGAGAATTTGGTTATTTCTCTACAAAAGAAGAAAGACTATAATGCAGTGCTTCTCGAGGCTGCCCAGTTGAAGGATACGATTGACACCTTCTTCGAGCACGTAATGGTAAATGACCAGAATTCTGCAGTTAGAAATAATCGCATTTCTTTGCTTGCAAAGTTAAGGTCGCTTTTCAATACCACGGCAGATATCTCAGTACTTAATTGAGATAACTTCATTATTTGTCCAGGCCCAAAGTAACCCCACTCCTCAAGAGTGGGGTTTTTTTCTTTGCAGATAATCAGTGGACATATTCTGTTTATTGTTCAGTTACTCGATATTGAAGTTAATGTTCCACGTGGAACAGGTCAAAGATAAATATTACTGAAATAGAGGGCAACGTAAATATAGCAAAATTAAAACTGGCACAAATAGTCTTAGAATTCTTTCAAATCGCTATCAAGTTTCAACGTATCCTTTCCGTTTAACTTAAATACTTCATTTGTGCAAAATTCATAATTAATCATGGACTAAGACAACTAAAACACATATAACTAATGCTAAGCCAAACTATGATGCGCTATCTACCATGGTTAATAATGAAAGAATTTATAAAAATTCATCTCAAACTTAATAACCACAACGTATCATCATTCAAAACGATAAAAATCTATTCCGTTATAAACATCTGCAAGATCAATTAACCATAATATGATCATTCATAAAAATTAGATGACCACAAAATTTGAGGTCTGCAAATACTAGGTGAATAGTTTAAATGATCCAACCAACCTATCTCAAACAGAACTCATTCAAAATTTTATGCGGAAAATTCCTGATTTGAATATTCAATTTATAACTACAGATCATTAAATAAAAATAATAATCAAACGTAAGACCAAGCAAATGGTGAAGCGGGTAATGTTCCACGTGGAACAATCAATAATTGTGACTTCTTACATTTGAACATAATATATTATCTTTATTACCGATAAAGAAAAACGTGAATTTAAATATTTTTAAATGAAGTATAAATACATTCAGAGTCCAACCCAACCAAATTTCAAAGAAGTACCTGAATCAGATTTTAGTCTAGAACTTTGACTGCACCGCTTCGATTAATTAGAACGTTAAATCATTTTGATAAGATTTTTTATGATAAATCCATTAGGTAACAATTGCTGATACTGAATTAGTATCAATAATTTTGATGACTCAAGGTTAAGTAATTGCTTGTCATTGAATTAACTTTCGTTCAATGAAATTAAGTTCGATTTTCGTAGTGGTTACTTAAGATCGATTGAAATATTTATATTTTCGATCTTTTCCTTAACATTTTAATTAATTTGTTAATTCCAGTCCGCTCTTCAAAGGTACTATTCAGTTCAGAACAAGTTTTCAGAAAGTGTATAACCGAGTCATGTACTACGATTGGCATTAATCATTTAAATTTTTACAAGGGATTTTATATTTAAGTAAATTAACTTGCACAGATATGAACATCCATAAATGAGGTACCCTATCTAGTTGTATACTCGTCAATCACCTCCCAAATTACAAGTTCCATGTGGAACAATCATAAATTGGAAAATGGTCCTTGTTCACAAGATTATTGAAGATCAAGATTTCTAATATATATTTGTTTAAACCACATATGGTGAGTTACGTAAATCTTCATACCTAAATTTTCTATCAACAAATATTTTGTAATTTTTGATGTTGTATGTATTCTAATTGACTAAAGTTAATTGT
>JAILEI010000155.1 GCA_024688225.1 Succinivibrionaceae bacterium
CGCGGTGGGCGCAGGGGGCGCCACCGGGCCCGGGTGGGGCGCCGCGCCGGCGGCCTGCTGGCCCTCCCCCGCAGGGCCATTGCCCAGCAGTGCGTAGAGGTGCTCGAGGTCGCTCTCGGCCTGGTCGGTGCTCATGGCATCGGTGGCGACGGCGTTGAGCAGCAGCAGGGGGGTCACGAAGTTGCCATCGTAGAGGACCTGCACCGCGCCGGGATCGTCATTGAAGGGGTAGAAGCAGGACAGTCCCATGGACTTGGTGTGGGGACCCTGCACCCGGTAGGCCACAGCCTCGTCCAGGGCCTTGAGCAGCCGCGGCGAGTACTTGGGCAGCGAGGCGGACAGTCCCTTGGCGAGGCCGCCGAGGTCGACCATCCCCGAGGAGTTGCTGCTGTCGTTGCCGTAGTTCTGGGTGCCCATGGCCTGGCGGGCGTACTTGACGTAGAAGTTGTCATCCTGGTCGAGCGCCTCAACGGCCTCAAAGCCCATGGCGATGTAGGTGTCCCACAGTTCCCCGAACTTGCCAAGGTCGGTGACGCTCAGGGTGACGCCCTCCTCCTGGCCGGCCTCCTCGCAGCCCTTAAGGTAGCTGTCGCAGATGGTTTTGCCCAGCTGGGCGCCGCCCATGCCGGGATCCTTGCCGAGGCTGTTGAGGAAGTACTCGTACTGCCAGCCCACCCCGGGCTCGAGCTCCTGGGAGGCCACCAGGTGCCCCGCGTATCCCTGGACCGCGCGCGCGGTGTCGATGGAGGCCATCAGGCAGGCGTCAAAGCCGATGACCTCAAGGGGCGGGGCGGAAGGGGCGTCCCCGTAGACTGAGGCGAGCGCCTGGCGCAGCTCGCTGAGCGAGAGCGAGTCCCGGCCGAAGTTCTCGTCGACCGCCACCCCGTAGACGCTGCCCCCGCCATGGTCCCAGATGATGAGCGCGGTCTTGCGGGCGGGAAACTTGTCCCTGACGAAGGACATGAAGCTTGCCAGGGTGCGGGGATCGCCCATGTTGGAGCGGGGCACGCCGCCCAGGTCGGATGAGCCATTGGAGTTGACCAGGATGCGCTCGTTCTTGCCCGCGTCCAGCCCGTCCAGCGCCCAGGAGGAGCTGCCCCCGGTCTCGACCACCACCTGCACGTTGTCGGGCAGCTGGGCGGATAGCACTTCCCTGAGGTCGGTGGATGCCGCGCCAATGCGCGACTCGAGGTCGCTTCCGCACAGGTACCAGGCGATGGTCCACTCCATATCCCTGGCCTGCAGCGGCAGGGCCAGCAGGGCCAGCAGGGCGATCAGGATCTTGGGCATGGGGCGCTCCTTAATGTGAAAAGGGCCCCATGCCGCACCTGCGGATGGGGCCCGGGCCAGTGGACCTTGGGATTTTACTCCAGGGCGTCGATGGCGTCCTTGATGGTCTTGTCAGGGTTGGCGCTGCAGAAGGTGCCGAGGTGGTTGCCCAGCTTCTCGATCCAGGCCTTGTCCATGGAGGTGTTGCCGCTCTCGTGGCTGAGGTAGCCATCGATCCAGAAGAGGATGAACTGGACGTTCTCCTGGCTGGAGAGGACTTCCTTGCAGGTGCCCTGCATAATGTCGACGCTCTCCTCGGCGCTGGCGATCATGGGGGTGCCGAGGGCGCTGCCCAGGGCCAGGGCGAGCATGGCGGTCTTGACGGTCTTCATGTGGTTTCTCCTTTTGTGAGCAATGCTGCCATTTTTTGCAACGCATGCGCGGGATAATCCCGCTAGGCAGTTCAGTCAGGATTATATCCCTGAGCTTTTGAATAGGGGGTGAATTTGTCGGGAAACCCCGAAATAAGTCGTGAAATGCACCAAAGCAGCCCCTAAGGGCCTTTCTGATAGAATACGCACACCCAAAACTTCCCGGCACGGAGACCAAGCAAGATGGCAGAAAAGAAGGGCACGGCCCGCGACAAGGGCGGCAAGAACCCGCTGGCGGCCAACCTGACCACGGACGAAAAAAAGCAGCGGGCCCTCGAGGCGGCGATGGACCAGATCGAGCGCCAGTACGGCAAGGGCGCGATCATGCGCCTGGGCCAGGGCGAGATGGAGGACATTGACTGCATCTCCACTGGCTCGCTGTCGCTGGACCTGGCGCTGGGCATCGGCGGCCTGCCCATGGGCCGCATCGTGGAAATCTTTGGGCCGGAGTCCTCGGGCAAGACCACGCTCACCCTCGAGCTGGTGGCGCAGGCGCAGAAGCAGGGGCGCATCTGCGCCTTCATCGACGCCGAGCATGCCCTGGACCCGATTTACGCCACCCGCCTCGGGGTGAAGGTCAATGACCTCCTGCTCTCCCAGCCGGACACCGGCGAGCAGGCCCTGGAGATCTGCGAGACCCTGGTGCGCTCGGGGAGCGTGGACGTGATCATCATCGACTCGGTGGCGGCGCTGGTGCCCAAGGCCGAGATCGAGGGCGACATGGGCGACAGCCACGTCGGCCTGCAGGCGCGCCTCATGTCCCAGGCGCTGCGCAAGCTCACCGGCATCATCAAGCAGGCAAACTGCATGGTGGTCTTCATCAACCAGCTGCGCATGAAGATCGGGGTGATGTTCGGCAACCCGGAGACCACCACCGGCGGCAACGCGCTCAAGTACTACGCCTCGGTGCGCCTCGACATCCGCAAGTGCGGGGCGGTCAAGGAAAAGGATCGCGTCATCGGCTCGGAGACCCGGGTGAAGGTGGTCAAGAACAAGGTGGCGCCCCCCTTCAAGGTCGCCAACTTCCAGATCCTCTTCAACTATGGCATCGCCAAGAGCAGCGAGCTGATCGACATGGGCGTCGAGGCCGGGGTGGTCGTGAAGAGCGGCGCCTGGTTCTCCTACAACGGCACCCGCATCGGCCAGGGCAAGGCCAACGCCATGAAGTACCTCGACGAGAACCCCAAGGCCGCCGAGGAGGTGGAGGCCGCCATCCGCCAGTACTACAAGGAGCACTCCGACTACTCCGAGACGGTGTCCATGGGCAGCCCGGGCGAGGATGAGGGCGGCATGGGCGCCCCCGCGGACGTGCCGGTGCCCGAGGATCTCGACGAGAGCGACCTCATCACTGACATCCCTGAAGACCTGTGAGGCCGCAAAAGCCCCGCTCCAGCGATCCCCGTGCGGCCCTGGAGCGGGCGCTGGCGCTGCTTGCCAAGCGCGAGTACGGCCGCCGCGAGCTGGCGCTGCGCCTGCTGCGCGGGTTCACCCCCGAGGCGGTGGACGAGGCGGTGGGCCGTTGCGTGGCCGAGGGCTGGCAGAGCGAGGAACGCTTCCTCGAGATGCTGGTGAGGCACGCCCACTTTGCGGGGCAGGGCCCGCGCAAGCTCTCGTTTGACGCGGTGCGCAAGGGCGTCGATCCCGGGCTGGTCCGGGAGGCGGTGGCGGCTGAGGACTGGGCCGTCGCGGCCGCTGAGGCACTGGGGCGCCTGCTGCCCGGGGATGGCGAGCCCACCCGCGAGCAGCGGGAGCGGGCGCTGGCCGCCCTGCAGCGCCGCGGGTTCACCGCCGAGCAGTGCCTGCGGGCCATCGAGGGACGCCGCGGCACCCCCTAGCACGGCCCCACCCAGAGATTGGGCTTATAATGGTGCGCCCGCAAGCGGTTGCGGCACAGAACCTGAGGCCCAATTCACATGTACATGACCACCAATGAGATACGCAGCGCGTATCTCAACTTTTTCAAGGAGCACGGCCACACCATCGTGCGCTCGAGCTCCCTGGTCCCGCACAACGATCCCACCCTGCTGTTCACCAACGCGGGCATGAACCAGTTCAAGGACATTTACCTGAGCAAGGAGACCCGCCCCTACCTCAGGGCCGCCACCGCCCAGAAGTGCGTGCGAGCCGGCGGCAAGCAGAATGACCTCGACAATGTCGGGTACACTGCCCGCCACCATACCTTCTTTGAGATGCTGGGCAACTTCAGCTTTGGCGACTACTTCAAGAAGGAGGCGATCACCTTTGCCTGGACCCTGCTCACCGAGGTCTACCACCTGCCCAAGGAGTCGCTGACGGTCACCGTCTACGCGAGCGATGACGAGGCCCACGATATCTGGCGCGACGTCATTGGCATGCCCGAGGAGCGGATCATCCGCATCGGCGACAACAAGGGAGGCGCCTTCAACTCCGACAACTTCTGGCAGATGGGCGACACCGGCCCCTGCGGCCCCTGCTCGGAGATCTTCTACGACCACGGCGAGGGGATCTGGGGCGGCCCTCCCGGCTCTCCCGAGGAGGACGGCGACCGTTTCATTGAGATCTGGAACATCGTCTTCATGCAGTACAACCGCCATGCCGACGGCACCTTCGAGAAGCTGCAGCGCCCCATGATCGACAACGGCCTGGGGCTCGAGCGCATCGCGGCGGTGCTGCAGGGGGTGCACTCCAACTACGACATCGATCTCTTCCGCGACCTGATCGGCGAGGCCGCCAACATCCTGGGGGTGTCTGATCTCTCCCAGAAGTCGCTGCGCGTGGTTGCGGATCACATCCGCTCCTGCTCGTTCCTCATTGCTGACGGGGTGCTGCCCTCCAACGAGGGCCGCGGCTACGTGCTGCGCCGCATCATCCGCCGCGCCGTCCGCCACGGCCGGCTGCTGGGGGCCAGGGAGGTCTTCTTCCACCGCCTGGTGGGCAAGCTCTGCGAGCTGATGGGCGAGGCCTATCCCGAGCTCATCGAGCGCCGCGCCCTCATTGAGGAGACGCTGCGCAAGGAGGAGGTGCAGTTCCTCGGCACCCTCGACCGCGGGCTCAGCCTGCTGGACGCGGAGCTCGAGCGCCTCGGCGCTGAGCGCACCATCCCTGGCGAGGTGGCCTTCCGCCTCTATGACACCTATGGCTTCCCCGCCGACCTGACCCAGGACGTGGTCCGCGACCGCGGCTACGTGGTGGACATGGCCGGCTTTGACGCCGAGATGCAGAAGCAGCGCGAGCGCGCCAAGTCGGCATCGACCTTCGGGGTGGACTACAACCAGCAGCTGCGCACCTCCGCCACCACCGAGTTCCTCGGCTATGACACCCTGAGCTCCAATGCCAAGGTGCTTGAGATTTACCGTGGCCTCGATCCCGCCGGGGAGGTCCTCACCGATGAGCGCTGCGCCATGGTGCTTGACCGCACCCCCTTCTATGGGGAGATGGGCGGCCAGGTGGGCGACACTGGCGAGATCAAGTGCGAGGGCGGGCTCTTCATCGTGGAGAACACCAGGCACGTGGGCAAGGCGGTGCTGCATGTCGGGCGCGTGGAGCTGGGTTCCTTCCATCCTGGCGACGCGGTCACCGCCGAGGTGGACGCGAAGCGGCGGCGCAACATTGCCGCCCACCACAGCGCGACCCACCTCCTGCATGCGGCGCTGCGCAAGGTGCTGGGCGACCACGTCGCCCAGAAGGGCTCCTCGGTGGGCCCGGAGCGCCTGCGCTTTGACTACTCCCACTCGGCGCCGATGTCGCTTGACGAGCGCCTCAAGGTGATGGAGCTGGTCAACAAGGAGATTTGCGCCAACGAGGAAATCACCACCGAGGTGATGGATCTCGAGCGGGCCAAGCAAAGCGGCGCCATGGCGCTCTTTGACGAGAAGTACGAGGATGACGTGCGCGTGGTCTCCATGGGCGGGTTCTCCAAGGAGCTCTGCGGCGGCACCCATGCCCGGCGCACTGGCGATCTCGGCAGCCTGGTCATCGTCAGCGACGAGAGCCTCGCCTCCGGGGTGCGGCGCATCGAGGCCCTGGTGGGGGATGCCTGCATTGACTACTTCACAAGCATCACCCGCCACCTCAACGTGGCCTGCAATGTGCTCAAGACCGACAACTTCAGCATGGTGGAGAAGATCAAGTCCACGGTTGACCACCTGCACAGCGTCGAGCATGAGAACACCCTGCTCAAGGAGCGCCTGGTCGCCATGGAGGCGCGCGGACTGGCGGGCTCGGCAGTGGAGATTGGCGGCGTCAAGGCCGTGATCGCCACGGTTGACCACTACTCCGCCCGTGAGCTGCGCCTGGCCGTTGACGAGCTGCGCAACCGCCTCAAGAGCTGCGTGGTGGTGCTGGGCTCGGCAGATCCCGCCGCAGGCAAGGTGGCCCTGATTGCCGCCGTGTCCAAGGATCTCACCGGCCGCATCAAGGCTGGCGACCTGGTGGGCCGCGCCGCGGCGCTGGTCGGGGGCAAGGGCGGCGGCCGCCCGGACATGGCCCAGGCCGGGGGCACCAAGCCCGAACTGCTCGGCGAGGCCATGGGCAAGGTCCCGGGCATGGTCGCGGACTTGCTCAAGGCATGCTGATCGTCTCGCGCAAGGTGGGGGATCAGATCCGGATCGGATCCGATGTGGTGGTGAGCGTGGTCGAGATCCAGGGCGGCAAGGTCCGCCTGGGGCTCGACCTGCCCCCTGACCTCAAGGTGGAGCGCGTCGATGGCGCGCACGCCAAGGGCTCCCATCCCCCACACAAGGCCCTTGACAAGCAAGGAGGCGATGCAAGATAATTTCGCCACCTTATGGTGTGATGACCGAGAGGCTGAAGGTACTCCCCTGCTAAGGGAGCATACGGACGTAAAATTCGTATCGAGGGTTCGAATCCCTCTCACACCGCCATCTCCCCCCTTTTCACCCTGTTCACCAGTGTTTCCCACTGTCCCACCAAGACCGCGCCACTGCGCCATTCCTTGCAGTTTTAATGTAACATGCTGTTAGGTCGTGTTCACCCACATGACACGATTTTATCGTATACATCCCTGTATACGGGCCATGTATACAGTCACCTAGATGTATACGCACAGCGAGGTGTACAGCATGAACTACCTAACCCAGAAGGAAGTGCAGTCCAAGATCAGGATGGCACGCAAGGAACTTGCAGGGACTGGCAAGGCGGCCAAGATGCTTGGGCTCAAGGGCGGCCTGATCCTGAAGGTGATGGCGAGCACGCTCAACTATCAGGCGCGGGTG
>JAILEI010000156.1 GCA_024688225.1 Succinivibrionaceae bacterium
GCCTTTTGACAGGTGTCCCCGCCGATTATGGGGCATCATTTACAGCGAGCACACAGCGGGAATACAGCGGGAATACAGCGGGAATAAAATATGACATGTATCATTTTTGGAAAATAAAAAGGCACCCCAACTGGGATGCCCGCGATTAAATGACTTGGTTGCGGATTTTTGTTTAGCCAGCCATTGTCCCGCTATCCCACCAGTTTCAAAAATGAGGGGGTCAAGCAATTATCCTGAAGGTACTGATCGTAGAATGACAGGATTGTATAGAGTTCCTTGGTGTAGTCGTACTTGTCATAGGTCTCATGGATAATCGTGTCCACCTTGTGCGACAGGATGCGGTCGATGTCATCCCGGTTCCAGTTCCTGTCAAAGCGCTGTGAGCACAGGAATGTGTTTGCTGTCTTCCTCAGGCCGTGGAGATCCATCCTTGCGCTGATGTTCTTTGGCAACATCATCACGGAGGCCGCCCTAGGTGTCTGGGGGTCACGGCCGGGGAACAGGTAGGGGCTCCCCAAGCACTCGGACAGTGAGCGGTAGTGCTCCAACAGGTTGCGCAGCTGAATGGTCAGGGGAATGACGTGATCCCCCCTGCCAGTGTCGCGCCGTGTCTTGGTCTCAGAGTTGGGGATGGTGATCAGTCCGTGGGGGCATGCCTCAGTGGCGCAAAAGTCCACCTGATCCCACCTCAGGCGCAACATCTCGCCCTTCCTAGACGCCGTCATTGCAATCAAGAGCACATACGCCTGAAACATCACAGGGTAATCATCAAGCGGCGTGAACAGGACTTCCCTCAGTTCATCTACCCCAACCCACCTGAACCCCTTGATTGCCGCCTTGTCGCGCCTGAACTCAGGCAAGCGGGTCAGGCTCGCTATTGGGTTGGTGGCGATCCTGCCCTTGTTCAGGGCGTAGACGAAGCAAGAGACCAAGGTGGCCAGTGCGTTGTGCATGTTGTTCTGGCTGGTGCGCACAGACTTCACCCGCTCTGATACCACCTCAGGGGTGATTTCATCTAGGTGAAGGTCATCGAGCACATGCAACACAGTGTTGTAGTAGGCGTTCTTGTTGCAAATCCTGTCCTTGCTCAGGTTAAGTGCCTTGTCTGTGGTGTCCCTGTACTCATGCCAGAAGTCCCGGAACAGCGGCGACCTCATGCGCTCCTGCCTGATGGCCTCTGCCCGGTCTGCAAGAACCTTGGCCTGCCTGTAGGCGTCAGACAGGGTGATCTTGTCGTAGGGTCCAATCACCGCCGTGGTGTACTTGCCCCCCACCTTCACCCGCGCCTGATAGTTGAGCGTGCTCGCCATCACCTTCAGGATCAGGCCGCCCTTGAGCCCAAGCATCTTGGCCGCCTTGCCAGTCCCTGCAAGCTCCTTGCGTGCCATCCTGATCTTCGACTGCACTTCCTTCTGGGTCAGGTAGTTCATGCCGTTCACCTCGCTGTGCGTATACATGTGTGGCGCTGTATACATGGCCCGTATACAGGGATGTATACAATAAAATCGTGTCATGTGGGTGAACACGACCTAACAGCATGTTACATTAAAATGCCTAGGAATGGCGCAGTGGCGCGGTCTTGGTGGGACAGTGGGAAACACTGGTGAACAGGTGGAAAATGGCGGGGATGGTGCCAGAAGAGGGAATCGAACCCTCACGGCATCGCTGCCGGCGGATTTTGAGTCCGCTGCGTCTACCAATTCCACCATTCTGGCACGGTCAGGCGCAATTATACAGAAAGCCCGGCCACGCTTGCAAACCGGGATCTCAGGCCTTGCGGCGCAGCAGGAACACGGCGAGGGCCGCGAAGATCACGGTCGGCAGCGTTGCGCCCAGCGAGGGCGGCAGCCCGTAGACCAGCGAGAACGGCGCCACAACCTGGTTGAGCACGTAGAAGCCAAAGCCCAGGGTGATGCCCGCGAGCACCCGGGCGCCCATGGTCATGGTGCGCAGCGGGCCGAACACCGTCGAGGCCGCGAGCAGCAGCACCACCACCACGGTGAAGGGCGAGCAGATCTTGGTGTAGAGCTCGAGGCGGTACTGCGAGGCGTCCTGGTGGTTCTCCTCGAGGTAGCGCACGTAGTCCCACAGGCCCTTCATGGTCAGGTAGTAGCCCTTGACCCCCACCACCTCGACCCGGTCGGGGGTGAGGTTGAGGTGCCACTGGTCGGTGGGCCGGCGCTCGATCCGCACCTTCCCCTCCTCGTCAAAGGAGTTGACCGTCACGTTCTGCATCACCCAGTGCCCGTCCGCGTAGGCGCCCGAGTCGGCGCTTGACATGGAGATGATGCGGTCGTGCTCGAGCACGTAGCGGGTGACCCCGCGCAGGGTGTCGTCGGAGAGGATCTGGGCGATGCCGATGAAGGTGTTGCCCTCGCGCAGCCACAGGCCGTTGTGGGTCACCGCAATCTGCCCCGCCTTCGCCACCTCGTTGTAGCGCGCCTCGGCGCGCTGCTCGCAGGGCGGCACCACCAGCTCGCTGACCACCATCATCAGCACGATGAGCGGCAGCTGGGTCTTGAGCGCGCTCATGATGATGCCCATGCGCGACATGCCGATGGACTGCAGGATGATGATCTCAGAGGAGCGCGCCATCATGCCCAGGCCGATCACCCCGCCGATGAGCACCGCCACCGGGAAGAAGAGCACCACCATGCCCGGGATCTCGTAGGCAAGGTACTCAAGCAGGAAGGCAAAGTCCACGTCCCCGCGCCCGAGGTAGCGCAGGTGGTCGACGAAGGTCACCAGCGCCATCAGGAAGGTCAGGCACACCGAGACCAGGAGGATGCTGAACAGCACCGTCCTGCCCACATAGCGGTCAAGGATGCGCAGCATCATGGGCGCCCTCCCTTGCCCTTTGCCGGCGCCGGGCGGCGCCGGCGCATGGGCGTGTTAAGCGGGATGGCGAGGCAGATGAGGAAGGCCCCCGGCACCACGAACAGGCCCGGCGTGCTGGGGAAGGAGCCCGAGCCCACCATGCTGCGCACCGCGAGCAGGGCAAGGTAGTAGGAGGCGTAAATCAGGATGGCCGGGAAGAGCCGCGCGAAGCGGCCCTGCCTGGGGTTGACCATGGAGAGCGGCACCGCAATCATCGGCAGGATGAGGCAGGCAAAGAGCGGCGCGAAGCGCCACTGCAGCTCGGCGATCGCCAGCGGGTCGGTGAACTCCATCAGCTCGAGGGTCGGGGTCTGGTAAATCTCCAGCACCTTGCGGCTCTGCTCGGGGTCGCGGGAGATCGGGGCGTAGGCGCTCTCAAAGCGCGAGAGGCGGAAGGAGCGGTCCTCAAGGGGGCCCTCGGCGCGGATCCCGTCCTTGAGCGCCAGCCACTGCACCCCGTCCTCGTCGATTTCCACAAAGCCGTCGCGGGCCACCATCGCCGACATCGGCACCCCCATGCCCGGGGAGGTCATGGAGTAGATGCGGGAGATGTCCTTGTGCGCGTCGCCCCCCTTGGAGTCAACCTTCTCAATGTAGATGGTATGGGCCTCGAAGTTGAGGAACTTCCCACTCTCAAGGGGCAGGTACTCGGGGTTGTTCTGCGCGCTCGCGCGCAGCTCCACCTGCCTGGCCGCGGCCATGGGCTCCAGCACCGCGCTGCTCACCAGGGCCACCGCCGCGGTCCCCACCGCCAGCACCGCGGCGATGAACAGCACGTTCTGCGGGGAGAAGCCAGTGGAGCGCATCACCACCATCTCCGAGTCCGAGCAGATGCGCCCGATGGAGGTGAGGATGGCGATGAAGAGGGTCAGGGGCAGCATCAGCGTGGCGATCTCAGGCAACGAGTAGACCACCATGCTCGAGATGAGGTCGACCGGGATGCTGCCGGTCGAGGCCCGGCTCACGTACTTGATGATGCTCTGGCTGACGAAGACCGTCATGAGCACCACCATGGTCACCATTTGCGACTTGAAGATCTCCTTCAAGAGATAGCCGCGGATAATCACTGGCCTTTGCCCTCCACCAGGGTGTTGATGAGCGAGATGGCGCCCGCAAGCGGCGCCCGGGGATCCTGCTGCGGCGGCACCGCCATGAGCGCGGGCAGCGCCCCGTGCGCCGCCATGAGCGCCGCGGCGCGCAGGCCAATAAGCACTGGCGCCGCCTGGCCAAGCAGTGCCGGGGCCGCGCCGCCGGCCTTGGCCTTGAGCGCCTCGCGGATAATGTAGGATAGCACCATCACGGCCGTGCGCCCGTGATCCGCGGCCCCGAGCTCGCGCACCTTCGCCGCGAAGGCCATCTCCTGCCCCCTTTCCCCATTAATGGCGCCGCACAGGGATGCAATGAGATCGCGCGCGCCAAGATCCACGCCCCGCGCCATAAGATCCTGCGCCAAGAGCGGCGCCCCGCCCGCAAGATCCAGCGCCACCGCGGCGCGCGCGGGATCCTCAGCGGCGAGGAACTCAAGGGCCGCGGCGCGCGCGGGCAGCGGGACCTGCAGCTTGAAGGCGCGCGAGACAATGGTGGGCAGGAGGCTGGAGAGGCCCTTGGCGGTCATGATCACCAAGGTGCCGCGCGGGGGCTCCTCGAAGGTCTTGAGGATGGCGTTGGCCGCCTGCGCGGCCATGAGGTGGGCGTTGGCGATGAGCGCCACCTTGCCCGCCCCCATGGCGCTGCCCTCGCGCAGCCAGCCCGAGAGGGCGCGCAGGCTGTCGATGCGGATGGCGCGGGCCTGCCCCCCGGTATCGAGGCTGGCAAGCCCCGCGTTCTCCACCGCCGCGCTAAGCGAGGGGGTGAGATCGTGCCCCTGCTGCGCCTCCTCGCGGGTGGAGGCCAGGGCCGCCATGAAGTCCGGGTGGGTGCCGTGCAGGTTCAGGGACTGGCAGGAGGGGCAGGCCCCGCAGGCCTCACCCTGGGCGCGGGACTGGCAGAGGAAGAGGCGCGCGCAGTGCGCCGCCAGCGCCTCCACGCCAAGGCCCGAGGCCGCGGTGATGATCACCGAGCCAGGCAGGCGCCCGGCCGCAAGGGCGGCGGAGAAGGCCGCGGCGGTGCCGCTAAGCCAGGGCGCGAGCGCGGGCAAAGTCCGTCACCCTCTGCACGGCGTCCGCGCGCACCGCCCCAATGCCCCGTGAGGCGTCCACCACCTCAACCTCCCCCGGGTGCGCCTTCGCGTAATCGAGGTAGGCCGCGCGCACCCGCTCAAAGAAGGGCCGCTGCTCAAGCTCGAAGCGATCGGCCGCGCCGCGGCCGCGGGCGCGCGCCATGCCCTGCTCCACCGGGAGGTCCAGCAGCAAGGTGAGATCGGGGGCAAAGCCGCCGATCGCCACCTCGCGCACCTTGGCAATCACCCCCAGCGGGATCTGCCGCCCCCCGCCCTGGTAGGCCAGGGTGGAGAGGTCGAAGCGATCGCAGACCACCGCCTCGCCGCGCGAGAGCGCCGGGCGGATGAGGCTGCCCACCAGCTGCGCGCGCGCCGCGTACATGAGCAGCAGCTCAGTGGTGTCCAGCAGCCGCTCCCCCTCACGCGGGGCCTTGAGGATGGCGCGGATCTCCTCGGCGGCCGGGGTGCCGCCTGGCTCGCGCAGGGCGTGGACCCTAGGAAACCCCAGGCCCTGCAGCGCCTCGCAGAGCGCGGGCACCAGGGTGGACTTGCCGGCCCCCTCCCCGCCCTCTAGGGTGATGAAGATTCCCTGTGCCATTGCCGCCTCCTGGGCTAGCCCTGCTTGCCCGCGGGCTTGCCATCCCGCTTGCCCGTGGCCTTGCCGTCCTGCTTGCCCGTGGGCTTGCTGTCCCTGGGGCGCTCCTTCCCCTTGAGCTCCTCCTCGGCGTCGAGCAGGTCATTCTCCTCAGCCTCCGCCTTGGAGTCCTGCTGATCCTTGCCCTCCTGCTCGCGCTGCTTGGCCTCGCGCGCCTCCTTGACCCGCTGGCGGTAGGCCTTGGCGGCGCGGACATGCTCCTCGTTGGTCTTGGAGAAGGCGTGCCCCTCGAGGGGGTTGGGGCCCTTGGCGACGAAGTAGAGCGCCTCGGTGCTGTTGGGGTGGAGCACCGCGAGGATGGCCTTGCGCCCCGGCATGCAGATGGGGGTCGGGGTCAGCCCCTCGCGGGTGTAGGTGTTGTAGGGGGTGTCGGCGCGCAGGTGGCTGCGCAGCAGGGGGCCGCGGAAGGTGGGCGAGACCCCGTACATCACCGCGGGATCGGTCTGCAGGCGCATCTTCTTCTGCAGGCGGTTGTAGAAGACCCCCGCAATCTCGGGGAGCTCCTCGGCGACCGGGGTCTCGCGCTCGACCAGCGAGGCGAGGATGAGGGCCTCATAGGGGCCCTCGAGGGGCAGGCCCTCGTCGCGCTGCGGCCAGGAGATGGCCATGAAGTCCGCCATCTCGTAGAGGGCCTGGCGCAGCGGGCGCAGCGGATCCGTCTCCGCCTTGGGCAGCGGGTAGGTGGCGGGCATGAGCAGGCCCTCGAGGGAGTCGTGCGCCCCGCCGATGGCCTCCAGCAGCCCGTCCTTCTTGAGCACCCGCTCCATGAACTCGCGCGGCTTGTCGAGGGCGGCAAGGCGGGCCTCGCTCACCCCCTTCATGCCCAGCAGGCGCTCGCGCACCCTGGGCAGGGCCATGCCCTCGGGGATGACCAGCTGCGGGAAGCGCTCCTTGATCACGTCCCCCCTGACCATCAGCCCCAGGATCTCGGGCAGGGTCCGCTGCCCGTCGATGTGGTAGTCGCCCTTCTGGATGCCGCGGAACTCCGGGTGCAGCTTCACCCACAGCGAGATCACCACCGGCATGAAGTCGCGGCCGGCAAGGTCGGAGACCACCTGGCGCTCCACCATGCCCTCGCGCAGCGAGTACACCTCCAGCTTGTCCGGCACAAAGGCCGAGAGGCGCTCAAGGGCGGTCTGGAAGTACCAGGCGCTCGCCGCCGCCACCACGATGAGCAGCAGCGGGAAGGCGATCAGCAACTTGACCTTCCTGGACATAAAACACCTTGCATTTCAACTAGATCAACAGGACTTCCCGAATGACCATTCTAACATGCCTTAAGGCGGGGGCAAAACCGCGGCGCCCTGCCGGCATGGCGCACCGCCGCCCCAAATGCGGTAGAATGGCCGCTCACCACTTAAAACATAACCGCGCGCGCGTGGCGCGCCACAAGCAACTGGGGTCACAGCATGGACATGGACAAGGTCTACCGCCCGGAGTCATTTGAGGGCGGCATCTACGAGCAATGGGAAAGGGATCACCGCTTCGCGCCCAGCTACGACGCCACGCGCCCGGCCTACTCCATCGCCCTCCCCCCGCCCAACGTGACGGGCTCGCTGCACATGGGCCATGCCTTCCAGCAGACCATCATGGACTGCCTGATCCGCTACCACCGCATGAAGGGCGACAACACCCTCTGGCAGTGCGGCACCGACCACGCCGGCATCGCCACCCAGATGGTGGTCGAGCGCAAGCTGATGAAGGAGGAGGGGAAAAGGCGCCAGGATCTCGGGCGCGAGGAGTTCATCAGGCGCATCTGGAAGTGGCGCGAGGAGTCAGGCGGGACCATCACCCGCCAGATGCGCCGCCTCGGCGCCTCGGTGGACTGGGACCGCGAGCGCTTCACCATGGACGAGGGCCTCTCCCGCGCGGTGCGCGAGGTCTTCGTGCGCCTCTACGACGAGGGCCTCATCTACCGTGGCAAGCGCCTCGTGAACTGGGATCCCGCGCTCAAGACCGCCATCTCCGACCTTGAGGTCATCAACCGCGACACCCAGGGCCACATGTGGTACATCCGCTACCCGCTCGCCGACGGGATCAAGACCGCCGCGGGGGCGGACCACCTGCTGGTCGCCACCACCCGCCCCGAGACGCTGCTCGGCGACACCGCGGTGGCGGTCAACCCCGCCGACGAGCGCTTCAAGTCGGTGATCGGCAAGGATCTGCTGCTGCCCCTGGTGGGCCGCCGCATCCCCATCGTCGCCGACGAGCACGCCGACATGGAGACCGGCACCGGCTGCGTGAAGATCACCCCCGCCCACGACTTCAACGACTACCAGGTGGGGCGCCGCCACGGCCTCATGATGGTGAGCATCCTCACCGAGGACGCCCACATCCGCGAGGCGGGCGAGTGCTTTGACACCAACGGCCAGCCCCTGGGCGAAGCCGACGGCCGCATCCCCGAGGCCTACCGCGGCCTCGACCGCTTTGAGGCCCGCGACCGCATGGTCGAGGATCTCAAGGCGCAGGGCCTGCTCGAGCGCATCGAGGATCATGAGCTCGCCCAGCCCTTCGGCGACCGCGGCGGGGTGCCCATCGAGCCGATGCTCACCGACCAGTGGTACGTGCGCGCCAGCGTGCTCGGCAAGGAGGCCACCGCGGCGGTTGACGACGGGCGCATCAGGTTCGTGCCCCAGCAGTACACCAACATGTACAACTCCTGGATGCGCGACCTCCAGGACTGGTGCATCTCCCGCCAGCTCTGGTGGGGCCACCGCATCCCCGCCTGGTACGACCAGGAGGGCAAGGTCTACGTCGCCCGCGACCTCGAGGAGCTCAAGGTAAAGTACCACCTCGGGTCCACCGAGGGCCTCACCCAGGATCCCGACGTGCTCGACACCTGGTTCTCCTCGGCGCTGTGGACCTTCTCCACCCTCGGCTGGCCGGACGACACCCGCGAGCTGAGGATGTTCCACCCCACCTCGGTGCTGGTCACCGGCTTTGACATCATCTTCTTCTGGGTGGCGCGCATGATCATGATGACCATGCACTTCATGAAGGACAGCGAGGGCCGCCCCCAGGTGCCCTTCCACACCGTCTACGTCACCGGCCTCATCCGCGACGAGGAGGGGCAGAAGATGTCCAAGTCCAAGGGCAACGTGCTCGATCCCCTGGACATGATCGACGGCATCGCCATCGACCCCCTGGTCCAAAAGCGCACCGCCAACATGATGCAGCCCCAGAAGGCGCAGCAGATTGAGCGGCGCACCCGCAAGCAGTTCCCCGGGGGCATCGCCGCCCACGGCACCGACGCGCTGCGCTTCACCCTCTGCGCCCTCGCCTCCAACGGCCGGGACATCAACTGGGACATGAAGCGCCTCGAGGGCTACCGCAACTTCTGCAACAAATTCTGGAACGCCAGCCGCTTCGTGCTCAAGAACACCGAGGGCATCGACCCCGCCGCCTTTGCGGCGCCGGACCTGAGCGTCGCCGACCGCTTCATCATCTCCCGCCTCTCCCGCGCCATCGAGAGGGTCGAGGAGTCGATCGCGGCCTACCGCTTCGACCAGGTGGCGACCACCCTCTATGAGTTCATCTGGAACGAGTACTGCGACTGGTACATCGAGCTCACCAAGGTCACCTTCCAGGAGGAGGGCGTCAGCGCGGCGCAGCGCAGCGCCACCGCCCACACCCTGCTCGCGGTGCTCGAGGCGGTCGCCCGCCTCGCCCACCCGGTGATGCCCTTCATCACCGAGGTGATCTGGCAGGGCGCCGCGGCGCGCCTTTGCACCCTCAAGGACGGCGCCACGGTGATGGAGGCCGCCTACCCCAGCGCCTCGGAGTGGGCGCGCGACGAGGCGGCCGAGGAGACGGTGTCCTTCATCCAGGATCTGGTGGTCTCAGTGCGCAATTTGCGCGCGGAGATGGGCCTGCCCCCCGCCCCCTTCCTTAAGGCCATCATCCGCGGCGCCTGTCAGAGGGATGAGGAGACCTGCTGTGAGTGCCTGCCCTTCATCCGCTGCCTCGCGCGCATCGATCAGGTCGCCTTCGCCAAGTCCGGCGAGCAGCTGCCCCCCTGCGCCTCCAAGCCCCTGCGCGAGTACGAGGTGCTGCTGCCGCTCGAGGGCCTCGTCGACCCCCAGGATGAGATCAAGCGCCTCAGCGCGCTGCGCGAGAAGCTCGAGCGCAACATCAAGGGCACCGAGGCGCGCCTCGCCAACGAGGCCTTCACCAGCAAGGCCCCCCAGGAGATCATCGAGGGCGCGCGCTCGCAGCTGGCCCTCAACCGCACCCAGCTTGACAAGGTGCTCGCGCAGCTCAAGGCGCTCGGGGCCTAAACGCCGCCGGGATCACCCTTTTTTGCCTGCCCTGGGGATATACTCAGGGCAGCACAGCAAAGGAGTTGACCCATGAGCATTGTTGCCGCGGTGGCGGTCCCGCACCCGCCACTCATCCTCCCTGAGGTCGGCCATGGCGAGGAGGCCAAGATCCAGGCCACCATCGACGCCTACCGCGCCGCCATGCGCCACCTCGCCGCCGCCGCCCCCGAGACGGTGGTGGTCACCACCCCCCACAGCGTCATCTACAGCGACTACTTCCACATCTCCCCGGGCACCGGCGCCTCAGGCGACCTCCGCGGCTTTGGCGCCCCCGGCGCCCGGGTGGAGTGCGAGTATGACCGTGAGCTGGCCGCCGCCATCTCAGGCGAGGCCGAAAAACTGGGGGTGCCCGCGGGACCGCAGGGCGAGCGCAGCGCCACCCTCGACCACGCCACCCTCATCCCGCTGCGCTTCCTGCAGGGGGAGCTCCCGGGCTGCCAGGTGGTGCGCATCGGCCTCTCCGGGCTGCCGCTGGCCGACCACTACCGCCTCGGGCAGGCGATCGCCGCCGCCGCCCACAAGCTGGGGCGCAGGGTCGGCATCATCGCCTCGGGCGATCTCTCCCACAAGCTGCTCGCGGAGGGCCCCTACGGCTTTGCCAAGGAGGGGCCGGAGTACGACCAGCGGGTGATGCGCGCCCTCGGGAGCGGGGACTTCCTCGACCTGCTGCGCTTCCCCCCGCACTTTTGCGAGGCGGCCGCCGAGTGCGGGCACCGCTCCTTCGTGATCATGGCGGGCGCCCTCGACGGCCTCGCGGTCACCTGCCGCACCCTCTCCCATGAGGGCACCTTCGGGGTGGGCTACGGGGTGGCGACCTTCGCCCCGCAGGGTGAGGACCCAAGCCGCCACCCGCTCGCTGACTACCTTGCGGAGCTGCGCGACGAGCGGCAGGGCGCCAACGCCGCGCAGGATCCCTACGCCCGCCTCGCGCGCGAGACCATCGAGGCCTACATCGGCGAGGGGCGCCTCCCGCCCTTGCCCGAAAACCTTCCTAAGGGCCTCACCGGCCAGCGGGCCGGGGCCTTTGTCTCGCTGCACAAGTTCGGCGAGCTGCGCGGCTGCATCGGCACCTTCCTGCCCACCTGCCAAAGCGTTGCCGAGGAGATTCGGCAGAACGCGGTCTCGGCAAGCACCCGCGACCCGAGGTTCCCCGCCATCACCGCCGATGAGCTGCCCTACCTTGAGTACAGCGTGGACGTGCTCGGCGCGCCCGAGCCCATTGCCTCCGAGGCCGAGCTCGATCCCCGCCGCTATGGGGTGATTGTCAGTTGCAGGGGCAAGCGCGGGCTGCTGCTGCCCGACCTTGAGGGGGTGGACACCGTGGCGCAGCAGGTGGCAATCGCCCGCCGCAAGGCCGGGATTGGGCCGCAGGAGCCCGTGGAGCTGCAGCGCTTCACGGTCGAGCGCCACCACTGATGGGCAAGCTGCGCTGCCCGCTCTGCCACCGCCACTGCGCCCTCGCCGAGGGGCAGGTGGGGATCTGCGGCAACCGCCGCCGCGCGGGGGAGGAGCTGGTGCCCTGCCGCTATGCACTGGTGTCCTCGCTGGCGCTCGATCCCATTGAGAAGAAGCCGCTCTACCACTTCCACCCCGGGGGGATGATCCTCTCCGTGGGCGGCCTCGGGTGCAACCTGCGCTGCCCCTTCTGCCAGAACCACGGCATCTCCATGCCCGAGGGGGAGGTGCCCTGCCAGGAGCTGCCCCCCGAGGATCTCGTGGCGCTGGCGCTGCGCCTTAGGGACGAGCCCGCGGGCAACCTCGGGGTTGCCTTCACCTACAACGAGCCCACCGTCAGCTATGAGTACGTGCGCGACTGCGCCGCGCTGCTCCATGAGGCAGGGCTTTTGGTGGTGCTGGTCACCAACGGCCAGCTCTGCCGCGAGCCGCTCACCGCCCTGCTCCCAAACATCGATGCCATGAACGTCGACCTCAAGGGCTACAGCGAGGGCTTCTACCGCTACGTGGGCGGCTCGCTCGCCACGGTGAAGGAGTTCATTGGGGTGGCGCACGGGGCGGGCTGCCACCTTGAGATCACCACCCTCATCATCCCCGGGCGCAACGATGACGAGGCGATGATGGAGGAGGAGGCGCGCTGGCTGGCCTCACTCTCCCCCGCCATCCCGCTGCACCTGAGCCGCTACTTCCCGCGCTTTCACGAAAGCGCGCCCATGACCCCGCGCGAGACGCTCGAGCGCCTCGCCGCCATCGCCAGGCGGCACCTTGCCAAGGTGCACCTGGGCAACTGCTAGCCCGCTGCCACCCCTGGCCACCCAGGCAGCGTGGCATTTTTGCCCCCGCCCCATGCAAAGCCCCTGGCAATGTCCTATAATTGGGATTGCGTGGGGATGATTCTGGATTCGACCGGAAGCATGGATTCCTAGGCGCATGCCGAGCCGCCGTACCTCGTTAAACTGCTGCAAAAAAATAGTCGCCAACGACGAAACCTACGCGCTCGCTGCCTAGTAAGCAGTCCTGAGTGCCCTCGGTAGCAAGTCTTTCCAGTGACACTTGCTTATACCGGGGTCGGTTTTCACTGGATCGCGTGGAATTCCCGCCTGGGAAGGAAGCGTTAAAGGATTCTCCAGGCTGGGCATGCTGTTGCGTGGCGGTCCGCTGCACATGTCGAGACTAATGATTGCCTAAGCATGTAGTGCCAAAGCTGAAGTCTTTCGGGACGGGGGTTCGAATCCCCCCATCTCCACCATCGCCCACCTTTCCCACCTGTTCACAGACGTTCCCCACTGTCCCATCAAGACCGCGCCACTGCGCCATTCCTTGGCATTTTAATGTAACATGCTGTTAGGCCGTGTTCACCCACATGACATGAATTTACTGTATACATCCATGTATATGGCCCATGTATACAGTCACCTAAGATGTATACGCATAGCGAGGCATACAGCATGAATTACCTGACCCAGAAGGAAGTGCAGTCCAAGATCAGGATGGCACGCAAGGAACTTGCAGGGACTGGCAAGGCGGCCAAGATGCTTGGGCTCAAGGGCGGCCTGATCCTGAAGGTGATGGCGAGCACGCTCAACTATCAGGCGCGGGTG
>JAILEI010000162.1 GCA_024688225.1 Succinivibrionaceae bacterium
CCAGCGCCCGGCCCGGCCAGGCGGTGGCGGCGGGCAGCGCGGGCAACGCCAGCAAGGCCGCTGGCCAGCCCATCAAGTTTGGCGACTTCAATGAGAACCTCAAAGTCCTGGGTGCCCTCAAGAGAGAGGATAGCCGCTTTACCTCCAAGATTAAGTACGACCCCAACCTCGTCCAGGAGGCCCTGGGCTTCGCGGGCATGGAAGGGGATCGCCCCACGCTCGCCAAGCCCGAGGGGCTGAGGGAGAGCATCTGCAAAATGGTGGCGAACATCCTCAATTCCAACGGCCGCGAGGGCACCTCCCCCGGCGATGTCAACACCCTGCTGGTCAGGTACGTCATCAGCAACTACATTGACATGAGCGCCGAGTTCATTGACAACGCCAAGAATGCCAAGCAGGGCATGAACGACCCGGAGTTCATGGGGAAGCTGGTTAACTACCTCGACCAGGAGCTCGCCGCCATGAAGTCCGAGGGCCAGGAGGGCACCGAGGACCACCGGTACCTCACCACCTTCAGGAGCGCGGTCAGCGACACCAACCTCAAGATCATGGAAGAGAAGCCGCGGCCCCATGTCATCTACATTGAGTCCTAGCGCGCCGCGCCAGTGACCAACAGTAAAAAGGCAGGGGGATCCGCGGATCCCCCTGCCCTTTTTTGCGCGCCTAGGGCTGCGCCTTGCAGGCGGCCAGCTCCCGGGCCAGGGTGGCGCGCACCGCGCCCGCCCCGCAGAGCATGCCACGCACCATGCCCTCAATGCGCTCCCCGAGGCCGGCGTCATAGAGGTCGAGCCCGAAGATCCGCCCATTGGCGAGGATGGGCCGCAGGCTCGCGCCCAGGCTGCCTGGATCGTCCCAGCGCACCGCGGCGAGCGCCGCCTGCAGCTCCCCGGCCAGGGGATCGGGCGAGATCTCAAAGGGCTGGCCCTGATCATCCACCCCGAGGAGGTAGCGGATCCACCCGGCGATGGCCAACGGCTCCGCCACCAGCGATCCCGTCCCCGGCCCCTGGGCGTACGCGGCGATGGTGTGCCCGAAGCGGATCCCCACCATCTGCGAGATGTCCACGGCGATGCGGGCGCTGGTGTCCCCCATGTAGGCGTTCGGGAAGCGCTCCGTGAAGAGCTCGTCAAGGAAAGCCCTGGGGCTGATGATCCCCGGATCCTCAACCACCCTGAGCCCCTCGACATAGGCGAGCTGGTGGGCCAGCTTCCTCAGCAGCGGATCGGCGAAGGCGCTCGCGAACAGCGGGTAGCCCAGCAGCACCGCGTAGGTGCAGAGGGCGGTGTGCACCGGGTTCAGGCACACCGTGACCTTCATGCGCTCGGCAAGGCGCACCGTGTCGCGGCTGGCCATGAGCACCCCGGCGCGCTCCAGGGGCGGGCGGCCGTTGGGGAAGCGATCCTCGATGACCAGGTACTGCGGCCCCTCGGCGTTGACGAAGGGGGCGATGTAGGTCTGGCGCGAGGTGACCACCACCCCCATCCCCGCGATGCCCGCCGCGGTGAGGCTAGCGGCCACCGCCTCGCTGGGGCGCGGGGTGATCTTGTCAATCATGCTCCAGGGGAAGGAGATCCGCTCCCCAAGGTAGTTGAGGAAGCCCCGGTCCACAAAGCCGCGCGCGAGCCACTCGCCGGCCATGGCCAGCACGCTCTCCTCGAGCTTGCGCCCGTTCTCCGAGACATTGTCCAGCGACACCAGCGCCAGCGGGGCCGCCCCCGCGAGGTAGCGCTCCCAGAGCAGGGCGGTGAGAATGCCCATCGCCCCCTCCGGGGCCCCCGGCCCGCCCTCGAGGTCGGCGCGGGCGCGCGGCAGCCACTCCCCGCTGGGATCACGCAGCGCGTAGCCCTTCTCGGTGATGGTCATGCTCACCAGCTGCAGCCCCTGATGGCTGAAAATCCCCACCAGGCGCTCGCGCGCGGAGGGATCGCCCAGTCGCGCGGACAGCGCCTCGGAGAGCGAGCCCAGCACCCGCTGCTCGCGGCTGCCATCGGCATGCAGCGTGACCGCGAGGGCCAGGTTGTCATGGGGGTGGTAGATTTTGTCCACCACGTCAAAGTCAAAGGCCTCCACGCAGGTGATGCCCCGGTCCAGCAGGCCCTCCCCGATGAGGCGGTCGGCGATGCCGCCGATGAAGATGCGGAAGATGTTGCCGATCCCAAGGTGCACCCAGCGCGGGTCGCCCCGGGTCACCCGGGCCAGCGCCTGCGGGTCGTATCCAGGGAGCGCCACCTGCGCCCCCTCCCAGGCCTTGCGGTCGGCAAGGCCGGCGTAATCGAGTTGCATTAAGGGATCCTCCTCACAAAATGCGCCCTGGGCCCGTCCCAGGGCCACTACGGCCCCGCCGGGCATGCCGGCTGGCCCGGGGCGCCAGCCAGTGCCGCGCTACTCCTCAGGGCCGTCGACGTCGATGAGCACCTTCATGGTGGCCTCGCGGTGGGTGTCGATGTACTCGTAGGCCTTCGGGAAGTCGCGGAAGGGGAAGTGCGCGCTCTGCAGCGGGCGCAGCTTGATCCTGCCCTCGCTGACCAGGCGCATGGCGTCCACAAAGTCCTCGTGGCGGTACATCATCGAGGTGTTGAGGTCGATCTCCGAGTCGTTGAGCTTCGCGAGATCCACGCTGGCGCGCTTGCCGAACACCGCCACCAGGATGATGGTGCTGCCCTTGCGGGCGTTCTGGATGGCCTGCTCCATGGTGATGTCCGTGCCGGCGCACTCGTAGATGACATCGGCCTTGTCGTGGCCGAAGGCATTGAGCAGCGCGGTGGCGTAGTCCTCCTTCATGGTGTTGACCGCAAAGTCGGCCCCCAGCTCCCGGGCGAGGGCGAGGCGCTGGTCGGAGATGTCGGTGGCCAGCACCTGCGCCGCCCCCAGGGCCTTGAGGGACTGCACCAGCAGGATGCCGATCGGGCCGCAGCCGAGGACCACCGCCTTGGCGCCCCTGAGATCGGGGAAGCGCTTGGCGGCGTGGACGGTGACCGCCAGCGGCTCGAGCATCGCCCCCTCGGAGAAGGTCATGCCGGCAGGCAGGGTGGTCACCTTGGACTCATCAACCGCGAAGTACTCGCTGGCCGTGCCGGTGGTCTGGAAGCCCATGACCTTGAGGCTCTCGCAGAGGTTGTACTTGCCATGCAGGCAGGGATGGCAGCGCCCGCAGAAGACCTGGGGCTCAATGGTCACCCGCTCCCCCACCTGGTGGGAGCGCACGTGCCCGCCCACCTCGACGATCTCGCCTGAGACCTCATGGCCCTGGGTCACCGGGTAGGAGGTGTAGGGATGCGAGCCGTGGTAGACATGGATGTCGCTGCCGCAGATCCCGATGCGCTTGATTTTGACCAGCACCTGGTCAGGGCCCACGGCGGGGATGGGCACCTCGCGGAAGGTGATCTCGCCGGGCTGGGTCATAAGTTGCTGAAGCATTTGTCCTTGCATTTTTGAAAGTCCTCTCTGCAAAGTTCCCGGGGCTCCCCCCCCGGGCCCGCGCATGGCGGGCGGTGAAAAAAAGCCAAAAAATCCGTTCGCGCCCTGCCCCGGGCCTAGCCCGCGGCAAAGTCGCGGTCGAGGGCGAGCAGGCTGTCCCCGAGGCGGGGGTCAAACTCCAGGAGCTCATCCTTGCAGGCGTCGCACCACAGGGCCATCTGGCGCTCGCGCCCTGCCGCGCGGGCAATGCCCCGCGACATCTTCCACACATCAACCGCCGCCCGCTCATGCTTCTCCTCAGGGCTGGCCCTGCGCAGCCCGAAGAAGCTGGAGGCGTACTTGGCGCCGTTGCAGGTGGAGAGGTAGCGCCGCACCGCGTTGCGCAGCTCCCAGTAGAGCTCGGTGCGCCCGCGGGGGTCGAGCTCGTCGCCCAGGTGCAGCTCGGCGATGGTGCCCTCCACCTCGCGCGTGAGGGACTTGCGCAGGAACTTGCGGCGCCGGTAGAGCCCCGGCAGGTAGACGCACTTCCACAGCCACAGGTCCACGAGGCGCAGCGGCCGCTCCCGCATCTGGTAGCGCTCGCGGCACAGCCGCGCGGGCAGGCTGCCCTCCCCCGCGCCGAGATCCCCGAGCATTTCAAGGCGCGCCTTGGGATCGAGCTCGGCGTAGAAGGCCTGCCAGCCCTCCGGGAGCTCCACGAGGCCCGGGATCCCCGGCTCACTGCGCTTGCTTGCACCCATGGCCATTGCCGCTCCCCCCTAGGATGCCTGCCGCTTCTTGGACATGCAGTCGATGCCCACCGCGATGGCCAGCACCAGGCCCTTGACCACCATCTGCGTGTACTGGCTCACGTCCATCAGGATCATGCCGTTGGTCAGCGAGCCGATGATGAGCACGCCGGCGATGACCCCGGACATGGTGCCCACGCCGCCGTAGACCGACACGCCGCCCAGCACCACGCAGGTGATGACGTCAAACTCGAGGCCCTTGCCCACCGTGCTCTGGGCCGAGCCCGAGCGGGAGAGCAGCACGATGCCCGCGAGGCCGGCGAAGAAGCCCGAGAGCGAGTAGATGAGGTACTTGACGCGGTTGACGCGGATGCCGGAGAGCTCCGCGGCCTCCTCGTTGCCGCCGATGGCGTAGAAGTAGCGCCCAAAGTAGGTCTTGTTGAGGATGAAGCTGCCCAGGGCGAAGCAGGCCACCATGATGATGGCGCAGATCGGCACCACGTCGGCGATCGCCCAGCGGGCGAAGATGCCGAACGAGCTGTCAAAGCCCGAGATCGGGCGCCCGCCGGAGATGAGGTAGGCCACGCCCTCGAAGACCGTCTGCGAGGCAAAGGTGGCAATTAGCGCCGGGATGCCCACCGCCGCGACCATCACCGCGTTCACGAGGCCGATGCCCGTGGCCATGATGAGCGAGATCAGCACCGCCACCCACATGTTGACCCCGGCGTTGACCATCAGCCAGGCGCAGACCACGTTGACCAGGGTGATGATCGAGCCAATCGAGAGGTCGATGTCGGCGATCAGGATCACGAAGGTCATGCCGATGGCGGCGATGCCGTAGTAGGAGACCTGCCGCGAGATGTTGATGAGGTTGTGGCCGGTGACGAAGTTGCCTCCGCTGGCGACCGCGAAGATGAGGATTTCCACCAGGAGCACGCCCCAGATGGCATTTTGCTTCACAAAGTTGGAGTTGAGGTTCATTTCAGTCTTGCTCCGTCTTGGGGGAGGTTGCGGCGGCCTTGCCGTCGGTGATGCCGGAGGCGTAGGCCATGATCCGGTCGGAGTTGAACTCCTCGCGGGAGAGCTCGCCGGTCATGCGGTTCTCGGCGAGCACGATGATGCGGTCGGACATGCCCATGAGCTCCTCCATCTCCGAGGAAATCATGAGCACCGCCTTGCCCTGCTCGACCAGGGTGTTGATGAGCTTGTAGATCTCGAACTTGGCGCCCACGTCGATGCCGCGGGTGGGCTCGTCGAAGATGATGACGTCGCACGCGGCGGCCAGCCACTTGCCCAGGATGACCTTCTGCTGGTTGCCCCCGGAGAGGTTCTTGACCAGCTGGTTGAGGGTCGGGCACTTGATCTGGATCTCCTCGCGGTACTTCTGGGCGACCGCCTGCTCGGTGGCGCTGTCGATCACGCTGAGCCTTGAGATGCGCTCGTAGATGGGCATGCTGATGTTGTTCTTGATCGAGATGCCCAGGAGAGCGCCGTGGCGCTTGCGATCCTCAGGCACCAGGGCGATGCCGAGGTCGATGGCCTCGCGCGGGGTGCGGGGGTTGATCTCCTTGCCGTGGAGGTAAATGTGGCCGGACTCCTTGGGGCGGGCGCCGAAGATGACCTGCGCGAGCTCGGTGCGCCCGGCGCCCACCAGGCCGCCCAGGCCCAGCACCTCGCCGGCGTGGAGCCGCAGTGACATGCCGGTGTTGCCGTTGCCGCACACCCCATCGAGCTCGAGCACCACCCGGTCCTGCTGGATGCAGTCCTTGCGGGGCGGGAACTTCTGGGTCATCTCGCGGCCCACCATCAGGGTGATGAGCTCGTCGACGGTGGCCTCCGGGGTAATCAGGGTGGTCACGTACTCGCCGTCGCGGATCACCTCGATGCGGTCGGAGAGGCGGAAGATCTCCTCGAGGCGGTGGGAGATGTAGATGATGGACACCCCGCGCCTGCGCAGCAGCTCCACCACCGCGAACATGCTCTCCACCTCCCCCGAGGTGAGCGGGGCCGAGGGCTCGTCCATGATGAGCACCCGGGCGTTCTGCTGGATGGCCTTGGCAATCTCAATCATCTGCTGGTAGCCAACCGAGAGGTTCTTGACCAGCTCGCGGGGATCGATCTTGATGTGCAGCTGCTCGAAGGCCTCCCGCGCCCGCTCCTCCATGGCCTTGCGGTCAATGACCATGCCGTGGCGGATCGGCCGCCCGAGGAACAGGTTCTCGGCGGCGGAGAGCTCCCCGACATTGTTGAATTCCTGGTAGATGACCGCAATGCCGTTCTCCGCGGCAAGCTGCGGGGTCATGCGGTCAAACTCGCGCCCGTTGACGCGGATCTTGCCCGAGGTGGGGATCACCGCCCCGGTGCAGCACTTGATGAGGGTCGACTTGCCGGCGCCGTTCTCGCCGATCAGGCCGAGGATCTCCCCCTCCCGAAGCTGCAGGGTCACATCCTTGAGGGCCACCACCCCTGGGTATTCCTTGCGGATGTGCTCGAGCTCGAGTACATAGTTCTCGGACATAGGCTCAGCTCCTGTTAGGTTCAGCAAGGCCCCCGGGCCCAAGCCCGGGGGCCAGTTGGTGGGGCGGCTGCCGCCTACTTCATGCCCGACTTGATCTTCTCAACGTTGTCGAGGGTGATCGGGGCCACGCCGCGGAACACGTTCTTGTCCGTCAGCTTGCCGCTTAGGATCAGCGCGTACATGCTGGCGCAGGCGGTGGCGGTGTCGACGTCGGAGCCCTCAAAGCCGATGATGCCCTTGGCGGGGTAGCCGGGATCGGCGAGGTGCTGGAGCTGCTGCTTGGTCACGTCGGTGGTGAACACGCCCATGTCGGCGGGGATCTTGCCGTTGGTGGCGATATTGAGCGCCTCATCCGCGCCGATCATCGGGCCGGCGCCAATGCCGGTGACCACCTTGAGGTCCGGGACGCGCTGGATGATGGTCTCAATGGCGGTCTGGGCCTCGTTCGGGCGCAGCGCCGACTGGGAGGCGACGATCTCATACTTGCCCTTGGCCACCTTCTCCATGCCCTGGCGGATGCCCTCCTCGCGCTCGAGCAGGATCTTGGTCTGGGGGAAGCCCAGCACCGCAACCTTGGCCTTGTTGGACTCGTTGAAGTGCTCGTTGATGAAGTTGCCCGCCAGCTCGCCGATGGCAATGCCGAGGTAGGTGTTGTTCAGGATCCAGTTGCCATCGGTGTTGGCCATCGGATCGTCCCAGCACATCACCTTGATGCCCTTCTTGCGGGCCTCGGCGGCAGCGTCCTCGACCGCGGCGGCGTCAGAGGGGTGGATCATGATGAAGTCGCAGCCCGAGGAGATGAAGTTCTCAATCTGCGCGATCTGCTTGGCGGAGCTGTCCTCACAGTCCACGATGGTGAAGTCGGTGCAGCCATTGGCGCGCAGCACCTCCTCAAGGGCCGCCATCACGCCGGCCCAGTAGGCATTGCGCAGCGACTGGATGGTGATGCCGAGCTTCTTGCCCTTGAGCACCGAGAGGTCGGCCTTGGCGTAGAACTCCGGGGAGGCCTGGACGCCCGAGGTGGTGCCAGTGTCGGCCAGGGCCGGGGCAGAGGCAGTGAAGGCAAGGGCAGCGGCAAAGGCCATCGCGAACATGCTCTTTTTCATTTCATAACTCCTGAGTAAGTTTGCTGGTTTGTAAATAATAAGTTAATAATCAAAAAGTTGCCTGCGCCTAGAAGCAGGTGAAGGCGCCATCGACCACCACGTCGGACCCAGTGGTGAAGGAGCTGGCGTCCGAGGCCAGGTAGAGCGTGACGCTCTGCAGCTCCTCGGGCTCGCCGAGGCGGTGCATCGGGGCCATGTCATTCCAGGTCTTGATGAGCGGGATGAGGGTCGGGCTCGCCTTGACCAGCTCGGTGCCGATGTAGCCCGGGCTGATGGAGTTGACGCGGATGCCGTGGGGGGCCCACTCGACCGCCAGGGACTTGGTGAGCTGGATGACGCCGGCCTTTGAGGCGTTGTAGGCGCACTGGGGCTGCGGGACATTGACGATGTGGGCCGACATCGAGGCGGTGTTGATGATGGAGCCGCGGGTGCCCTTGGCAATCATGTAGCGGCCGGCGGCCTGGGCGGTGATGAAGACCCCGGTCAGGTTGATGCCGATGACGCGGGACCACTGCTCGAGGGTCATGTCCTCGGCCTTCTCATTGATGCAGATCCCGGCGTTGCAGAAGGCGATGTCAAGGCGCCCGAAGCGCTCGTCGATGGCGCTGATGAGGTCGTTGACGCTCTCCTGCGAGGTGACGTCGGTCCTGGTGGCCAGGGTGCCCACGCCATACTGGCTGCCCAGGGCCGCGGCGGTTTTCGAGGCCTCGTCAATGTCGACGTCGGCGATCACCACGCTGGCGCCGGCGGAGGCAAAGCCCTCGGCCACCGCCTTGCCAATGCCCCGCGCCCCGCCAGTGATGAAGGCGGTACGGCCAGTGAGGCGGAACTTCTCAACCATGTCCATGTGCTAAAACTCCTAATCTTGGGTTGCCTGTGGGGCGGGCGGCGTTCCGTCCCGCGCCCTCCATGCGAGACATAATACAATCATTTTTCTTAAAGTCACTTTCATAAAACTACTTTCATTTAATATTGCGACACAGATCTCATTTTGGGCATAAAAAACCTCAAAATTTCGCTTTTACAGGCGGGACAGTCCCGGACCAGGGACTATAATGACCACAGTTTTTATTAGAATTACTTTACTAAAGTATCTTCTGTAAAGGACATGCAGATAATGAGAGGCGATCCCGGGGAGGGCGATATAATGGCAGGCGGGACCGGCAAGTCCCCCTGCCCTCCCCCCTTGGGCGGGCACCTGGCAGGCCACCCCCGCCATAAGGAGAAACCATGACCGACCCTGGGTGTGATCCCAAGGCCCAGAACCGGGATCGGGTACTGGCCCTGCTCTTTGCGCAGGGCGCCCTCTCCAAGCCGCAGCTCTCGCAGCTGACCGGGCTGAGCATGCCCACCATCAACACCCACATGCGGGACCTTAGTGACGCCGGGCTCATCGAGCCCGGGGAAATGCTCAACTCCTCAGGCGGCCGCCCCGCCCTCTCCTACCGCATCAACCCCGCCGCGCGCCTGGCCATCGGGGTGGACATCCACCGCGACCGCCTCAACCTCTGCGTAGTGGATCTCGCCGGGCAGGCGGTGCACTTCCGGGCCGTCGACGAGCCCTACGCCGACACCAGCGAGTACTCCTCCCGGCTGCCCGGGCACGTGGAGCGCTTCCTCCAGGACTGCGCCATCCCCCGCGGGCGGCTGCTCGGGGTGGGCATCACCATGCAGGCGGTGACCGACCGCGAGGGGCTGCGCATCATCTACTCCGGGATCGTCCCCACCGCCCACTTCGACCCCGCCCCGCTCAGCGAGCGCCTCGGCCTGCCGGTTAGGCTCTGCCATGACGTCAAGGCCGCCGCCCAGGCCGAGCTCTGGCTCAACCCCGGGATCACCAACGGGGTCTATGTGGCGATGAGCGAGCACCTGGGCGGCGCCCTCATCAAGAGCCACCGCATCGAGCACGGGCGCTTTGGCTACGCCGGCTCCTTTGAGCACCTGACCCTCGGGCATGAGGGGCGGATGTGCTACTGCGGGCGCCAGGACTGCCTTGAGACCTACTGCTCCAACGAGGCGCTCCTTAGGGGCGAGACCCCCGAGGCCTTCTTTGCCGCCCTGCGCGAGGGCGGCGACCCTTCGCACATGCGCCGCTGGGATGATTACCTCGGCATGCTCTCGCGCGGGCTCTACCAGGTGTGGCTGCTCCTCGAGCGGCGCATCATCCTCGGCGGGGAGCTCGCCTGCATGCTCGAGGACGAGGACGTGGCCCGCATTGAGCAGATGATTTTGCGCTACTGCACCTTCACCTACGGCGACCGCGGCATCGTGGAGCGCGCCGTGGTGCTAAGGCACGCGGCGGCAATCGGCACGGCCCTGCCGTTCCTCGCCGCCGCCATCCCCGAGCAGGCCCGGCCCATCGAGGCCTGGCCGGCTGCGGATCCCAACCCAACCAACTGAGAACAGATGAGGTAAGGCATGATTGATTTCAAAAGGTTTTGCGATCGCACGCTCCACGGGGTGGGGCTCGGGGAGGTGCTGTTCGATGTCTTTGGCGAGGAGGCCAAGCTGGGCGGGGCGCCCGCCAACTTTGCCTTCCACCTCGGGCAGATGGGCATTGCCGGCACCGTGGTGAGCGCCGTGGGCGATGACGCCCTGGGCCGGCGGGCCCGCGAGGAGCTGGGGGCCCGGGGCCTGGCGGGCCACCTCGCCACCGTCCCCTTCCCCACCGGGCGGGTGGACGTCAGGGTGGACGCGCAGGGTGTGGCCGCCTATGACTTCCTCGCCGGCACCGCCTACGACAACCTCCCGCTCACCGACCGCCTGCTCGCCCTCGCGGCCACCACCGACGTCGCCTGCTACGGCAGCCTCGCCCAGCGCTCGGCGGTGACCAGCGCCACCATCGGGGCCTTCCTCAGGGCCATGCCCAAGGGCTCGCTGCGCGTCTTTGACGTCAACCTGCGCTGCGACTTCTACAGCGAGCGGGTGATCACCTCCACCCTCGCGCTCAGCAATTTCTTCAAGTGCAACGAGGATGAGCTGCCGGTGCTCGCGAAACTGCTGGGCATGCCCGCAGACAGCGCGGGCTTTGGCGCCGCCCTCACCGAGCGCTACGGGATCGACGGCTTCATTTACACCCAGGGCGGGGAGGGCAGCGAGATCTTCCTCAACGGCGAGCGCTCCTGGCTGCCCAGCAAGCGGGTGCAGGTGGTGGACACGGTGGGCGCCGGCGACTCCTTCACCGCCACCCTCATCGCCGCGCTGCTGCGCGGCCTGCCCCTCGGGGAGGCCCATGCCCTCGCCACCGAGGTCTCGGGCTTTGTCTGCACCCAGCGCGGCGCCATGCCCGAGCTGCCCAGCGAGCTGCGGCAGCGGCTCCCCCAGCCCTAGCGCCCCCCGCCCCAGGGCCCCCGGCACGGCGGGGCCCTGGGCCCCATAACCAACATCAGGAGGACTTATGACCATCAACCCCTACCTGGGCTGCGACGCCCAAATCCGCGGGGTCGAGCGCCACCGCCTGCTCGGCGGGCGCGGCGACGGGCTCGAGCTCTGGGAGATCAGGAACGGCCGCGGGCTGCGCATGCAGCTGTGCCCCAGCCGCAACAACGACATCCCCCGCCTCGAGGTAGACGGCACCAACATCGGCTACCTCTCCCCCAGCGGCTACGCCCACCCGGCCTACTTTGAGCGCGGGGGCGACCTCTTCCTGAGGAACTTCACCGCCGGCTACCTCACCAGCTGCGGCCTCGAGAATGTCGGCACCCCCAACCGCGACTGCGGCGAGGATCTCGGGCTCCACGGCTCAATCGGCAACCTCCCCTGCGCCAGCGCCAGCTTCGAGGAGCGGGAGGACTGCATCGAGGTCAGGAGCATGACCCGCGACGAGGCGATCTTCAAGCGCAAGTGGGAGCTGCGGCGCACCATCCGCGTGAGCACGGGGCGCAACGCCTTCACCCTCTCCGACACCATCACCAACACCAACGACCGCCCCCAGCCCCTCGAGTACCTCTACCACCAGAACTTCGGCTACCCGCTGCTTGACGAGGACGCGCAGCTCACCATCAACTCCGTGGGGGTGGACGGGCGCACCGATCTCGCCCGGCGCGACCTGGCGCGCTGGAACGTGCTCGAGCCGCCCCAGGCGCAGTACGAGGAGCGCTGCTACTACCACCACTTTGGGGAGGGCGAGGCCCGCGTGGAGCTCTACCAGCCCAAGCTCGGCCTCGGGGTGCGCTGCACCTTCGATCCCAGGGTGATGCCCTGCTTTACGGAGTGGAAGAACATGGGGGTGCGCGAGTACGTGCTCGGCCTTGAGCCGGGCAACTGCACCCCCGACGGGCGCGACGCGGTGCGCGCGGCCGGGAACCTCGTGGAGCTCGCCCCCGGCGAGAGCCGCACCTACGGCATCAGCGTGGAGTTCTTCCGCAAGGGCTAGCCGCCCCCTGCCCCGCAGGACGCGCTGGGGCCCCCGGCCAGAAGGCCGGGGGCCCCAGTTTGCAATTGGGGGGCGCGGCCCTGGACCGCGCCCCAGGCGTCAGTTCACCAGTCCCGCGACACGGGGCAGCCACATCGAGAGCGCCGGGACATAGGTCACCAGCATCAGCACGAAGAACTCCGCGAGGAGGAAGGGCAGCAGCTTCTTGACCACCTGCTCGATCTTGATCTGCGCCACCGAGCATCCCACGAACAGCGCCGTCCCCACGGGCGGGGTGATGATGCCCATGCAGAGGTTGAAGGTCATGAAGATGCCAAAGTGCACCGGGTCAATGCCCAGCTGCTTGACCACCGGCAGGAAGATCGGGGTGAAGATCAGGAGCGCCGGGGTCATGTCCATGAACATGCCCACGATCAGCAGCAGCAGGTTGATGATGAGCAGGATGGCGATGGGGTTCTCCGTGATGGAGAGCAGCGCCTTGCTCACCAGCTGCGGCAGGTGCGCGTAGGCCATCATGTAGGACATCACCGACGAGGCGCCGATGAGGAACAGCACCACCGAGCTGATGCAGATGGTGTCAATGGCAATGCTCCTGAGGATCTTGGCGTTGACCTGGTGGTAGATCCAGGAGAGCACCAGCGAGTAGAGCACCGCCAGGCACGCGGCCTCGGTCGCGGTGGCCACGCCGCCGATGATGCTGCCAATCACCACGATGATGAGGCCCAGGCTGGGGAGCGCCTCCCAGGTAATGTTGAGCGCCTGCGCGATGGTGTAGCGCTTGGCCTCAAAGTTGCCTGAGTACTCGGGCTTGAGCTTGAAGATCACATAGGCCATGATCATGCAGGCGAGGCCCATCAGGATCCCCGGCACGTAGCCGGCGAGGAACAGCGCGCCGATCGAGGTGCCGCCCGAGACCACCGAGTAGACGATGAGCCCGTTGGAGGGCGGGATCAGCATGCCCGTGGGGCAGGAGGCGATGTTCACCGCCGCCGCCACCGGCATGTTGATGCCCGCCTTGCGGACCTCGGGGAGCAGGGTCTTGCCGACCGCGGCCGCCGCGGCGACCGCCGAGCCCGAGACCGCGCCGAACATCATGTTCGAGACCACGTTCACGTGCGCCAGCGAGCCGGGGATGCGCCCCACGAAGAGGAAGGCGAAGTTCACCAGCCGCGTGGCGATGCCGCCCTGGTTCATGATGTTGCCGGCGAGGACAAAGAATGGGATTGCCAGCAGGCTGAAGCTGTCAATGCCCGTTGCCATCTTCTGCCCCGAGGTGATGGCCACCACCTTGACCGGCATGATGAAGAGCATCAGCACCACCGAGGAGACGGCGATGGAGATGGCAATCGGCACCCCCAGCGCGACCAGCACGCCAAAGATGGCCAGCAGGTAAATGCCAAGTGACGCGTCCATGCTACTCACCCCCCTGCTGCTGTGCCTGGGCGGCCCTCAGTTCCCGGAGGTTGAGGACCACGTAGAGAATGATCAGGCACCCGGAGATGGGCAGGATCGAGTAGACGAGCCCCATGGGCAGGTGCACCGCCGGCGAGACCTGCTTTGCCGTGCGCATCACGAGGTTGATGCCACCGTAGATGAGGCTGAACGAGGCAAAGAACAGCACCAGCAGGTAGCTGAACCAGGTTACCAGGTAGCGGTTGCGCTCCGAGAACTTGTCCACCAGCATGGTCACCGCGAGGTGCCCCTTGGTGCCAAAGAGGTACGCGCCGCCGAGCAGGGCCAGCCAAATCATCAGGAACCTTGCCACCTCATCGGTGAAGGAAGCGGGATCGCTGAGCAGGTAGCGGGACGTGACCTGCCAGGTCACATCCGCCACCATTAGGCACAGGATCACGCTGCAGACCACGAAAATGCCGCGGTCCAGCATCGAGCGTAAATTCATGTGATTATCCTTGGTGAGGGGTGCGGGCAGGCAGGGCCCACCCGCACGGTTGGTTTAAGGTCAGGCCAGGCTACTTCTTGGCCAGGGCGAGAATCGCGTCGATGATCTCGCTGTAGCCCTCCTTCTTGCGCTCCTCATCGATGATGCCCGCGGTCTTGTCGCGGAAGAGCTGCTTGTCAACCTCAATGAAGGTCTTGCCGGCATCCTTGGCCTTCTGCAGGTTCTCGGCATCCTTCTTGTCCCAGGCCTCGATCTCACGCTCGATGCCCACCTTGGAGGCGGCCTTGAGCCACTTCTTCTCGTCGTCGCTCAGGCTCTCCCAGGTCATGTCGGAGATGAAGATCACGTCCGGGGTCATGGTGTGGTCATCAAGGGTCAGGTAAGGGCAGACCTCCATGTGGCGGAACTCAACCCAGCCGGAGATGTTGTTCTCGGCGCCGTCCACCACCTTCTGCTGCAGCGCGGAGTACACCTCAGTCCAGGGCACCGGGGTCGGCTGGCCGCCCATCGCGGTGATCATGCGCATGGCCATGTCGGACTCAGGGACGCGCATCTTCATGCCCTTGATGTCATCCGGGGTCTTGACCGGCTTGGTGGTGTAGAAGTCACGGGTGCCGGCGGCAATCATGAACAGGCCGATGAGGCCGCGATCCTTGGACTGCTGGAAGAAGTACTTCTCAGGGATGTCCGAGCGCACGAAGGCCTTGAGGTGGTCATAGTCGTGGAACAGGTACGGGATTGACATGATGCCGTAGCGGGGCTCGAAGGTCTCGGACAGCATGCCGGAGATCTTGGTCATGTCCAGGGCGCCGGTGACGACCTGCTCGGCCATCTCACGCTCGGAGCCAAGCTCGCCATTGGGGTAGATGGTGACTGTCAGCTCGCCCTTGGAGAGCTTCTTGACCTCATCGGCGAAAGCCTGCAGGCCAATGTTCTGGGCATTGTCCACCGGCATGGCGTGCCCAAGGCGCAGCTCACGGGCCTCTGCGGCGCTGGAGAAGGTGGCGGCCATGGCCAGGGAGGCAATGGCAGCGGCGATGACAGTCTTCCTGATCTTCATCAGATTGTTCCTCATGGTAGTCTTTTTTTATTGTTGGTTGTGGGGGCCATGGTGGCCCCCACCGCCAGGGCAATGGGGCATTCCCAAGACCCAAGCGAATGATATGAGAAAGTGCCCGACGCAACAGCATGAATTTTTTGAATTTTGATCAACCACACAAAAATAATTATCAATTTGCAAGGTGTAAGTCATTTTTGGCCCGGTTCACCTAACTTTCTGTTATCAAGTTGTCTTTTTTGCTCTGGATGCACCAGGATATGGCATCGCGGCAAGCGAAAAATATTTGCGGGATTTGCGATTGGCCTCGCAGCACGGCCCCACCCGGCCCCCCCGGCTTTGGGATAGAATTGGGCCTGTTGCCGGGACTGGCAGCGCGCCCCGCCCCCCTGGGCAGGACCTCCCGGACGAAGCCATGAAACGGCCCGGCGCGGCTGCCCGCCGGCGCATCACAGGAGCACTACCATGTTTACCTTCTACAAGGACACCGTCCCCGAGCCCATGGGCAATGGCGTGACCCGCAGGATCCTGGTCCACGAGGGCGCCATGATGGCGGTGGAGAACACCTTTGAGACTGGCGGCGTCGGCGCCATGCACTCCCACCCCCATGAGCAGGTGACCTATGTGCAGTCCGGGCGCTTCCGCTTCACCATCGGCGACGAGGTCCACGAGGTGGTGGCGGGCGACACCCTGCACAAGAACGCCAACGTGGTGCACGGCTGCACCTGCCTCGAGGCCGGGGTGCTCATCGATGTCTTCACCCCCCAGCGCGAGGACTTCCTCAAGAAGTAGCAGTCCCCCCGCCCCGGATCCGCGGGGC
>JAILEI010000189.1 GCA_024688225.1 Succinivibrionaceae bacterium
AAGTGGAGGCACCAGGATGAAGGGCACTTGGGATGGCGATGAGATGGCAGTGGGCGCGGGCACCGATGGGGAGGGCTTCATCACCCTGACCCAGGATAACTACCTTGAGGTGCTGAGAAGCCTCGGCTTTCCGGAGCCCACCCTCGATGATCGGGTCTACTTTGAGCCCGATGACGAGGACATGATCGGCTGTCTCAGCCCCCTCGAGCTGCGCCGGCGCCTGGGCGCCCGCCCGCCGCGCCTCCTGGATCTCCTCCACGATCTCAATGGCCTGCTCTATGGCAGCCGCCGCGGCACCGCCTTCGCCCGCGCCTTCCTTACCGAGGCCCTGGGCGACTGCCCGGGCGCAGGGTGCACCCCCACTGGCTGCGTCAGCCTCGTCCTGCGCCTCACCCAGTACCTCGAGGAGGATCTGGTGGTGCCCGATACCGGCCGGTGCCTGAGGTTTCTCACCCAAAACCCGGCATTAAGGCAACGGGTGGAACGGGACTGGCCCAGCATTTCCTGCTGGCGGGAGGATCCCAGGGAGGGCTACCGGGTGCTCATGAGCCGCCTGAGGGTCCGTGCGACGGAACTTGAGGTTGCTAGCATGGACGCGGGGGCCAGTGCCCCCCAAGGGTGTGATCCCGTCTTTTGGGTAGTGGAGGATTGAGCATGGGCAAGAAGGGCAAGGTGCCAGGGCCGTACTGGCGGGAGCGGGTGGAAATGGTGGTCCCTTTCCTGGGGACCTGGCTGGTGAGCCGCTACTCGCTGGCGCTCGCGATCCTGGGGGCGCTCGCGGTGGCGATCCCCACCGCGCTCACCAAGGCGCCGCCCTTGCTGGTGGCCGCGGCGCTGCTGGCGTTGCAGGCCATCGCCACCATCGCCCACTCGCTCTTGGCCCTGGCCTACGGGGAGTCGCGCCAGCGCTTCTTTGAGCTGGTCCCCGGGGCGCGCGATCAGGGGGATCCCGGCTTTGCGGCGATGGCGGGCGCCATCGCCAGGCGGCAGTTCTGGCGCGGGCTGGTGCTCATCGCCATCGCCGCCTGGCTGCTCCTCAAGGGGGCGCCCCTGGCGCTCTCCCTCCTGGCGGTGGGGGCCTGCGGGGCCAACATTGCCCTCGGGGCCGGGCACGCGCTCTTCTTGCGGATGATGCTCGCCAGGGCGCAGGCGATCCTCAAGGAGGCCAAGGCGCGCCTCGGGTCGGGGCGGCCACCGCAGTGAGCAATGGCGCCCTGGGATAGGTTGTTGGCAATGAAGGAGAGCAGGCAATGACTGGGAAAAACGGCGATCACGAGTTTGATGTCTACACTTACAACCCCTTTGAGAAGTTTGGGATGTCCCATGAGGAATGGCTGTTCAGCTGGGAGCGCACCCTGGCCTTCGACATGCTCGGCGATCAGGAGCGGGTTGCCAAGGTGTCGCTGAAGGACATCTCAGGGCTCGAGCCCGATCCCATGGACGATCTGCGCGGCCTGTGCGCCTCGCTCTCCGATCTCGGGCAGGTGCGCCCGGTCACCCTCTGCGCCCTGGAGTTTGAGCCCAATGTCACGCCCCGCTACGGCGCCATCGATGGGCTCAGGCGCTGCCTGGCGGCGCGGCAGCTGGGCTGGGGCTGGGTGTGGGCCACCTTTGTGGAGCTGCACGATCTCGCCGCGCGCCTCAAGGTGCCAAAGCACGCCACCTTCCTGGCGCTGCGCCTCGCCTCACGGATCAAGGGCGCCGCGCCTGACGGCCTGGTGCAGCTCCTAGGCGGGGCCCGGGAGCTCACCGCGGCGGGGGGCAGCCTGGACCTGGTGGAGCGCCTGATGGGCGGCCCTGACCACCGCCTCCTGATCCTGCGCGCCCTGCTCGAGAATCGCCCCGGCGCTGAGGATCTGCCCGGCGATCTCATGTCGCTGTGCCTTGCCACGGCCGCGCCGCGCCCCAAGCAGCCCTAGCGCGCCGCCCCAGGCAGCAGGGCAAGGCGCTGCCTGGGCCTAGTACCAGCCCGCCTTGCCAGTTTCAACCCCAGTAATACCCAGGGGTGGCCAGGGGCCACCCCCAGGGAGGATCTTGCCATGGAAAAGCCAGAGCTGCCCTTTTGGGAGCGCAAGGTGACGCTGCGCTTCCCCTTCCGGCCCGAGGAGCGCTTGCGCAGCATCTACCCCCTGATGGGGACGCTTGGGGCGCTGACCTTTGTGCTCTTGGCCCGCGCCTTTGCGCTGCCCTGGCCGCGGGCGCTCTTGCTCATGGCGCTGGCGCTCACCCTCACCTGCCTGTGCGGGCTGCTGGTGGGCAAGGCCTACGCCTGGGTGTGGGAGCGCTTCGTGCGCACCGCCGATCCCACCTTCTATGAGTGCACCCGCAAGCATGGGGAATGGCACCGCGAGGTGGCGCTGCACCTGTTAAGGCGCGGCCTCCTGTGCATGGCCCTGGCGCTGCCCTTTGCCCACTGCGCGGTGGCGCTGCCCTGCACGCTGGCCGCGGCGGTGATGGGCGCCGACGCCGCCATGCAGTGCGTGGTCACCGAGGGCCGCGCCAGGGCGCTGCTGCGCGAGGTGCTGGTGATGCTGCGCCACTCGAGGGTGCGGCGCAAGGCCGCGGGGACTGGCTCGAGCGGGGCCAGGAAGTGATTTGCAAGGGAGGGTTTGCCATGGACGGGAAGATAGTGTTCAAGAGCCTCAAGGATCTGCGCCGCTACTGCAAGGATCCGAGGAACCCGCTGGGGGTGGTGGAGCTTGACCCGGGGCTTGACTGCCTTGATGGGTTGTTTCGCTTCTGCCCGCGCACCCCGGGGCAGTTTGCGGGCCTTGAGGGCTGGGATGTCTCCCATGTTAAGTACATGCGGGAGATGTTCATGGGCTGCTGGTACCTCACCTGCGATCTCTCGCGCTGGGATGTCTCAAAGGTGCGGGACATGGGGCGCATGTTCGCGGGCTGCGTGAACTTCAACGCCCCGATCGGGTGCTGGGATGTCTCACACGTGCGGGACTTTAGCGGGATGTTCATGGGGTGCGAGACCTTCAACCAGCCCCTCGGGGACTGGGACCTTGGCAGCGCGCTCAGCACCAGGCGCATGTTCATGCGCTGCCTGAGCTTCAACCAGCCCCTTGCCGCGTGGCGCGCCCCGCACGTTATCTACCTCGACAAGATGTTCTACGGCTGCGAGCGGTTCAACCAGCCGCTCAATGGCTGGCAGCTGGGCGGCGCCGTGGTCCTTGATGCCATGTTTGGGGGCTGCACCGCCTTCAACGGCGATATCTCGGACTGGAGGACCCCCAATGCCGCCAGCATGAAAAAGATGTTCTGGGAGTGCCGGAACTTCAACTGCGACCTCTCCTCCTGGGACGTCTCCAGGGTGACTGACATGGAGCGCATGTTCGAGGGCTGCCGCGTCTTCAACCAGCCGCTGGGCCGCTGGGAGGTCTCCAGGGTCTTCACGATGGAGGGGATGTTCCGCGACTGCTGGTCCTTCAACCAGCCGCTGGGGGACTGGGACACCTCGGCGCTGGAGTTTGCCGGGCGGATGTTCTGCGGCTGCGACTGCTTTGACCAGGATCTCTCGCGCTGGGATGTCTCAAAGGTGCTGGACATGCAGGAGATGTTCATGGGGTGCGAGCGCTTTGACCAGCCCCTCGGGGACTGGGATGTCTCAAGGGTGGGGTCCTTCTCGTGGATGTTCCATGGCTGCACCGCCTTTGACCAGGATCTGTCGCGCTGGCAGGTGGGCAGCGCGGATAACTTTGACCTGATGTTCGGCGACTGCGTGTCCTTCAACCACCCCGTGGGGGACTGGGACGTCTCCCATGCCTGGACCCTGAGGGGCATGTTCAGCGGGTGCATCCACTTCAACCAGCCGCTGGGCAAGTGGCGCCTGTCCCGCGCCTCCTTTGCCAGCAACATGTTCGAGGGCTGCCGCAACTTCAACCAGGATCTCTCCTCATGGGATGTGTCGGGACTCTACGGCCTGGGCGCCATGTTCAGGAACTGCGAGCGCTTCAACTCCCCGCTGGGGGGATGGGATCTCTCGAAGTGCACCTATACGGACTCAATGTTCGAGGGCTGCAGGGCCTTTAACCAGCCCCTGGGCGGCTGGGACATGTCGAGGGTCAGGAACGCAGGCGACATGTTCAAGGGGGCAAGGCGCTTCTCACAGGATCTCAGCGCCTGGAGGCTCCCGGAGGGCTGTGA
>JAILEI010000008.1 GCA_024688225.1 Succinivibrionaceae bacterium
CACCACCGCCTGCGGCATGCAGCCGCGGTAGCTGCGCCGCGAGGTCATGGCGTCATAGGCGTCCGCCACCCCGATGATGCGCGCCACCATCGGGATCTCCTTGCCCTTGAGTCCCTCGGGGTAGCCCTTGCCGTTGTAGAGTTCATGGTGGTAGTGGGCGCCGATGGACAGCTCGGGCATGCTGGTGATGTTCTTGAGGATCTCATGCCCCGCGCTGGCATGGCCCTTGATGAGGGCATACTCCTCGTCGGAAAGCCGCGAGGGCTTGTTGATGATCTCGTCGGGGATGGAGATCTTGCCGATGTCATGGAGCAGCCCGGCAAAGTAGATCTTCTGCCGATCCCCCTCGCTGACCTCGCCGCTCAGGCGGGCGATCAGGCGCGAGAGCGCCGCCACGCGGCTGGAGTGGCCGTGGGTGTAGCGATCCTTGGCGTCGATGGTCTGCGCGAGGGCGCGGGTCATCTCATTGAAGAGGCGCACGTTCTGCTGGCTCTTCTCGATAATCTCCTCGCTCTGCCTCGCCACCTCGACCTCGAGGTTGCCCTGCAGCCGCGCGTAGCGCACGTGCCGCCCCACCCGCTGGATAAACCCCTGCTTGGAGAACGGCTTCTGGATGAAGTCGGAGGCGCCGTTGGAGAAGGACTCGCCCTCAAGCTCCTGGTTGACCACCGCCGACATCACCAGCACCGGCAGGTTCGCAAGGCCCGGCATGGCGCGCAGGCGCCTCAGGGTCTCCATGCCGTCGATGCCGGGCATGGCGTAGTCAAGCAGCACTGCGTCCACCTTGCGCCCGGCGAGCACCTGCAATCCCTCTTCCCCGCCCCCGGCACCGAGCAACTCCACCCGGCCGGAGCTTATCGAGTCGCGCAGCCACACCCCCAGCATCTTGTGGATGAAGCGGTCATCATCGATGACCAGCAGCGTGGTCTTGCCGGAGAGGTCAAACATGGGATAACTCCTTGGGCGGCGCGCTAGTTGCCACGCTCGCGCTCGAGCAGGCTGGAGAGCGCATGCTCAATCTTCTGCACCTCGGTGCCAATCACCACCTGCACCAGGTCGTCCGCGGGGCGCACAATGCCGCGCGGCTTACCCTTGCGGATGATGGACTCGTCCACCAGCGAGGGATCCTTGACGTGGACCCTGATGCGGGTGGCGCAGTCATCGCAGGAGAGGATGTTGGCGCTGCCCCCCAGGCCGTCGAGGATGAACCGCGCGGCACGGGAGTTGGCGTCGGGCTTGCTGGCATGGGGATCGTAGAAGTCGACCTCGTCCATCTCCATGTCGTTGCCCCGCCCCGGGGTCCTGAGGTTCCAGTGGAGGATGCAGAAACGGAACACGAAGTAGTAGATGACAAATACCGCCAGCCCCACCAGCAGCACTGCCCAGGGGTTCTGCGCGAGGGGCATGCGCGAGGAGAAGAGCAGGTCCAGGAAGCCCGCCGAGAAGGCAAAGCCGGCCCTGATGGGCAGCAGCACCACCACCACTGCCACAAGGCCGCTCATGAGGGCATAGACCACATAGAGCGCCGGGGCGAGGAACATGAAGGCAAACTCCAGGGGCTCGGTGATGCCGGTGAAGAAGGAGCAGAAGGCCGCGCTCGCCAGCAGCGCCATCACCTTGCGGCGCCGCTCCGGCGGGGCGCAGTGGTACATGGCCAGCGCAGCGGCGGGCAGGCCGAACATCATCACCGGGAAGAAGCCGGTCATGTACATGCCGCTCACCCCGTGCACCCCCTTGCCCGACCAGAAGTTGGTCAGGTCGGAGATGCCCGCCACGTCAAACCAGAACACCGCGTTGAGCGCATGGTGCATGCCGATGGGGATGAGCAGGCGGTTGAGGAAGGTGTAGATGCCCGCCCCGGCGGCGCCCAGTGAGATGACCGCCTCGCCGAGGGCAATCAGGGTGTTGTAGAGCAGCGGCCAGGCGAGGAACAGCAGCAGCGAGGCCAGGATGGCGACGAAGGCGGTGATGATGGCCACGCTGCGCTTGCCCGAGAAGAAGGCAAGGAACTTGGGCAGCTCCAGGGTGTGGAAGCGGTTGTAGCAGGTGGCGGCGATGAGGCCGGAGAGGATGCCCACAAACTGGTTGCCGATCTTGAAGAACGAGGGGTCGGCCGGGGCGTTGGTCAGGGTGGCCACGAAACTGGGCGCGAGCAGGGTCTGGATGACAAACCAGGCCACGATGCCCGAGAGGGCCGCGGTCCCGTCCCGCTGGCGCGACATCCCGAGGGCCACGCCCACCGCGAACAGCACCGACATGTTGTCAATCACCGCGCCCCCGGCCTTGACCAGGAAGGTGCCCACCAGCAGTGAGAGGGTATGCTCGGTTTCCCCGCCAATCATGGTGGAGGGGGCCAGGAAGTAGCCCACGCCCATCAGGATGCCGGCCACGGGCAGGCAGGCCACGGGCAGCATCAGTGACTTTCCAAGTCTTTGCAGGTAAGCCATCATGGGATCTAGTCTCCTTTGACTCAGAGGGTCTCCTCGAGGAAGCGCCGCGCCGCCTCGGCGGCAGCGGCCTCGTCCGGGCCCTCAAGCTCAATGGTGAAGGTGTCGCCGCACTGCAGCGAGAGTTTCATCAGCGCCAGCAGGTTGCGGCCTGCCGCGCGCTCCTTTCCGAAATTGATGGTGGCGCTGCTGGAGAACTGCCCCAGCAGGCGCACCAGGCGCCCGGCGGGGCGGGCATGCATGCCCCGCGGATCGCTGATGGTGTGGGTGAGCTCAAGCATCCCTGGGCCCCCCGCTGCAGGAGTCGACCACCCGCCGGCGCAGGCGCAGGATCTCAGAGGGCGCCACCGAAAGCGCGGTGAAGCCCTGCTCAATGAAGGTGTCGGTAAGCGCGGGATCCGCGGCCAGCTCGCCGCAGATGGAGCACTCGATGCCCGCCCCGCGGGCCGCTGCCGCCACCTGACCAAGCAGTCCCAGCACCGCCGGGTGGTGGGGATCGTACAGGTAGGACAGCCCCGGGTGCTGGCGGTTGATGGCCAGCGTGTACTGGGTGAGGTCATTGGTGCCCACCGAGAGGAAGTCGACCTCCCGGGCAAAGGCGGCGGCCTCAAGGGCGCAGGCCGGGGTCTCCACCGTGACCCCCAGGCGCGGCACGCGGCACTCCACGCCTGCGGCTTCAAGCTCCACGCGGCAGCGCTCGATGAGGGCGCGCACCTCCGCAATCTCGGCAAGGCTGGTGACCATGGGCAGCATCACCGAGAGGTTGCCGAACACCGCGGCGCGCAGCAGGGCGCGCAGCTGCGCGCGCAGCAGGTCTGGGTGGCGCAGGGCATAGCGCAGGCCACGGATCCCCAGCATTGAGGTATCGGGCGGCTCGATGCCCTGGAACTCGGGCCGCTTGTCCCCCCCGAGGTCAAAGGTGCGGATGGTCACGGGACGGTCATCCATGAGCACCGCCACCTTGCGGTAGCAGCTGAACTGCTCTTCCTCGCTGGGCGGGGCGTCGCGGCCGAGGTACAGGAACTCGCTGCGGAACAGGCCCACCCCATCGGCGCCGCGCGAGAGCGCCAGCTCAATGTCCTCGACCACCGAGACATTGGCCTCCACCCTGATCTCGCGCCCCGCCCGGGTGACGCTGCGCGTTCCCACCAGGGAGCGCAGCTCGTCCTGCTCGCCCTGCAGGCGGCTGCGCTCCCGCTCAAAGTCGGCCATGCGCCGCGCGTCAGGATCGATGACGCACACCCCCTCCCCGCCGTCCAGGATGGCGGTGCGCCCGTCAAGCCCGCCCCGTGGCAGCTCGGCCTTCACCACCATCGGCAGGCCCATGGCGCGCACCAGGAGGCAGAGGTGGGACAGCGCGGTGCCCCGGCGCAGCACGATGCCGCGCAGCATCTCCCGGCCGCCCTCGAGCAGGTCCGAGAGCATCAGGTCATCGGCGCAGAGGATGGCAGGGGCGTCAAGGCGCAGCGGCCCATGGCCGCGGATGATGTTGGCAATGCGGCGGGTGACATCGACCACGTCCTGGCCGCGCACCTGCATGTAGGGATCGGGGAGGGACTGGAACTCGCGGCACTGGTCGCGGCCCACCTTGAGCACGGCCTCCACGGCGCCGCTGCCCCCGGCGATGAGCTCGCGGGTACGGTCCACCACGTCCGGGGAGGAGATCAGCAATTGCTGCAGGGAGAGGATCTCGGCGGCATCCTCGCCCATCTCGCGCCCGGCCCTGCCCACCAGCTCGTCAATCTGCCCGGACGCCACCGCCAGGGCGCGCTCGAAGGCGGCCAGCTCCTGGGCAGGATCCGCCTCGCCGGCGGCCGGGGGCGGGCACTCCCCGCTCAGGTCACGCAGGGGCGCGCAGGCGATGCCATCGCTAACCCCCACTCCCTTGAGCACCAGCATGGGACTACCTCCGCTTGAGGACACAGATGGGATCGAGCGGCTCAATGAGTTCCTGGGAGACAAACTCAACCGTGCGGAACCCGTCCGCATTGACAATCACCAGCGGGCAGGTCAGGTCAAAGCCACGGGACTTAATCAGCTTGCCGTCAAAGCTCAGGATCGGCTCGCCGCGGGTCACCTGGTCCCCCTCCTTGAGCATGTAGGTAAAGCCCTCGCCCTTGAGATCCACGGTATCGAGCCCGATATGCACCATCACCACCGCGTCGTCATGGGTGGTGATGATCACGCAGTGCTTGGTGGCGGCAATCTGGGTGATGGTCCCGGCGGCGGGGGCCAGGACCACGTTGTTGTCCTCGGGGGGCAGGATGCCCACGCACGGGCCGAGAATGCCGTTGGCAAAGGCCTCGTCAGGGATGGCGGACGCCTCGATGAGCTTCCCGGAAAGCGGGGAGGCAATCTCTATGGTTTCGTCACGACCGAACTTGGAAAGGAAACTGAACATGCAAGGACACCGCGGTTTTGCCCATATCATACTACAATTCCAAGCTTTTTTCCCTAAGCTGCCCCCATATGGAGCAAAAAGTGCCCCACAAGGCGCGGCCAGGGGATAGAATGGCCAGTATGGTGCCCGCAGGCCTTGCGGGCACTGTTCCCATCCGTTGTCGCCACAAAATAACCATAAGGAGCCCAGCGATAGCATGAACATCTTCGCCAACCTGTCAGTCAAGGCCAAGCTGATACTTGGGTACGCCGCGGTCATCTTCCTCACCGCGGTGATCGGTGTCACCGCCATCACCATCATCTCGGACTACAACCAGACCTCGGACAAGGTCCATGAGTACCTCAAGGATCGCCACGCGCGCACCGCCCGCATGCAGCAGTCCCTGCGCGAGGCGGACAACGCCCTCTTCAGCCTGCAGGCCGGCGAGGTCGCCTTCTCCCCGGAGTCCGAGGGCGACGCCAAGCAAAAGGTTGCCCAGCTCAATGACTACGCCATGGGCATGAAGGGCCGCTCCGCCCCGGAGAAAACCCAGGCCATCAAGGACGCCTGCACCGCCTATGTGTCCGCGCTGCCTGGCTTCCTCAGCGCGCTCCGCTCCGGCCAGGCCGCCGAGGCCTCCAGGATCTACACCGAGACCTTCTCCCCGCAGTACGATGTGATGGAGAACAACTTCCGCGACATCGCCGAGCTGCAAATCAGCACCGCGGCCGACCTCGTGGACAGCAACACCAGTGACGTGCCCCTGTGGATTACGGTGATCCTCACCGTGGTCGCGGTGCTGCTGGCCCTGATCATCGCCCTCAGCATGGCCAACTCCTTCACCCAGTCGCTGCGCCAGGCGGTGGTGGCCACCGAGGAGATTGCGGGCGGCAACCTCGGCCATTCCGTCTCCTCAAGGAGCAACGATGAGTTTGGGCAGCTCATCAACGGCATCAACAAGATGCGCGGCGAGCTCTCCTCGCTCATCACCATGATCAAGAGCTCAGTGCAGGGCATTGTTGAGAACTTTGGGGAAATCAACAATGTGACCTCCCAGATCAGCAGTTCCGCCCAGTCCTCGGAGTCCCGCGCGGTGACCGTGGCCGCTGCCTCGGACGAGATGGTCTCCACCACCACTGACATCGCCAAGAACTGCCAGAGCGCTGCCACCGCCGCCCAGGACTCCAGCCAGCACACCCGCGACGGGGTGGTCAAGGTTCACCAGACCATCGAGAGCATCATGCAGCAGGTGGAGAAGTCCAAGGAGGACGCCAAGAGCGTGGCCGGGCTGGTCCAGCAGTCCCAGGACATCGGCTCCATCGTCAGCACCATCGCCGACATCGCCGCCCAGACCAACCTGCTCGCGCTCAACGCCGCCATTGAGGCCGCCCGCGCCGGCGAGGCGGGCCGCGGCTTCGCGGTGGTGGCCGATGAGGTCCGCGCCCTGGCCACCCGCACCTCATCCTCGACCTCGGAGATCACCAAGAAGGTGGAGCTCATCCAGATCAACGCCAACTCGGCGAACGAGAGCATGGCGCAGTCCGTGACCAGCATGGACAGCATTGCCACCCGGACCGGCGACATCGAGACCCTGCTCAACTCCATCAGCGACCAGGTGGAGTCGGTTGACCAGCAGATTAGCCAGATCGCCTCGGCGGCCGAGGAGCAGACCACCGCCACCTCGGAGATCTCGACCAACATGCAGGACATCAAGGATGCCTCGAGCAACCTCTCCAACATCGTCAGCCACGCCGAGCAGCTGGTATCCGGCTCTGCCGAGATGCTCAATGAGCTGTCAAGCTACGTGAACAAGTTCCGCAGCTAGCCAGAAACGCGGCGGGGGCGGGTCCCATGGGCCCGCCCCCGCCTTTTTGTGCCAGGGGGGCGGTCGCGCCGCCCCCTGCAAGGTGCCGCTAGATCCCCAGCTGCCCCTTGAGCGCCGCGACCAGCTCCTGGTACTCAGCCTCGCTGAGCAGGCCCGGCTCGCCGGTGTTGGTGAAGAACCCGCCCCAGTCCAGGCCGCCAACTTCCTTGGGGCAGATGTGCATGTGCACGTGCTTCATGGTGTCGCCGAAGATGCCGCAGTTCATCTTCCCCGGGTGGACCAGGTTGGCGATGGCCTGCTGGACCCGGGCGGCGTCCGCGAAGAAGCCGTTGCGCTCCTCCTCGGTAAGGCGGTACATCTCATCGACATGGCGGCCGCGGAAGGCCAGCACGCAGCGGCCGCGGTGGCGCTGGTCACGGAACAGGTAAAGAGTGCTGTACGGCAGCTCCCCAACTTCAATCATCAGCGAGCGCAGCTTGTCATTCTTGTTGCAGTACATGCAATCAGGGTGTTCCATCACAGATCCTCCCAAGGAAAAAACAACTGGAAAAGTCCCAGGTGACCCCAAGAGTATACCCCCCGCCACGGGCGGGGCGGAGTGGACATTTATGCACACAAATCATAATGTTGCGCCACATGTTGCGATTTTGCGAGTGAGATCACAAAATCAACAAAAAGAATGGAATTCAATCACGCAGTTTTTTTCTATAATCTTCAACGGTAATCCCCGTGGGGCGCAGGGTGTTCCTGCGCCGTCAATTTTGGCGGGGAGCAGCAACTGTGAGGTTACACATGGGTTTCCTGTCCAACCTGGGGGTGAAGAGCAAGTTGATCCTTGCCTTCTGCACCATCATCTTCTTCACGCTGGTCATCAGCGCCATCGCCTTCATCAACCTGTCCGGGATCAGATCCTCGGCCAGCTTTGCCGAGCACGCCATCGCCGAGGAGTATGAGCGCGGCGAGGACATCGTCTCCGGCATCGGCACGGTGCGTGGCTTCATCTTCAACTTCCAGGCCGACATCAGCACCTTTAGCGAGGAGCGCGCCACCGAGGCCGAGGTCGCCATCGGCGCCCTCCTGAAGTCGCTGGGCGCCTTCCCCACCGCAGGCGATCCCGACCAGGCCCAGATCAACGACATGCGCGGGCACATTGAGCTGTTCATCAAGGACTACCGCGACAAGATGCTGTCCATGCTCCGCGCCCACGACCAGGAGAGCGCCCGCGATCTCTACGTCCGCACGGTCTTCCCCGCCATGGGCAAGGCCTCCAAGATCGCCGAGCACCTCAACACCAAGGCGCTGACCAACTGCCTCAACAACATCCAGAAGCTCAACAGCGCCGTGCCGATGATGCTGATTGGCGGCACCACCCTGCTGGTGATCGTGCTCGCCACCATCATCGCCTTCGTGCTCTCCAACAGCTTCACCACCGCCATCAAGCAGGCGCTGGACAACACCAACACCATCGCCAGCGGCAACCTCAGCAAGGAAATCAGGACCGGCCGCAACGATGAGTTCGGCAAGCTGCTCAAGGGCCTCGAGCTGATGCGCCAGCAGTGGCAGCACCTGGTGGGGGTGATCAAGGACACCGCCACCAACCTCAACTCCGGCCTTGACGAGGTGAACAACATCACCCGCGAGATTGATGCCAGCGCCCAGGACACCGCCAACCGCTCCATGACGGTGGCCGCGGCGTCCGACGAGATGGTCTCCACCACCGCCGACATCGCCAAGAACTGCCAGAGCGCCTCCACCGCCGCCGAGCAGTCCGACATGACCATCAAGGACGGCGTCAAGAAGGTCCAGAGCACCATCCGCGGCATCCGCGAGCAGGTCGACAAGTCCAAGTACGACGCTGAGACCCTGCGCAAGCTGGTGGATCAGTCCCAGAAGATCGGCAGCATCGTCCAGACCATTGATGAGATTGCCTCCCAGACCAACCTGCTCGCCCTGAACGCCGCCATTGAGGCCGCGCGCGCCGGCGAGGCTGGCCGCGGGTTCGCCGTGGTGGCCGATGAGGTCCGCGCCCTGGCCTCCCGGACCTCCAAGTCCACCCAGGAGATTACCTCCATGGTGTCCCTGGTCCAGCAGGATGCCAACGATGCCAACGAGTCGGTGCAGGGCACGGTCCAGAACATGGATCAGATTGCCAACAACACCGCCGAGGTGGAGGATATCTTCAACACCATCATGAGCCAGGTGAGCGGCGTGAACAACCAGATCATGCAGATCGCCACCGCGGCCGAGGAGCAGACCACCGCCACCGGCGAGATTTCCTCCAACATGCAGGA
>JAILEI010000053.1 GCA_024688225.1 Succinivibrionaceae bacterium
CCCGGTGGGCAAGAAGCGCGACAGCCAGGACCTCATCCCGCCCTCCCGCAGCCGCGCGCCCTCCAGGCACGGCGCGGGGCGCAACAGCGCCAAGGGCGCCGCCAAGCTCAACCAGCAGCAGCACGGCTTCAACCGCCCGGCCGCCCCGGTCTCCCGCGACGTGGAGATCGGCGAGACCGTGACCGTGGCCGAGCTCGCGCAGCGCATGGCGGTCAAGGCCTCCGAGGTCATCAAGACCCTGATGAAGTTTGGCGAGATGGTCACCATCAACCAGGTGCTCGACCAGGGCACCGCCCAGACCGTTGCCGAGGAGATGGGGCACCGCGTGGTGCTGCGCAAGGAGAATGAGCTCGAGGACGAGATCATGGCCGACCGCAACCAGAAGGCCACGGAGGTCACCCGCGCCCCGGTGGTCACCATCATGGGCCACGTCGACCACGGCAAGACCTCGCTGCTTGACTACATCCGCAAGTCCAAGGTCGCCGCCGGCGAGGCGGGCGGCATCACCCAGCGCATCGGCGCCTACCACGTCAAGACCGGCCGCGGCGGGGGCATCACCTTCCTCGACACCCCGGGCCACGCGGCCTTTACCGCGATGCGCGCCCGCGGCGCCCAGGTCACCGACATCGTGGTGCTGGTGGTCGCGGCCGACGACGGCGTGATGCCGCAGACCATCGAGGCCATCCAGCACGCGCGGGCCGCCAAGGTCCCGCTCATCGTCGCGGTCAACAAGATCGACAAGGCGGGCGCCGATCCGCGCCGCGTCACCAATGAGCTGGTGCAGCAGGGGGTGATCCCCGAGAGCATGGGCGGCGACACCCAGTTTGTCGAGGTCTCCGCCAAGTCCGGCCAGGGCGTTGAGGATCTGCTCGAGGCGATCTCGCTGCAGGCCGAGGTGCTCGAGCTCAAGGCGGTGGCCGACGGCATGGCCGCCGGCGTGGTCATCGAGTCGCGCCTCGACAAGGGCCGCGGCGCGGTGGCCACCGTGCTGGTGCGCGAGGGCACCCTGCACAAGGCCGACGTGGTGCTCTGCGGCCTCGAGTACGGCCGCGTGCGCGCCCTGCGCAACGAGAACGGCAAGGAGCTGCCCGAGGCCGGGCCCTCCATCCCGGTGGAGATCTACGGCCTCTCGGGCGTGCCCAACGCCGGTGACGAGGTCACCGTGGTGCGCGACGAGAAGAAGGCCCGCGAGGTGGCGCTGTTCCGCCAGGGCAAGTACCGTGAGATCAAGATCGCCCGCCAGCAGAAGTCGCGCCTCGACAACCTCTTCAAGGAGGACGGCGCCTCGGAGCTCAACGTGGTGCTCAAGGCCGACACCCAGGGCTCGGTGGAGGCCATCTCCGACGCGCTCAACAAGCTCGCCACCGACGAGGTCAAGGTCGGGATTGTGGGCTCGGGCGTGGGCGGCATCACCGAGACCGACGCCACCCTGGCCGCGGCCTCCTCGGCGATCATCGTGGGCTTCAATGTCCGCGCCGACGGCCCCGCGCGCCGCGTGATCGAGTCCGAGGGCGTGGACCTGCACTACTACAGCGTGATCTACGACCTCATCGACGACGTCAAGCAGGCGATGAGCGGCATGCTCAAGGCCGAGGTGCGCCAGGAGATCATCGGCCTTGCCGAGGTGCGCAGCGTCTTCCACCACCCCAAGTTTGGCAACATCGCCGGCTGCATGGTCACCGAGGGCACGGTCAAGCGCTCCAACCCGATCCATGTGCTGCGTGACAACGTGGTCATCTTCGAGGGCGAGCTCGACTCGCTGCGCCGCTTCAAGGACGACGTGGCGGAGGTCAAGCAGGGCACCGAGTGCGGCATCTGCGTGAAGAACTACCAGGACGTTAAGGTCGGCGACCAGATCGAGGTCTTCGAGAACGTCGAGGTGAAGAGGACGCTCTGATGCCCCGCTCCCATGGCCGCAACGAGCGCGTGGCCTCGCTGATCCAGCGGGCCGCCGCCGACATCATCCGCCTTGGCATCAAGGATCCAAGGGTGCGGGGCGCCTCGGTCTCCGAGGTGCGGGTCTCCCCGGACCTGCGCAACGCCCGCATCTATATCTCCTTCCTCAATGCCGACGCGGCGCAGGTCGCCTCGGCCATGGAGGGACTCAACAGCGCCAAGGGCTTCGTGCGCTCGGCGATCGCCGCGCAGCTGACGCTGCGCTACATGCCCGACATTACCTTCGAGCATGACGATCTCATCGAGAAGAGCATGGCCCTCGACGCCCTGATCAGGAAAGGGCTGGGACCTGAAGAGCCTTGACCGCCGCGCAAGCCTGCCTGGGCATTGACCTTGGCTCCACCACCGTCAAGTACGTGCTGCTGGACGGGGGCGGGGCCGTGCTCGCGCATGCCTACGAGCGCCACCAGAGCTCGGTGGCGGGCACGCTGCAGCGCCTGCTCGAGCCGCTTGCAGGCGGCGCGGGGCGGCTGCCGCTGCGCCTGGCCCTGACCGGCTCCTCGGCGCTCTCCCTGGCCACCGGGCTGGGGGTGCCCTTCGTGCAGGAGGTGATGGCGGCGAGCGCCTACCTCAAGTCCCAGCCCCTCACGGTGGACGCCTCCATTGAGCTAGGCGGCGAGGACGCCAAGATCATCTACCTCACCTCCGGGGTGGAGTTGCGCATGAACGAGGCCTGCGCGGGCGGCACCGGCGCATTCATCGACCAGATGGCGGCGCTGCTCGGAACCGATCCTGCCGGCCTCAACGCCCTCGCCGCGCGCGCCCGCGCCTCCCATCCCATCGCCTCGCGCTGCGGGGTGTTCGCCAAGACCGACGTGGTGGCGCTGCTCAACCAGGGCGTGCCCCGCGAGGACATCGCCCGCTCCATCTTTGAGGCGGTCGCCGAGCAGGCGGTGGGCGGCCTCGCGCAGGGGCGCGAGCTCACGGGCAACCTCGCCTTCATGGGCGGGCCCCTGGGCTTCCTCCCGCAGCTGCGCGAGGCCTTCCTGCGCCGCCTGGGGGATAAGGTGCGCCCCGTGCCGCTTCCGCACGTGGAGTACGCCATCGCCCATGGCGCGGCGCTGATCGCGATGGACAGCGCCGGCCCCTGCGTGGATCTCAGGCAGATCCTCGCGCGGCTGCCCGCCGCCGCGGCCGCGTTGCGCCAGGCGAGCCTCCCGCCGCTCTTTGCCAGCATGGATGAGCTTCGGGCCTTTCGCGAGCGCCACCGCCGCGCGGAGGTTGAGATCCACCCCCTAGGCGAGGCGCAGGGCGATCTCTTCCTCGGCATTGATCTCGGCTCTACCACCGTCAAGTACGCGCTCATTGACCGCGAGGGGCGCATTTACGCCACCTTCTACCAGGGCAATGGCGGGCGCCCGCTCGAGGCGCTGCTGCCGAGCGTGGGGCGGCTCTGGGAGTCCATACCTGAGGGGGCGCGATTGCGCGCCATCTGCGCCACTGGCTATGGCGCCGATCTCGCGCGCGCCGCGCTCAACGCCCAGTTCACCGAGGTGGAGACCCTCGCCCACGAGCGCGCGGCGCTCTGCTTTGACCCTGAGATCTCCTATGTCATCGACATCGGCGGCCAGGACATGAAGTGCATCCGCGTGGAGCGGGGGATCATCACCGGCATCCACCTCAACGAGGCCTGCTCCTCGGGCTGCGGATCCTTCCTTGAGACCTTCGCCGGCAACCTCAGCCTCTCGCTCCCCGACTTCATCGCCCGCGCCCTCGCCGCGCGCGCCCCCTGCGACCTCGGCACCCGCTGCACGGTGTTCATGAACTCCAAGGTCAAGCAGGCCCAGCGCGATGGCGCCAGCCTCGAGGATCTGGCCGCGGGGCTGTGCCTGTCCATCGTGCGCAACGCCCTCTACAAGGTGCTGCGCATGCGCGACCCCCGCGAGCTGGGCACCCACGTGCTGGTGCAGGGCGGCACCTTCCTCAACGACGCCATCCTGCGCGCCTTCGAGCAGCACACCGGCCTTGAGGTAATCCGCCCCTCCATCGCCGGGCTGATGGGCGCCTTTGGCGCGGCGCTCCTCGCCTGCGAGCGCACCACTGGGGATACGCCGCTCCCCGATCGCGCGCAGTGCTGCCTCGATCTGACGGCGGTGCGCGAGCGCAGCATGCGCTGCCGCGGCTGCCACAACCACTGCGCCCTGACCGTGCTCACCTTCCCCTCCGGGCAGCGCCACCTGCAGGGCAACCGCTGCGACTTTGCCGCGCGCATGGAGCGCGGCGCCAAGGCCCAGGGCTTCTATGAGTGGAAGCAGGAGCTGCTCTTTGGCCGCGAGCCGCTGCCCGCCGATCGCGCCCCAAACGGCACCATCGGCATGGCGCGGGTGCTCAATGTCTTCGAGCACTACCCCTACTGGCACCGCCTCTTCACCGACCTGGGCTTCCGCCTCGAGCTCTCGCCGCCCTCGAGCAAGGAGATTGCTGCCCTGGGCTCCGCGACCATCCCCTCGCAGAGCCTGTGCCTGCCCGCCAAGCTCGCCCATGGGCACGTGGTGTGGCTGGCAAGGCAGGGGGTGGGGCAGATCTTCATGCCCTGCGTGCCCCGCGAGATCAAGATCTTCCCCGAGGCGATCGACAGCTATGCCTGCCCGGTGGTGGGCGGCTACCCCGAGGCGCTGCGCCTCAATGTCGAGCGGCAGTTCCCGCGCCTCAAGGTCCACACCCCCTTCCTCGACGTCGCCAAGGACGCCACGGTGGAGCGCGCCCTGCTTGCGATCTTCCCCTTCCTGCAGGCCAGGAGGGTGCGCGCCGCGATCCGCGCCGCGCGCGCCGCCCTCGATGAATACCGGGGGCGCCTCGCCGCGGAGGGGCAACGGCTGCTCGACGAGGCGCGCGAGCGCAAGGTGCCGCTCATCGTGCTCGCCGGCCATCCCTACCACGTCGACCCGCTGCTCAACCACGGCATCCCCGCGCTGATTGCCTCGATGGGGGCGCTGGTGGTGAGCGAGGACGCGGTCTGCGGCCTTGCCGCGCACGCCCCGCGCCTTGACGTCATCAACCAGTGGGCCTTCCACAGCCGCGTCTACCGCGCCGCGCAGTTTGCGGCCGAGCACCCCGAGGCGCAGCTGGTGCAGCTGGTGAGCTTTGGCTGCGGGGTGGACGCCATCGTCTCCGAGCAGGCCCGGCAGGTGCTCGAGGCGCAGGGCAAGATTTACACCATGCTCAAGGTCGACGAGGGCGACACCCTGGGGGCGGCGCGCATCCGGCTGCGCTCGCTGCTCTGCGCCATCGCCGCCACCCCCAAGGCCGCGCCCGCCGTGGCGCAAAGCGCGCCCCCCAGCCCGCCCGATCCCGCGGATCGCGGCAAGGTCATCTACATGCCGCAGATGGCGCCCATCCACTTCCCGATCATCGCCGCGGCGCTTAGGTCGCGCGGCTATGAGGTGCGGCTGCTCGAGGAGGTCTCGGACAGCGACATTGAGCTTGGGCTCCGGCACGTCAACAACGACGCCTGCTACCCCGCGATCGTGGTCATCGGGCAGCTGCTGGGGCAGCTGCAGTCAGGCGCCATCGACCCCGACCGCTCGGCGCTGCTGCTCGCGCAGACCTGCGGCCCCTGCCGCGCCACCAACTACACGGCGCTGCTCAAGTGGGCGCTGCAGGATCTCGGGCTCTCGCGGGTGCCGGTGGTGACCCTCTCCTCCCACCGCCTCGCCGAGGACACGCAGCGCCTGCGCCTGGGCATCACCGGGGTGCGGCGCCTGGCGGTGGCGGTGCTCTACGGGGATCTTTTGCAAAAGCTCTACCTCTACACCCACACCTACGAGGCGCACGAGGGCGAGGCCTATGCGACGCTGCGCCGCCTCGGGCGCCGCTGCGCCGAGTCCATCACCCGGATCAGCGCCTTTCGGCGCATGGTGCAGGAGATCGTCGACGCCTTCGCCGCCATCGAGCTGCGCCTTGAGCCGCGGCCGCGGGTCGGGGTGGTGGGGGAGATCCTGCTCAAGTACCACGACAAGGCCAATGGCGGGCTGTGCGAGCGCATCATCGCCGAGGGCGCCGAGCCGGTGATTGGCGAGATCTCAAGCTTCGTGCTCTACTGCCTCTATGACAGCATCTACCAGGCCCGCCACTTCAAGGGCTCCAAGCTCGACGCCTCGGGCTCGTGGTGGATCCTCTCGCGCATCGAGCACCGCCGCCAGATCATGATGGGGGTGCTGAGGCGCTCGAGGTTCAGCGGCCTCACCCCCTTCCGCGCCTACCAGCGCGCGCTCGGGGACCTGGTGAGCACCGGGCAGCAGGCCGGGGAGGGCTGGCTGCTGACCGCCGAGATGGTGGACTTCATCGAGAACGGGATCACCAACGTGCTCTGCGTCCAGCCCTTCGCCTGCCTGCCCAACCACATCACCGGCAAGGGGGTGATGCGCGAGATTCGGGCGCGCTACCCGGGCGCCAACCTCTGCAGCCTCGACTTTGAGGCGGGCACCTCGCAGGCCAATGTCATGAACCGCCTCAAGCTGTTCCTCGCGCAGGCGCGCGAGGGCGCGGCGCGGGCGGCGCTGGGCGAGATCCACTTCCGGGGCGACTGAAAACCCCCAAAGGGTGACCGCACTCGCAGAAAAAACTTGTGGCTAAACCTACAATTGCCTGATCAGGAGGCCCAACATGTCAGATCCCATCAAGTCCGCGGTGATCGTCTCCAAGGTCTACAAGCGCCCGGTGGCGGGAACCATCCGCGAGATTGCCCGCATCCTGACCTCGCTGGGGGTGGAGACCTACCTCGACCAGAACACCGCGGTCGGCTTCAACATCGCCGACATCAGGTCCATCCCGCGCAAGGAAATGCGCGGCAAGAGCGTCATCATCGTGGTGGGCGGCGATGGCTCGCTGCTCGGCGCGGCGCGCACCATGTCCGACCTCGGGGTGCCCTTCCTCGGCATCAATGGCGGGCACCTTGGCCTGCTCACCGACATCAGCCCCACCGAGCTGGGGACCGCGCTCACCAACGTGGTGGCGGGGCGCTACCTCCCCGAGGAGCGCATGATGCTCGACGTGCGGGTCTTCCGCAAGGAGCAGGACGGCGCGGGCGAGCTGGTCGGGCAGTCCATTGCCACCAACGAGACGGTGATCCACTCCGGGATGATGGCCCACATGATGGTCTTCCACGTCAAGGTGGACGGGCGTCCGCTCTACACCCTGCGCGGGGATGGCATCATCGTCAGCACCCCGACCGGATCCACCGCCTACTCGCTCTCCGCGGGCGGCCCGATCATCGAGCCGCACCTCGACCTTTTGTCGCTGGTGCCGATGTTCCCGCAGTCGCTCAACTGCTCGCCGATCGTGATCTCCGGGCAGAGCGTGGTGCAGGTCGAGTTTGACTGCTCGCCCGACAGCACCGAGTGGGTCGCCATCAACTGCGACGGCCAGGTCACGGTGCGCGCGGACTCGAGCTGCATCGCCACCATGCGCCAGCACCGCATCCCGCTGCGCCTCATCCACCCCGAGGGCTATGACTACTTTGGGGTGCTGCGCAAGAAGATCAGCTGGGGCCAGGGCCTAGTCTAAGCATGCTCGAGCAACTTGAGGTCACCAACCTGGCGCTCAGCGCCCACAACTGCCTCGACTTTGGGCCGGGGATGGTCGCCATCACCGGCGAGACCGGGGCGGGCAAGTCCCTGACCGTGGACGCGCTGTCCCTGATCCTCGGGGCGCGCTCCGATCCGGCGCTGGTGCGCAAGGGCTGTGAGCGCCTCGAGGTGGCGGCGCGCTTTGCCGTGCCCGGGCGGCAGGAGGTGCGGGAATTGCTGCGCGAGCGCGCCCTCGAGGGTGAGGACGACACGGTGCTGCTGCGCCGCGAGATCACCGCCGAGGGGCGCTCCCGCGCCTGGGTGAACGGCCATCCCTGCGCGCTGCGCGACCTTAAGGACATCGGCTCGCTCTTGGTGGTGATCCACGGCCAGCACGAGGGCCTGCGCCTGCTCGAGGCGCCCTGCCAGCTCGCGCTCATCGACAGCTTTGGGCACCTGGGCGACGAGGCGGCGGCGGTGGCCGCGCAGCAGGGGGACTACCGGCAGCTGCGCGACGCGCTCACCGGCCTTGCCGAGCGCCAGCGCGAGGGGGCGGCGCGCTACCGCGACCTCAAGTACGATCTCAAGGAGCTCGAGGAGCTCGACCTTGCCGAGGGGGACTACGAGGATCTGGGGCGGCGCTTTGACGTGCTCGCGAGCCAGGGGCGCATCGAGAGCGCGGTGGGCCTCGCGCTCGGCGCGCTCTCCTCGGACGAGGGCAACGTCATCGACGTGCTCGAGCACCGCCTCCATGACCTTGAGAAGGTGCGCGCCTTCAACGAGGAGGCGCTCGGGCCGCTGCTCTCCGACTTTGGCGACGCGCTCGGGCAGCTCGCCTCCATTCGCGACCGCTTGGCCGATCTCGCCCCGACCGCCGATCCGCGCGAGGTCGAGCGCCTCTCGGACCTTCTGGGGCGCTGCCACGATCTCGCGCGCAAGCACCGGGTGCGCCCCGAGGAGCTGTTCAAGGTCACCGACCGCCTGCGCTCGGAGCTCGAGGAGTTCCTGGCGCTCAAGGGCAAGATTGCCGCGCTCACCGAGGAGGTCAAGGCCGCCCGGGGGCGCTATGAGGAGCTGGCGGCGGCGCTGAGCAAGGATCGCGCCCTGGCCGCGGAGCGCCTGGGCAAGGAGGTCACCGCCCTCATCCGCGAGCTGGCGATGCCCGATGGCGCCTTCAGCGTCGCCCTCAGCCGCGACGAGCAGAGCCGCCCGCTGCCCCAGGGCCGCGATCGCGCCGAGTTTCGCTTCAGCGCCAACCTTGGCCAGGAGCAGCGCCCGCTGGGCGAGGTGGCCTCAGGCGGCGAGCTCTCGCGCCTCTCCCTGGCCATCGAGGCGCTGACCGCCGGCTCGCGCGCCACCCCGACCATGCTCTTTGATGAGGTCGACACGGGGATCTCGGGCCGCACCGCCTCGGCGGTGGGCGGGCTGCTGCGCCGCCTCTCCAGGTCCACCCAGATCATCACCGTCACCCACCTGCCGCAGGTGGCGGCGAGCGCCAGCTCGCAGCTGCGCGTCACCAAGGCCGTGGAGGGCGCGGAGGTGGTCTCGCATGCCGAGCCGCTGGACCGCGAGGGTCGCATCGATGAGATCGCGCGCATGATGGGTGGCAACGTGGTCACCGCGGCCACCAGGCAGGGCGCCGGGGAGCTTCTCGATGGACAGCGAGACTGAGCTGCGCTGGGCGCAGGACTCCGACTGCGGGGCCATAGCCCGGGTGGAGCTGGACTCGGCCGAGTACGAGTGCCGCCGCGAGCCCATTGGCCTCGGGGTGGTGGAGTTTGCCACGGTGTGGCGCGGGCGGCTCTCAAGCGGCACCCACAAGGTGGTGGTCTGCTGCCGCGGCGAGAGCCTCCTGGGCTTCATCAGCCTGGCACAAAGCATCGACCAGGGCTACATCAACGCCCTCTATGTCGCCCCGGAGAGCATGCGCCAGGGGGTGGGGCAGCGCCTCGTCAACCAGGCCGCGGATCTGGTGCGCGCCCATGGGGGCACGCGCCTCATTGCCGAGGTGGAGCCGCTCAATGAGGGCGGCGCGCGCTTCTACGAGAATCTTGGGTTTTTCCGGGTGCGGCAGCTGCCGTCCGGCCTCATATTGTTTTTCAAGAGCCTACAAGGAGTATTTCGTGCTTAAGGTTGGAATTGTCGGGGTGAGCGGCCGCATGGGCCACAACCTCATTGAGTGCGCGCAGGGCATGGACAGCATCAAGGTTACCTGCGGCATCGACCGCACCGTGGCGCTGCCCGCGGGGGAGTCGCTGGAGGTGGTGGGGAGCGTCCCCGAGCTCTCGGCGCTGCCGGATGCCTTCATCGACTTCTCGCGCCCCGAGGCCACCCTCGGGGTGCTGCAGGCGGCAGTGGGGCACCACCTGATGATGGTCATCGGCACCACCGGCTTTGACGAGGCCGGCAAGCGGGAGATCAACCGCGCCGCCCATGAGATCCCGATCGTGATGGCCGCCAACTTCTCGGTGGGGGTGAACGTGCTGCTGGCGCTGGTGCGCCGCACCGCGGAGATCATGCAGGACGCCGACCTCGAGATCGTCGAGGCGCACCACCGCTACAAGGTCGACGCCCCCTCGGGCACCGCCCTGGCGATGGGCGAGGCCGCCGCCAAGGGGCGGGGGGTCAGCCTCAAGGACGTGATGGTCGCGGGCCGGGACGGCATCACCGGCGAGCGCCCCTACGGCTCGATTGGCTTTGCCTCGGTGCGCGGCGGCGACATCGTGGGCGACCACACCGCCATGTTCTGCACCGACGGCGAGCGGGTGGAGCTCACCCACCGCGCCTCCAGCCGCGCCACCTTCGCCCGCGGCGCGCTGCGCGCGGCGCTGTGGCTGGAGGGCCGCAAGCCGGGCCTCTACAGCATGTCCGACGTGCTCTCCCTCTCCTAGGGGACGGGCAAAAAAGGGCCGCCCAGGCGCCTTGCGGCGCCTGGGCGGCCTTGCTTTTGGGTCAGGGGCTAGAGGGAGGCGAGGATGCCGCCGTCCACCGCAATCTCCTGGCCGGTGATGAAGTCGGCGCCCTTGGTGACGAGGAACAGCGCCGTGGCGGCGATCTCCTCGGGCTTGCCCCAGCGGCCCACCGGGGTGCGGTTGATGATGAACTGGTTGAACTTCTCATCCTCAATCAGCGGCTTGTTCATCTCGGTGGCAATGTAGCCCGGGATGATGGAGTTGGCCTGGATGTTGTACTTGGCCCACTCGATGGCCATGGACTTGGTCAGCATCTTGATGCCGCCCTTGGAGGCCACGTAGGCCGGGATGCCCGGGCGGGCCAGCTCGGACATCAGCGAGGCGATGTTCACGATCTTGCCGCCGCCGCTGTCGCGCATGTCGGGGAAGACCTTCTGGGCGAGCAGGAAGGCGCCGGTGAGGTTGATGTCGATGACCTTGTTCCAGGTCTCAAGCGGCATCTCCTCGATCGGGGCGCGCAGGTTGACGCCGGCGCAGGAGACCAGGATGTTGATCACCGCGCCATCGGCCTTGATGCGGTCCCAGGCGCTGTCGATGGAGTTCTTGGAGCCGACATCGCAGGGGATGCCGATCACGCGGCCCTCCTTCTTGGTGTCGATTTCCTCGACCGCCACGCTCAGCTTCTCGGCGTTGCGCGCGAGGATGTAGAGCTTGGCGCCCTCAGCGTAGTAAAGGTCGGAGATGGCGCGCCCAATGCCGCGGCTGCCACCAGAGATGAGGACGGTCTTGCCTTCCAGGATACCAGTCATATTAAGAACTCCATTTGCTTGCTTTACCCTTGCCCACGCCGTGGGCAAGGCCGCGGCCCAGGGCGGGCCGGCTGACGCCATCTTACCACTTTTTGCAGGCCTCTCCCCGGGGTGGGGGGCACCATAAAAGAAAGGGCCCGAGCTTACCGCCCGGGCCCCTTGGCAGTTGAATGGAAGGCTAGATCACGCCCTGGGCAATCATCGCGTCAGCGACCTTGCGGAAACCGGCGATGTTGGCGCCCAGCACCAGGTTGCCCTCGCAGCCGAACTCCTTGGCGGTCTCGGCGGCGTTGCGGTGGATGTTGATCATGATGTTGTGCAGCTTCGCGTCAACCTCCTCGAAGGTCCAGGCGGTCATGCCGGCGTTCTGCTCCATCTCCAGCTGGGAGGTGGCGACGCCGCCCGCGTTGGCGGCCTTGGCCGGGCCGTAGGCGATGCCAGCCTTGAGGAAGGTGTTGATGGCGGCAATCTCGCTGGGCATGTTGGCGCCCTCGGAGACGCAGAAGCAGCCATTCTTCACCAGGGTCTCGGCATCGGCCGCGCTGACCTCGTTCTGGGTGGCGCAAGGGAAGGCCGCGTCAACCGGGACGGTCCACACAAAGTGCTGACCCTGCGGGTACTCGCTGACCGGCACGTACTTGGCGGAGGGCACCAGCTCCTTGTAGCGGGTGAGGGAGGCACGCTCGACTTCCTTGACCTGCTTGAGCACCTCAACATTGATGCCGTTCTCATCGAGGATGGAGCCGCGGGAGTCGGAGACGGTGACGGGCTTCGCGCCGTACTGCTGGAGCTTCTCGCAGCAGTAGATGGCGACGTTGCCGGCGCCGGAGACCGCGCAGCGCAGGCCCTTGAGGGACTTGCCGCGGGCCTTGAGCATCTCGTCGGCGAAGTAGACCACGCCGTAGCCGGTGGCCTCGGTGCGGGCCAGCGAGCCGCCCCAGGTCAGGCCCTTTCCGGTCAGCACGCCCTCGTACTTGGTGGTGAGGCGCTTGTAGGCGCCATAGAGGTAGCCAATCTCACGGCCGCCGACGCCGATGTCGCCCGCCGGGACGTCCACGGTGGCGCCGATGTAGCGGTAGAGCTGGGTCATGAAGGCCTGGCAGAAGCGCATGATCTCGGCATCGCTCTTGCCCTTGGGGTCAAAGTCCGAACCGCCCTTGGCGCCGCCGATCGGCAGGCCGCAGAGGCTGTTCTTGAAGATCTGCTCGAAGCCCAGGAACTTGAGGATGCTGGGGTTGACCGAGGGGTGGAGGCGCAGGCCGCCCTTGTAGGGGCCGATGGCGTCGTTGAACTGGAAGCGGAAGGCGCGGTTGACCTGGACCTTGCCCTGGTCGTCGATCCACTCGACACGGAAGGCGAAGGAGCGATCCGGCTCGGTGATGCGCTCGAGGATCCGGTTCTGCTGGTACTTGCCATCCTTCTCAAAAAGCGGCTGGAGGGTGTTGAGCACCTCCTCGACAGCCTGCAGGAACTCGGGCTGGTAGGGGTAGCGGGCTTTCAGGTCGGCAAGGACTTCCTGTGAGTAGGACATAAGGGTCTCCTTTAAGGTAGTGGTTACTGGATCGCCGTCAAATGCGATGGACGCACTCTACCCATTTTGGGGAGTGGGGGCAAGGCACAGCCAGCCACGGATCACTTTTGGTGCAATGGATCACCAAAAGTGTGCAGGCCCCAGGAAAGGCTGTTCCCGCCCCGCGCCGCGCCCGGGCAAGCCCTTGCGCTCACGCCGCGTGGGACCACCTGAGGTACTCGCCGATCCACTTTTGCCGGACCGAGTCCCGCAGCCTTGGGTAGGAGGCGCGATGCAGGTCGCAGGTGAGATCGGCATAGTCGAGGGGCTCGCTGTGGCGGCACTGCAGCAGCCTCACGATGGGGCGCAGGGTGCGGATGTCCTGGTCGGTCCCCGTGCAGCAGATGAGGCGCGCCAGGCGGGGATCGATGGCCTCCAGCTCCCCGATGCGGCTGTCCTGCTCGCACAGCCAGAGTGCATGCGGGATGGTGAGGCTGCCGTTTTCCCGCACCCGGCCGCGCGCGAGGGCCGCGGCGATGAAGCTGTAGATGTGGTAGTCCCGGGAGTAGGTGGGGATCCCAAAGTCGGTGATGATCCTGATTGCGGCGATGTTGATCTGCGGCTGGTCGGCCCGCCTCAGGGCCGCGGCGGCCTCCGGGCTTTGCGCGCAGATCCCGCAGATGTAGGGCACGAAGCGCCGGGCGCGGTGGGTGATCCTGTCCATGTCTTCCTCCCTAGGCCGCGAGGAAGGGGCGCATCAGGCGCAGCCGGTTGGGCGCCCAGGACAGCATGCCCCGGGCCGAGGCGTGCGGGCAGGCCTCATCGTAGCTCTTTGCTGCGGCGCGCGAGAAGCTGATGCGCAAGGACTCCCTCAAGGCGCGGTTGCCGCCGGGGCAGGCATCGCACAGCTCCTGGGCGTGGGCCTCGCAGCGCGCCCAGAAGTGCCGCCCCGCCATGGTGGCGCGGGTGCCGCCGTCATGGCTGCCGGTGCCGCGTGCGTAGCCAAGGACGGCGCGGGTGAGCAGCCTCGACTGCCACTCGAGGCGCTCCATCTCCTCGCTGAGGTGGCGGTGCCATTGCCCCATCCCCGGCTGCCCCATGATGATGGGGATGAGGAGCTCACTCTCCATCTCATCGCTATCGGCGTGGACGAGGGCCTCGCCATTGAGGCGGCGCACCCTGATCCCCCCTGACCAGATCCTGACCCGGGCGCGGGTGCCGGCGAGCCGCTCGCCCAGGAGCTGCAGCTGCGGGCACCAGGCCGTGGGCCGCCCCGGGCTGAGGAAGGCCAGCATGGCGGGCAGGTCCCGCCAGGGGCGGCGCTCCGGGGAGACGGTCACGGCGTGGAACCCGCCGCCCGCGCCGCGGTAGGTGGTGACGCTGGGATCGGACATGCCGTGGAGGTGATCCTGGTGCACGATGCCCTCGGTGCAGTAGGCGCCATCGGGGTCGAGGAGGATGAAGCGCGACAGGGGGATGAGCCTGCCCATCATGCTGCCCATCAGATCCTGGGCAATGGGATCCTCCTCGCCCCTGGGCATGCGCTCCCAGGGGGCGGTGCCCAGCCCGGCGGGGAAGATCCCGGCCATGTCGATGTCATGGCTGCTGAACAGGTTGAGGCGGATGGTGTCGAGGAGGCTGTTGCCCTTGTAGAAGGTGTGCAGGTAGCCATGTGCCCCCAGCGCGGCGCCCGGGCAGGGGATGGGGCCCTTGCAATGGCCCGGGGAGAGGCAGGGGCCCTGGTGTTGGCCCAGGGACTGCCGGCTGCCGGGGGCGAAGGCGGACTGCAGGAGCAGCAGCCGCGCCTTCTGGGCGTCGCTGGGCGCACTGCCGCCGCCCAGGCCCGCCCAGGGCTGCAGCAGGGCATAGCCCCGCTTCACGGCCCCAAGTTCCCTGAGGATGGGGAATTGCAGGAAGGGGCGCTCCCCAAAGAGGAAGAACTCATCGTGGTGCGCGTCAAGGTAGGCATGGCAGCGCGCGGACAGTGCGTCCAGGGAGAGGATCCGCCACTCGTGCTGGCCCTTGGGGGTGCAGGCGGCCTGCGCCACGGCCAGCAGCAGCTTGAGGATGGCGATCTTGAGGGTGGGATGCCCCGCCAGGCCCTGTGGTCCATGGGAGAGGGCCTCGCGCAGCGAGGCCTCGCGGTTGCCCAGGATGGGGATCCAGGGCTCGTCGATGAGGTTGAAGCGGTTTTGCGGGTAGGTGCTGGGGTTGCTCATGTGGTGCTCCTCGTCTTGGCTGGGGCGGGATGGCGCCACCCCGCGGTTCGGGGGCAATTCTCAGCCCACTTTTGGGGGAGCTGCCCATTTGGCCGGCACTACGGTCAGCCAAATGGGCAAAAGTGTTAAATCCTCTTTTTAACGTATTGATTAAAAGGGTAATAACCGGGCAAAAAAATTTTTGCCCCGCGCCTAAAAAAGGGAAGGGCCCCTTGGTGGGGGCCCTCCCTGTGGTGAATGGCCTTCGCTAGTCCTTGCGCAGCGCGAGGAGCACTGCCTCGTCCCAGCCGCGCTTGGCCTCAAGCAGGCGCTCGTGGCGGGCCGGATCGGGGGTGAAGGTGTGGTGGGTGGGGATGAGCGCGCGCAGCGCCTGCTCGCCGAGGCTTTCGCCGCACTTGAGCGCCAGCATGCCCGCGCCGATGGCGCTGAGCTCCGGGGTGTCGCTGCGGGAGACCGGCACGCCGAGCAGGTCGGCCTGGAACTGCATCAGCCAGTCATTGCGGGTGGGGCCGCCGTCGACCATCAGCTCCTCGATCGTGAAGCCCTCAACCTGCCGCATCGCCTCGATGACATCGGTGATCTGGTAGGCGATGGACTCCAGGGAGGCGCGGATGAGGTGCGCCGCGGTCACGCCGCGGCTGAGGCCGACCACCACGCCGCGCGCCTGCTCCTGCCACCAGGGGGCGCCGGCGCCGGTGAGGAAGGGCACGAAGTAGACCCCGAGGCTGTCGGGGGCGTGCTCATCGATGTGGTTGATGTCGATGCCCTCGGTGCGCACCGCCTCGGTCATCCACTTGAGGGCGTCGCCGGAGTGGGCCACGTTGCCCTCGATGCCGTAGGTGGGGCGGGTGCCGTCATGCCAGGCCACGGTGGTGGCGAGCGCCTCCACCGAGGTGTCCGGGGCGGCGAGCGGGGCCATGATGGAGGAGCCGGTGCCATAGGTGGCCTTGACGCGGCCCAGGGCGCCCAGGGCATGGCCGTAGAGGGCGGCGTGGGAGTCGCCCACCATGGCGCAGATCCTGATCCCATCAGGCACGCCCGCCACTCCTGAGGTCACGCCGAACTCATGGCTGGAGGGGCAGATTTGGGGCAGCGCCGCCGCGGGGATGCCGAAGATTTCCAGCATCTTGGGATCCCAGGCGAGATCCTGAAGCGACATCAGCTGGGTGCGGGCGGCGTCCGAGCAGTCGCAGCAGAAGGACTTGCCACCGCTGAGGCGGTAGAGCAGCCAGGCGTCGATGGTGCCCAGGCAGAGATCGCCGCGCTGCGCCATTTCCAGGGCGCCCTCAGTGTGGTCGAGCACCCAGCGCATCTTCGAGCCGGAGAACAGGGTGGCGATGGGCAGGCCGGTGGTTTTCTTGATCAGCGGGGCGTGCCCGGCGTCCCTAAGCCCCTGGCAGAATTCAGCGGTGCGGGCGCACTGCCAGGTCATCGCCTTGCTCAGCGGGGTGCCATCGCGGCGCCAGGCCAGCGAGGTCTCGCGCTGGACGCTGATGCCGATGCAGGAGATGGCGCTGGCGTCCACCTTGGAGATGGCCTCGGCGAGCACCTCGCAGGTCTTGTCCGCGAGGAAGGCCGCGTCCTGCTCCACCCAGCCCGCGTGCGGGGTGGAGATCTCCAGCGGGCGCGAGGCGATGGCGAGCACCTGCCCCGAGGTGGTGCTGAAGGCCACGGCCTTGCAGTTGGTGGTGCCCTCATCAATGGCGATGAC
>JAILEI010000061.1 GCA_024688225.1 Succinivibrionaceae bacterium
GCGGCGCCATCTACGGCGGCTCGATCACCGCCATCTTGCTCAAGACGCCGGGCACCCCGGCCTCGGCGGCCACCACCTTGGACGGCTACCCGATGGCCACCAAGCTCGGCCAGCCGGGGCGGGCGCTCGCCATCTCGACCACCGCCTCGACCTTCGGCGGGGTGTTCTCCACCTTCTGCCTGGTGCTCTTCGCGCCGCTTCTGGCGCTGGTGGCGCTGCAGTTCAGCAAGCCCGAGTACTTCGCGCTCGCCATCTTCGGCATCTCGATGATCACCTCGGTCTCCTCGGGCTCGATCCTCAAGGGCCTCATCGGCTGCCTGGTGGGCCTCTTCATCGCCACCATCGGCCTTGACGCCATGTCGGGCATGGAGCGCTTCACCCTGGGCACCCTCTACCTATCCGGCGGCGTCTCCTTCATGCCCATCCTCATCGGCCTCTTCGCCCTCACCCAGGTCTTCGTCAACGCCGAGGAGCTCTTCCGCGGCGAGAACATGCGGCAGGAGATGGTCAGGATCCGCCGCGCCCTGCCCACCCTCGCCGACCTCAAGCTGATTGCCACCACGCTGCTGCGCTCCTCGTCAATCGGCACGGTGATCGGCTGCGTGCCGGGCACCGGCGGCGACATCGCCTCATGGATCTCCTACGACCAGGCCAAGCGCTGGGCCAAGGACAAGTCGCAGTTTGGCAAGGGCGACCCGCGCGGCATCGCCGCCTCGGAGTCGGGCAACAACTCGATCGTGGGCGGCGCCTTCATCCCGGTGCTCACCCTGGGCATCCCGGGCGACGGGGCGACCGCGATCATCCTCGGGGCGCTGATGGTGCACGGCCTGCAGCCGGGGCCGCTGCTCTTCACCGACCACCCGGTGGACGTCTACTCGATCTTCCTCTCGCTGATGGCCGCCAACCTGGTGATGGGCTGCTTTGGCTTCTCGCTGATCCGCCTCTTCGTCAAGGTCACCGCGGTGCCCAAGCTCATCCTGCTGCCCATCATCGTGGTGATGGCGATGGTCGGCACCTACTCCTACGGCAACTCGATGAGCGATGTCGCGGTGATGGTGGGGGCGGGCATCCTCGGCTACTTCATGCAGAAGACCAACGTCGGGGTGCCGGGGGTGATCATCGGCATCATCCTTGGCTCGCTTGCCGAGCAGAACTTCACCGGCTCGCTGATGATGAGCGACGGGCAGCTCTCGATCTTCCTCGAGCGCCCGCTGTGCGCGGTCTTCCTCGTGCTCTCGCTCATCAGCCTGCTCTCGCCGCTCTACAGCGGCGCGCTCAAGGCGATGTTCCGCAAGGGGGACAAAAGTGTGAGCCAGTAGCATAATTGCTGTTTCAAATTGAAAAGTACTGAAACGGGCAAATTGCTCAAATTGTTTCAACATGAAAAGGGATCTTTTTAAGATCCCTTTTCTTTTCATCAAGATAAGCGGATGGCACGGTCGTTGCTAAATTGAAAGTCGTTCCGCAAGGAACCTGTTTCATCAACTTTAGAGGAATACATTCCATGAAGCACAAGACCGCTCTCGTCCTTTCCGCCCTGGCCGCCGCCGCGATGGCCTTCTCCGCGCAGGCCGCTGACAAGATCACCCTCAACGTCGGCTATGGCAACAACCCGGGCGAGCCCTTCGACCTCGGCTGCCAGAAGTGGAAGGAGCTCGTCGCCGAGCGCTCCAAGGGCACCATTGAGCTTGAGCTCTACCCCTCCCAGCAGCTGGGCTCCAAGGACGAGGTGATGGACCAGATGGTCGCCGGCGAGCCGGTCGCCACCCTCACCGACGGCGCCTTCTACTATGACCGCGGCGTCCACGACATGGGCATCGTCTTCGGCCCGTTCCTCTTCAACACCTGGGAGGAGGCCTTCAAGCTCAACGACTCCAAGTGGTTCAAGGACCAGTCCAAGAAGGTTGAGGACGTGGCCCACATGAAGATCATCTCCGCCAACTGGAAGTACGGCGCCCGCCACACCCTGACCACCAAGCCGATCAAGACCCTCGAGGACTTCAAGGGCCTGAAGCTGCGCGTGCCCACCAACCAGATCCAGATCAAGGGCTTTGAGGTGCTCGGCGCCGCCCCGACCGGCATGGCGCTCGGCGAGGTCTACACCGCGCTGCAGCAGGGCACCATCGACGGCGTGGAGAACCCCATCCCGGTCCTCTACAACGGCAAGTTCCATGAGGTTGCCAAGTACCTGCTCCTCGACGGCCACGTCTACAACGTGACCAACATCGTGGTCGGCACCGAGTTCTTCAACAAGCTCACCCCTGAGCAGCAGAAGATCCTCATCGACACCTGCAACGAGGCCGGCGAGTACCAGAACAAGATCGTGGACGGCATCGAGAAGGATCTGCTCGCCAAGTTCAAGGAGGAGGGCGTGACCATCACCGATCCTTCCCCCGAGTTCAAGAAGCAGCTCATCGAGGCCTCCAAGAAGTTCTACTCCGACAAGGATCTCTCCTCCAAGTGGTCGCCGAACCTCTATGACACCGTCAAGGCCGCGATGAAGTAGTTCCTGCCGCATCGCAGAAAAAAAAGCCTTTCAACCCATTGCGCCGCCCGGTCCCGGGCGGCGCCTCCCAGGAAAAAGTTTTCTATGGAACGCGAGAAGATATTGGGCAACCTCGATCTCGTGGCGGCGGGCGTCGCCTTCGTGATCCTGATTTGCGTCACCTTCGGCGGGGTGATCATGCGCTACATCGTCGGCCATCCCATCATGTGGGCCGAGGAGGTGCAGCTGTGGTCATTCCTCTGGATCACCTTCCTCGGCGCGGGCGCGGCCTTCCGCTATGGCAGCCACGTCGCCGTCGAGATTGTCTATGAGCTGCTGCCCCGCGGCGTCAAGCGCGGCATCGACTACCTCAACTTCGCCATCATCACCCTGGTGCTGCTCTACCTCATGCTCAAGGGGGTGGACATGCTGCAGCTGATGATTAAGGCCGGGCGCCGCACCCAGATCTTCGAGGTGCCGCTGTGGTTCATCAACCTCGCGCTCCCGGCGGGCTGCCTGCTGATGATGGTCAGCAACGCCTTCAACTTCTACAAGAACGTGGTCAAGGCCCCCGCGGCCCCCGCGGAAGCCCAAAAGGAGGCTGAGTGATGGATTCCACCGTTGTCCTGAGCGCCTTCCTGCTGCTGCTCTTCCTGTTCATGAAGCTGCCGGTGTTCATCGCCATCCTCGGCGCCACCGCCACCTACTTCATCTCCCATGACAGCATCAACTCGGTGATCTTCGCGCAGCGCATCATCGCCGGCACCCAGTCCATCCCGCTGCTCGCCATCCCGTTCTTCGTGTGCGCGGGCGTGTTCATGAACTACACCGGGGTGACCAAGCGCATCATCGAGTTCTGCGAGTCCATCGTGGGCAACATCGTCGGCGGCATCGGCCACGTGACCGTGCTGGTGGCGACCCTGATGGGCGGCCTCTCGGGCTCCAACCTCGCCGACGCGGCGATGGAGGCCAAGATGCTGGTCCCGCAGATGGAAAAGCGCGGCTTCTCCAATGCCTTCGCCTCGGTGCTGGTGGCGACCTCCGCGATCATCACCCCGCTGATCCCGCCGGGGATCGCGATGATCATCTACGGCTCGATCGCCAACGTCTCCATCGGCAAGCTGTTCATCGCCGGCATCGGCCCGGGGGTGATGCTCTGCGTGGCGCTGATGCTTTTGGTGGGCTACGTCTCCTACAAGCGCGGCTACCGCTCCCCGGTCAAGGTGGACACCTCGGGCAAGCGGGTCTGGCAGACCTTCAAGGGCGCCTTTTTGCCGCTGTGCCTGCCCATCATCATCATCGGCGGCATCCGCATCGGCGCCTTCACCCCCACCGAGGCGGGCTCGGTCGCGATCGTCTACTCGCTGTTCCTCGGCGTCATCTACCATGAGATGACCATCAAGAACGTGATCACCGGTCTCAAGGAGACGGTGCTCACCGCCTCGGCGATCATGGTGATCATCGGCGCGGCCTCGGCCTTTGCCTGGGTGCTCACCAAGGAGAAGATCCCGCAGGCCTGCACCGAGCTGTTCGTGGACTACCTCAACAGCGCCGTGATCTTCCTGCTCTTCGTGAACGTCTTCCTGCTCTTCATCGGCATGTTCATCGAGGGCAACGCCGCGATGATCATCCTGGTGCCGCTGCTCGCGCCCTTGGCCAAGCACTTTGGCATCGATGAGATCCAGTTTGCGATGGTGGTGATCTTCAACTTCGCGCTGGGGGCGCTCTCGCCACCCATGGGAACCTTGATGTTCGTCACCTGCTCCATCACCAAGTGCAAGATGGCGACCTTCATCCGTGAGGCGGTGCCCTTCTACGTGCTGCTCATCGGCTGCCTGCTGCTCCTGACCTTCGTGCCCTTCGTGAGCACCGGCCTCGTGAGCCTGTTCTACTGACCCCCAAACCCCTGAAACTTAGGAATAAGACAAAATGAAAACCATCATCATCAAGGAACCCGGCAAGGTTGAGATCATCGAGCGGGAGATGCCCGTCCCGCAGCCGGGCGAGGCGCTGCTCAAGATTTTGCGCGGCGGCATCTGCGGCTCTGACCTTGGCACCTACCGCGGCACCTTCGCCTATGCCTCCTACCCGCGCATCCCGGGCCACGAGTTCTCGGCGGAGATCGTGGAGATGAACGGCGACTTCCCCGGCCTTGCCAAGGGCATGGTGGTCACCTGCAACCCGTACTTTAACTGCGGCAAGTGCTACTCCTGCGAGCGCGCCCTCGTCAACTGCTGCGAGCACAACGAGACCATGGGCGCCCAGCGCGACGGGGCGTTCTCGGAGTACATCACCATGCCCTTTGAGCGCATCTACGACGGCAAGGGCCTCGACCCGGCGCTGCTCGCGGCGATCGAGCCCTTCTGCATCAGCTACCACGGCGCGGTGACCCGCGGCCGCGCGGGCAAGGGCGACCGGGTGCTGGTCATCGGCGCCGGCACCATCGGCGCGCTCGCGGCGGTGGCCGCCAAGTCCCAGGGCGCCACGGTCTACATCTCCGATGTCGCCAAGAAGAAGATGGACTACGCGGTGGAGAGCTTCGGCCTTGACGGCGGCATCTACAACAGCGGCGAGGACTTTGCCGAGAAGTGCCTGAAGGCCACCGACGGCAAGGGCTTTGACGTGGCCATCGAGGCCGTCGGCCTGCCCTCGACCTTCCAGGGCGCCATCGACGCCGCGGCCTTTGGCGGGCGCGTGGTGCTCATCGGCGTGGGCAAGAAGAACCTCGACTTCAACTTCACGCTGCTGCAGAAGAAGGAGCTCAACGTCTACGGCTCGCGCAACGCGCTCAAGCAGGACTTCCTGAGCCTCATCGACCTCGTGAGGTCGGGCAAGGTGAACCTCGCCAAGGCGATCACCAACACCTATGCGCTCAACGACGCCCCGCAGGCCTTCAAGGACTTCGCCGAGCACGGCGCGGACATGCTCAAGGTTGAGATCGACTTCACAGCCTAGGGGCAACAGGGCGCCACGCCCGGGCCCATGCCTTATACTTGCGAGTTGGCATGGGCCATTTTCATTGGATGAATCAAGCAAAGGACAAAAGGACACATGGACAAGCTTAGCCTTAACCTCCGCCCCGAGCTGCGCTCGGATCTCCCGGTGCGCGCGCTGCAGTTCGGCGAGGGCAACTTCCTGCGCGGCTACATTGACTGGATGCTGCAGAAGCTCAACCAGAAGGGCCTCTTCAACGGCCGCGTGGTGGCGCTGCAGAATACCTCCCGCGGGCAGGTGGTGCCCAAGCTCAAGGCCCAGGACTGCCTCTACACCACCATCCTCCATGGGGTGAAGGCGGACGGCTCGGAGGAGCGCGAGGTCGAGGTGATGAACGTCATCGCCGACGCCCTGAGCCCCTTCACCGAGTGGGACAAGGTGGTCGCGGCCGCGAAGGGCGCCGACCTGCGCTTTGTCTTCTCCAACACCACCGAGGCGGGCATCGTCTACAAGCAGGAGCCGCTGACCGGCGCCTCCCCCGAGACCTTCCCGGCGCGCCTTGCCGCCCTGCTCAACGAGCGCTGCAAGGCCGGCCTTGACGGCCTGCTGATCGTCCCCTGCGAGCTCATCGAGGGCAACGGCGACAAGCTGCGCGAGATTGTGCTCAAGCACGGCAAGGACTGGAACCTCGGCGATGCCTTCGCCTCCTATGTCAAGGACAAGTGCCGCTTCGTCAACACCCTGGTCGACCGCGTGGTCTCGGGCTACCCCAAGGACACCTTCGCCGAGGTGGAGCAGGAGCTTGGCTACTCCGACGCGCTGCTTGACTGCGGCGAGACCTTCGGCTTCATGGCCATCGAGGGCGGCCCGGAGATCGAGGAGGAGCTGCCCTTCTCCAAGATTGGGCTCAACGTGGTGGTCGCCCCTGACATCACCCCGTACCGCCTGCGCAAGGTGCGCATCCTCAACGGCGCCCACACCTCCAACGTGCCCGCGGCCTTCCTCGCGGGGCTCGACACCGTGGACCAGATGATGGACCATAAGGTGACCGGCAAGTTCGCGCGCTCGGTGATCTACGATGAGATCATCCCGGCGGTGAACCTTGACCGCGCCATGCTGACCTCCTTCGCCGACGCGGTGGTGGCCCGCTTCTCCGACCCGACCATGCACCACCAGCTCGCCTCCATCCTCATGAACTGCTCGTCCAAGGTCAAGGCGCGCGTGGTGCCCTCGATCCTCGACGCGAGGAGCAAGGGCCAGCTGCCGCGCAAGCTCTGCTTCGCGCTCGCCGCCTACATCGCCCTCTACCGCCATGCCCATGGCGACAAGGTCGAGGTGCAGCGCGCGGGGGGCAAGACCGGCTCCTTCGGCGATGACGCCTACGCCATCTCCGCCCTCGAGAAGGCCTGGACCTTCTACGGGGAGAAGGGCACCGAGGCCTCGGCGCAGCTGGTGGTGAAGTCCGTGCTCTCCGACACCAAGCTCTGGGACCGTGACCTCTCCTCGGACGTGGACCTGCTGTCCACCACGGCCAAGCTGCTCCACGCCATCATCTCCGATGGCATCGAGCCGACCATGAACGCGCTGATGGGATAGGACTATGCGGGCAATCAAGATCAATCCTGAGGACAAGGTGGCGGTTGCCCTCGACGGGCTCAAGTCCGGCGAGGAAATCGAGGTGCAGGGGGAGAGGATCCTGCTGCGCGACGACATCACCCGCGGCCACAAGTTCGCCCTCTGCGACATCAAGCAGGGCGAGGACGTCATCAAGTACGGCTACCCGATTGGGCACGCCTCCTGTGACATCCCGCGCGGCGCGCATGTCCACACCCACAACGTCAAGACCAACCTCAGCGGCAAGGGCACCTATGAGTACCACAAGGCCGCGCCCACCGCGCTCAAGTGCCTCGACAAGACCTTCATGGGCTACCGCCGCGCCGATGGGCAGGTGGGGGTGCGCAACGAGCTGTGGATCATCCCCACGGTCTTCTGCGTCAACCAGGTCGCGACATTGCTCAAGCAGTACGCGGACGAGCGCATCAAGGACATCGACAGCATCGATGCCTGTGTGGTGCTCTCCCATCCCTACGGCTGCTCGCAGATGGGCGAGGACCAGCTCACCACCCAGACGGTGCTCGGCAGCCTTTCAAGGCACCCTAACGCCGCCTCGGTGCTGGTTTTGAGCCTGGGCTGCGAGAACAACAACCTCTCGGTGTTCAAGAAGTTCCTCGATGAGTCCGACCCGCGCCTGCACTTCCTCATCACCCAGGAGGTGGAGGATGAGCTGGAGGCCGGCAAGAGGCTCATCGATGAGATGATTGAGCAGGCCAGGGGCGCGAGGCGCGAGCCGGTGCCCATCTCCGAGCTGCGCATTGGCCTTAAGTGCGGCGGCTCCGACGGCCTTTCCGGCATCACCGCCAACCCGCTCATCGGCAGGCTGAGCGACCTCGTGGTCGGCTCGGGCGGCGTCTCGATCATGACCGAGGTGCCCGAGATGTTCGGCGCCGAGCAGATCCTGATGAACCGTGCCAAGGATCAGGGGCTGTTCGACAAGACCGTCTCGCTCATCAACGACTTCAAGGGCTACTTCTCCTCGCATGGCGAGACCGTCTCCGAGAACCCCTCCCCGGGCAACAAGGCAGGCGGCATCACCACCCTCGAGGACAAGTCGCTCGGTTGCGTGCAGAAGGGCGGCAAGGCCGAGGTCGCGGACGTGCTGCGCTATGGCCAGCGCGCCACCGTGCATGGCCTCAACCTGCTGCAGGGACCGGGCAATGACGGCGTGTCCTGCTCGGCGCTTGCCACCGCGGGCGTGCATGTCATCTTCTTCTCGACCGGGCGCGGCACCCCGTTCGGCACCGTGGTGCCGACGGTGAAGATCTCGACCAACAATGACCTCTACTCAAGGAAGGGCGGCCATTGGATCGACTTCAACGCCGG
>JAILEI010000064.1 GCA_024688225.1 Succinivibrionaceae bacterium
GGCCCCGGGCTGGCAGGCCCAGCCCGCGGGCGACGGGCGGGGGGTGGTGGTCCGCGAGGGGGAGCGGCTGGTGATGTACGCCGGCCTTGACCCCGGGGACCGCCGCCTGCTCTACATCAACTGGCTGCTGGGCAACCGCACCGTGCGCCGCGACTTCCACGACGAGCAGGGCTTCATCTCGGCAAGCGAGTTTCCGGATCCTGAGACGGGGCGGCGCGCCTGCCGGATCTATTACCGCCCCGACCACACCGTGGCGCTGACGGAGACCCTGGGGCAGCAGGGGGGCGAGGACTGCGTCACCTCCTGCAATGTCATGGACGCCCAGGGACTGACCCAGCGGCGCTTTTGCTACCAGGATGAGCTGGTGTGCTCGGCGCTGCTGCCTTACCTCGCCGCCCAGGGGCCGGCGGTGCTGGTCGCCGAGGCCCCGGAGCTCTACCAGCGGCTGTTCCTCGAAATCAAGCGGGACGCGGCGCTGTCCAGGCGGCTGGCGGTGGTGTGCCTGCTGCACAACTGCCATACCCTCGATCCACTCAACCCCCAGGGGGAGCTGGGCCAGAACTACCTGTTTTTGGGCGATGGCCGCCAGCAGGTCAACCGCCTGGTGGCGCTGACCGGGCGCCAGCGCGCGGATCTTGAGTCCCGCTTCCCGGCATGGCGGGGGCGGGTGGAGGTGATCCCCAATTTCCTCCCGCGGGGGCTGGGGGTCGCCCCGGTGGGGGAGCCCCAGCGGGGGCGAATCATCGTGGTCGGGCGCCTGTGCGAGGCCAAGCAGCCGCTGCTGGCCCTTAGGGTGTTTGCCCGGGTGCTGGCGCGGGTGCCCCATGCCACGCTGCACTTTTACGGCGTCGGGGCGCTGCAGGGGGAGCTTGGGGGGCGCATTGCCAGCCTGGGCCTTGGGGGGCGGGCCGTCCTGCACGGCTTCTCGCCCTCCCCGGAGGAGATCTACGGCGGCGCCGAGCTGCTGCTGTGCACCTCGCGGCATGAGGGGCTGCCATTGGTGCTGTGCGAGGCCCTGGCCCGGGGGGTGCCGGTGGTCAGCCTGAACTGCCGCTATGGCCCGGAGGCGGTGGTCAGGGACGGGGTGAACGGCTATCTTGTTGAGCCCGGCCCTGGCGAGGAGGAGGCCCTGGCCGAGCGGGTGTCCGGGGTGCTCGGGGACCCCGGGCTCAGGGCGCGGCTGTCCCAGGCGGCGCCGCAGGCGCTGGCGGGCATGGGGGATCAGGAGATCCTGGGGCGCTGGGCGGCGCTGCTTGAGGGACTGGGCAGTGCCCTTAAGGGTGCGGATAACGCCTAGAAAGATGGTTTTGGAGGGCGTTAGCGTTTAAAATCGTGAGGGCTTGGCGGCGGCACCTGCCGCTGCGGGAGGATTTAAAATGTGGGAAAAGGCAAGGGGCATGTCGCCTGGGGCGTGGGTTCGGTCGGCCCGGGGGGCGCTGCCCCTTTTGGCGATCCCGCTGGCGCTGCTTTTGGGGGCCTGCTCGCAGACCACCTCCCTGGAGCGCTGCTGCGTGCAGGCGGGCCAGGGCCTTGGCTCGCCGTGCCTGGCGGGGGTGCTTGCGGACAGCCATGCGCGGGCCCGGAGCGATGGCTACCATGAGCTGCGGGTGCCGGCGGCCTGCCATGGCGTGGGGCTGGAGAAAATCCCCGCCCCGGTGCGGGAGGTGGCGCAGCGCCTCCTCGACGCCGGCCATGAGGCCTACATCATCGGCGGCGCGGTGCGCGACTTTGCCATGGGCATGGCCTCCAACGACCTGGACATCGCCACCAGCGCCACCAACGCGCAGATCAAGGAGATCCTCGGCGACCTCAACGTCCGGTTCCACCCCGTGGAAGGCAAGGAATTCGGCAAGCTCCGCTACCAGGGCGAGGACATCGATGTCGCGACCTTCTACAACATTCCCCCGGAACTGCACGGCCTGCCGGGGATCCCCGACTTTGACCCCGCCGCGGCCAGCTCGGGCTCCGCGCTCCATGACTCTTTCAGGCGGGACCTGACCTTCAACGCGCTGTACTACGATCTCAGGACCGGGGACATCCTGGACTACCATGGGGGGCTGTACTCCATCCTCCACCATGAGATTGCCCCCATCGCCGATCCCCGGGTGTACATGGATGCCGGCCGCCTGATCCGCGCGCTGCGCTTCAAGGCCCGCTATGGCTACACCTTCTCGCCGGAGCTTGAGCAATATGTCCGGCAGGACTTAAGGCGCCCGCTGGAGGGCATGCACCCTGGCGTAACCTGCTTCCAGCTCCTGCAGATCTTCTCCCGCGGCTATGCGCGGCAGGGCGTGGAGGTGCTTGAGGAATACGACCTGCTGCGGGAGTTCTTCTCCCCGCTCCGCAGCCTTCCGGGGCAGGATCGGATCAACGCCTATGCCCTGGAGGCGGCGATCGGCATGGATGGGCTCAGGGCCGCGGGCGGCAAGGTGAGGCAGGATCTGATGCTCGCAGCCATGCTCTGGCCGGCCGTGGCGCAGCGCCTGTCCACCGGCCAGTCCCTGCGGCGGGCCATCGACTCAACCTTTGCCGAGGCCGCCCGCCTCCTCGATCCCCGCCCCGGGGACTGGGAGGCCGCCCGGGACCTGCTGCTCCTGCAGTGGCGCCTGGGCAAGGGGCAGGGGGCCCGCGGGGCCAGCGCCACTGACCTGGGCAAGGCCCTGGTCATCCTTGGCGCCCGCGCCGAGCTCGAGCCCAGGGTCAAGGCCTTGCTGCCTGGGATCAAGCGCCGCCTGGCCGCGCTGCCCGGGGCAGCCTAGTTTTTTAAGTGAGGAGACCTTATATGATTATGAAGACTATCAGCCGCGCCGCCCTGGGTGGGGCCCTGTGCCTGGCGCTGGCACTGGCCACGGGATGCCAGGGCACCTCCCCCAACCCCCATGGGATCAGGGCGAGCGAGGCGCCTGGGTTCCTGTCGGCCCTGGAGGCCAACCACGCCCAGGCCGCGAAGCTCGGTCATGAGGCGCTGGTGATCGCCCCGCGCGACCATGGGCTGAGGAAATCGATGATCCCCGCGGGGGGCCTCGAGGTCGCCGAGCGGCTTGTGGCGCATGGCTACAAAACCTACCTGGTGGGCGGCGCGGTGCGCGACCTGCTGCTCGATCGCCCGGCCAATGACTTTGACTTCGTCACCACCGCCACCTACGATGAAATCCAGGCGCTCTTCCCGGCGCTCACCTTCCACTCCATCCGCACCGGGCAGCGCTTTGGCCAGCTCAAGAACCGTGGCGAGGACGTTGACCTTGCCAGCCTCGACAACCTGCCCCAGGGCTATGAGGGGCAGCCACTGCCCCAGGGCAATGGCGTGTTGGGCAAGGATCTGCTGAGCGACAGCTACACCCGCGACCTGACCATGAACTCCCTCTACTTTGACGTGGGCACCGAGGAGATCATCGACTACCACGGGGGCCTGAGGGACCTCATGTCCTGGACCATGGACACCATCGTGGAGCCGCGCGCCCTGAATACCTCCAAGCCCCTGTCCGTGCTCCGGGTGGTGCGCTTCCAGGCTCGCTATGGCATGGGGCTCAGCGAGCGCCTGGCCAGCGACCTCAGTGCCCACCTGACTGAGTACATCAAGGCCATGACCCCCAAGGAGCTGATCGCGCAGCTGTTTAAGATCGGGGCTGACGGCGCCGCCGCGGCCAGCCTCGAAATCCTGGACGGGTATGGGGTGCTGCCTGACATCTACCCGGATCTTAAGGGGGACTTCCAGGACGCCGGGTTCAGGGGCTATGTCAAGGATGCCCTCGCGGGCGTGGACGCGGTGGAGCGCGACACCCGCCAGTCCAACCCCTGCTATGCGGCGGCCTTCGTGGCGGCCCCCCTGCTCGTGGCGGCGGAGCGCCGCGTGGCAGCGCTGGGGATCAAGGGCGCGGTGCGGGAGACCTTGCTCCGGCAGGCCCCGGGTGAGGATCCCTCCGGCAAGCGCCTCAAGCAGGTGGGGGAATTGCTCACCGCGACGCTGCTGATGATGGATAGGTCCAAGATCAAGGATCTAGGGGCGTTCGCCGCGGATCCGGCCTTCGCCCCGGCGCTCGGGCTGCTGCGCAGCCTGGCGAAGTGGCGCCCGGGCCTCTCCGGCGCGGTTGCGTACTTTGAGGGGCTGCCTGCGGCCCTGGCGCGTCCCAGCGCGGCCTAGCGCCTGGCGCCCGGCCTTGCCGGGCGCCTTCCCTCCACAGCACGAAGCCCGGCCCTGGTGGCCGGGCTTGCTATAATCTCCCCCGACTTGCGAGGGACATACCCATGTTTGACAATCTTACCAACCGACTGAACCGCACCCTCAAGAACCTCAGCGGCCAGGGGCGCATCACCGAGGACAATGTCAAGGAGACGCTGCGCGAGGTGCGCACCGCCCTCCTTGAGGCCGACGTTGCGCTCAGCGTGGTCAGATCCTTCACCTCCCGGGTGAAGGAGCGGGTGATGGGCAAGGAGGTCAACCTCAGCCTGACCCCGGGGCAGGAGTTCATCCGCTCGGTCTATGACGAGCTGGTGGAGACCATGGGCGGGGAGGCTCAGGAGATCAACCTCGCCCACCAGCCGCCGGCGGTGATCCTGCTTGCCGGACTGCAGGGCGCGGGCAAGACCACCTCGGCCGCCAAGCTGGCGCTCTACCTCAGGGAGCGGCTGCGCAAGAAGGTGCTGATGGCCTCGGCCGACGTCTACCGCCCCGCGGCCATCGAGCAGCTCGCGGTGCTGGGCCAGGAGGTCGGGGTGGACTGCTTTGACACCGACCCCACCGAGAAGCCGCAGCGCATCGTGGCGCGGGCTCTGGAGCAGGCCCGCCTCAAGGCCTACGACGTGCTGATCGTCGACACCGCCGGCCGCCAGGCGGTCGACGAGGCGATGATGGAGGAGGTGCGCGACCTCGCGCAGATCCTCGATCCGATCGAGATCTTCTTTGTGGTGGACGCCATGACCGGCCAGGACGCGGCGGTGACCGCCAAGGCCTTTGGCGACGCGCTGCCGCTCACCGGGGTGATCCTCACCAAGGTCGACGGTGACGCCCGCGGCGGCGCCGCGCTCTCGGTCAAGGAGATCACCGGCAAGCCCATAAAGTTCATGGGCGTGGGCGAGAAGGTGGCGGCGCTGGAGCCCTTCCACCCCGACCGCATCGCCTCGCGCATCCTCGACATGGGCGACCTGCTCTCGCTCATCGAGTCCATCCAGCGCAACACCGATCAGGAGAAGGCGGCGGCCCTGGCCAAGAAGATCACCAAGGGCAAGGGCTTCACCCTGGAGGACTTCAAGGGGCAGCTCCTCGAGATGAAGAAGATGGGGGGCATGTCCTCGCTGATGGACAAGCTGCCGGGGATGGGCAACCTGCCCGACAGCCTCAAGGACAAGATCGACGACCGCCGCATCGACCACACCATCGCCATCATCAACTCCATGACCCCCAAGGAGCGCGCCCACCCCGAGCTCATCAAGGCCTCGCGCAAGCGCCGCATCTCCATGGGATCGGGGCGCGGGGTGCAGGAGGTCAACGAGCTGCTGCGCCAGTTCACCACCATGCAGAAGGTGATGAAGCGCTTTGGCAAGGGGGGCATGGGCAAGATGGCCTCCATGCTCAAGGGGCTCATGGGCGGCGGCCTGGGCGGGGGCATGGGGGGCGGCGGCTTCCCGAACCTGTTCGGGCGCTAGGGGCGCCCTGGGGGCCAGGAATGTGGCCGCGGCCGCATTTTGCTTGCATTTTTCCCGAAAACAGGTAAAATCGCCCCACTGTGTCTGGACCCCCCATGCTTGGGGGTGTGCCGTATGCTTGTCTTTGGAATGAAGGTAAAAACGAAATGGTAGTCATTCGTCTCAGTCGTCAGGGCGCCAAGAAGCGTCCCTTCTATCATGTGGTGGTCGCGGACTCCCGCTTTGCGGCCACGGGGCGCTTCATTGAGAAGCTGGGTTTCTTCAACCCCATCGCCGGCCCCAAGGAGGAGCGCATCCGCCTGAACGTGGAGCGCATCGAGCACTGGATCAAGAATGGCGCGCAGCCCTCCGACCGCGTGCAGAGCATCATGCGTGAGAATGAGCTCGGCCCCGAGGAGGCCGCGAAGCGCCGTGAGGCCAAGCGTGCCGCCGAGAAGGCCCGCCGCGCCGCCAAGGCTGCCCGCGAGGCCGCCGCTGCCGCCGAGGCCGCTGCCCAGGGCGATGCCGCCCAGGGCGAGACCGCCTAAAAGTGGCGTAGATGGCAGGCGATGAGCCGCGGGTGATGGGCAGGCTGGGGTCGGTCCATGGCATTCGCGGGTATCTCAAGCTTGTCTCATACACAGAGCAGCCGGAATCTCTGTTTGACTACTCGCCATGGTTCGTTCGCGAGAGCGGCGGGCAGTGGCGCGAGGTGAAGGTTGCAGACCACCGCCCCATGGGCCAGGGTTTCCTGGTGCTGCTGGAGGGGGTGGGGGCCCGCGAGGAGGCGCTGCCTTACGCGGGCCTGGATATCGGGATCAGGCGCTCAAGCCTGCCCCCGGCCCCGGAAGGGCAAGTCTACCTGCAGGACCTGGTGGGCCTTAGGGTGGAGGGACTGGACGGGGTTTCCCTCGGCACCGTGCTGAGGGTGGTGGATCACGGAGCGGCCCCCATTATGGAGGTCTCCCCCTCTGGCCATGGAAAGGATGTCCAATTGATTCCTTTCGTGAGAGGTCCCATCGTGACCGCGGTCGATCTCGACGCGGGCGTGGTGAGGACGGTGTGGGGCGCTGACTACTGACCATGTGGTTTGGGGTGGTCACGCTCTTTCCGGAGATGCTTGCCGCGGTTACCGCGTGCGGGGTCACCGGCCGGGCCTGCCGCAACGGGCTGATTGAGGTGCATGCCTACAATCCCCGTGACTTTGCGCGCGACAAGTTCCGCACCGTGGATGACAAGCCCTATGGGGGCGGTCCCGGGATGCTGATGAAGGTCCAGCCGCTGTCCGACGCCATCGCGACTGCCCGCGCCGCAGCGCCCTCCGGCACCAGGATCGTCTGCCTGTCCCCGCAGGGGCGGCGCCTCGATCACTCTCTGGTCACTGAGTTCCACAGCTGGGGTGCGATGATCCTCGTGGCGGGCCGCTACGAGGGCATAGATGAGCGCATCCTCGAGTCCGAGGTGGATCTCGAGGTTTCGGTCGGTGACTTCGTGGTCTCGGGGGGTGAGCTCCCGGCCATGTGCATCATCGACGCGGTTTCCAGGATGGTGCCTGGCGTGCTGGGCAACATCGAGAACGCGCAGGGCGACACCTTTGCGCAGGGCTTGCTCCACTATCCGCAGTACACACGGCCGGAGAGCATTGGGGGCAGGCGCGTGCCGGAGGTGCTGATGAGCGGTGACCATGCCCGGATTAGGGAGTGGCGGCTGATGATGGCCCTGGGAAGGACCTGGGAGCGTCGCCCCGACCTGCTGGGCGGCCGCGAGCTCAGCGCGGAGGAAAGGGATTTGCTGCAGCGCTACCAGGCGCAGCGGCAGGTAAAACTTTAGGGCAACTACTTGAAAAGGGTAAAATCATGTCAGGCAACCATCCTTTGATCGACGAGATTGAGAAAGAGGCCATGCGCGACGACATCCCGGCCTTCCGCGCCGGCGACACCGTGCGCGTTGAGGTCAAGGTCATCGAGGGCGAGAAGTCGCGTCTCCAGGCCTATGAGGGCGTGGTCATCGCCAAGCGCAACCGCGGGCTCAACTCCTCCTTCACCGTGCGCAAGATGTCCTCGGGCGAGGGCGTGGAGCGCGTGTTCCAGACCCACTCGCCGCTCATTGCCTCGGTCAAGGTGACCCGCCGCGGTGACGTCAGGCGCGCCAAGCTCTACTACCTGCGCGGCCGCACCGGCAAGGCTGCCCGCATCCGCGAGAAGATTAAGTAGGCCAAAAGGCCCCAGGAAGTCCCCGCCCCCCTTTGGGAGGCGGGGATTTTTTTATGCCCGCGCCGGGCATGGGGCAACCGCCGCCCTCTCCCAGGGGCAGGGGAGGGGCATGAAAAAAGGGGCATCCCCGTGGGGATGCCCCTGTGCCCTGGTGACTGGGGCTACTTGACCTCGATGAGCCCTGCCTGGGTAGGCAGCCACATCGAGAGCGCCGGGATCAGGGTGACCATGATCAGCACCACGATGAGCGAGAGGAAGTAGGGCAGCATCTTGCTGAACACCGACTCGATGCTCTCCCCGGCGACGCGGCACCCGGTAAACAGGATTGGCCCGACTGGCGGGGTGATGGCGCCCAGCGAGAGGTTGAAGACCATCATCACGCCGAAGTGCACCGGGTCAATGCCGATCGCGGGGTGGGTGACCACCGGGAGGAAGATCGGGGTGAAGATCAGCACCGCCGGGGACGGATCCATCACGCAGCCGATGACCAGCATGATGATCATCATGCCAATCAGGATGACCGCGGGGGTGTCGGCGAACTGCAGCAGCCACTCGGCAATCATGTCCGGGATGTGGGCCTTGGCGAGCACGTCGCCGAGGATCTTGGACACGCCGATGAGGAACACGATGAGGCCGGTGGTCTTGGCGGTGGAGAGCAGCATGCCCGGCACGTCCTTGATGTGGAAGGTGCGGTAGCAGGCTGAGAGCAGCGCGGCGTAGACCACGGCGACGCAGGAGGCCTCGGTCGGGGTGAAGATGCCGAAGAGGATGCCGCCGATGATGATGAAGATGAGGAACAGCGCCGGGATGGCGTCCACGACCGCCTTGATCTTCAGCGAGATGCCGGGGATGGTGTCAGCCTTGTACTTGAACTTCACCGCATAGTAGGCGGTGACGCCAATGCAGGCGAGGCCCCACATGATGCCCGGGATGTAGCCGGCGATGAACAGTGCCGCCACCGACACGCCGCTCGCGGCCATCGAGTAGATGATGAAGATGTTGGAGGGCGGGATGATCATGCCGGCCGGCGCGGAGGCGATGTTGACCGCGGCGGTCAGCTGCGGGTGGTATCCCTCCTTGCGCTCCGCGGGGAGCATCACCGAGCCGATGGCGGCGGCCGCCGCCACGCCTGAGCCCGAGATGGCGCCGAACATCATGTTGGCGACCACGTTGGTGTGCATCAGGGAGCCGGGGATGAAGCCGATGATCACCTTGGCGACGTTGACCAGCTTCTGGGCGATGCCACCGGTGTTCATGATGTTGCCGGCCAGCACGAAGAACGGGATCGCCACCAGCACGAAGTTGTTCATGCCGGCGAAGATGGCGTTCGCCGAGGCCTGCCCGGCCAGGGTGAAGGGGATGCGCCCGTAGGTCTGGGCCAGGGCCAGCGCCGAGCCGATGCAGATGCTGGTGCCGATGGGCACGCCGATCACCAGGAGTATCGGGATGAGGACGCACAGGAACAAGAGCATGATGGTCATTTCGCGGCCTCCTGGGCGCCAGTCCCGGACTTGCAGTTGCGGATCTGCATGATGGAGTCGAGGATGTTGTAGATGGAGTAGTAGATGATGCACACGCCCACGATGGGGATGATCGCGTAGATCTGCCCAATCTTGAGCCAGGTCATCGAGGACTCAACCTGCATCATGTTCTTCATCGCCATGTTGAACCCGCAGTAGGTGAGGATCCAGGAGGCGATGACCAGGGTGAAGAGCTCGCTGATGATGAGCAGGATGTTCTTCTTCACCGGGTCCATCTTGTTGAGGAAGTAGGCGATGTTCATGTGCTCGCGCCCGCCGTAGAGCAGCGCTGCCGCGGTGAGCGACATCCACACGAAGAGGTAGCGGGCCGCCGACTCGGAGATGGCACTCGGATCGTTGAGCACGAAGCGGGAGAACACCTGCCAGAACACGAAGGCCACCATCAGGCCACAGAACAGGATGCAGAAGAAAATCAGCACCTTGTCGATGTAGCCCTTGATCATTTTCAGGGTATCCATGGGTTTTGGTCCATTGCTTTAAAAATAAGGGGCGCACTGCAAATCGTGCACCCCTTGCTGTTTTTTGCCTATCCCAGGGCGGGACTAGAGGTCACGGGTCTTCTGGACCGCCTCGTAGAGCTTCTTCTGGGAGTCGCTCTTGACCTTCTCGTCAATCAGCGGCTTGCAGTTGGCCTTGAAGGCGTCGACATCGACATCCTTGACCACGCGGGCGCCTTCCTTGACGGCCTTCTCGAGGCAGGTGGAGACGTTGCTCTGGAAGAGGTCGAACTCATTGTCAACCAGCTCGTCGAGGTGATCGGCGAAGAACTGCTTGACGTTGTCCGGCAGGCTGTTGAAGAACTCAGTGTTGGTGATGATGTAGTCAGGCATCATCAGGTGCTGGGTCATGTTGTAGATCGGGCCGACCTCGTGCTGCTTGAGGGAGTAGTAGGTGACCTCGTTGTTCTCGGCGCCGTCGAGCAGGCCGGTCTGGATGGCGGTGTAGACCTCACCCTGGCCCATCGGGTTGGCGGTGGCGCCCATGTAGTTGATCATCTTGACCATGGTGTCGGACTGCATCACGCGGATCTTCAGGCCCTTGAGGTCAGCCGGGTTGCGGACTTCCTTCTTGCTGGTGTAGACGTTGCGGGTGCCGGAGTACTGGGCGCAGAGCACGGTCATGCCAGCGGGCTCGAGGGACTTGAAGAGGTCGCCGACGATCGACTTGTCCTTGACCACGCGCTGGAGGTGCTTGTAGTCCTTGAACACGTAAGGGAGGTTGAAGACGGCGAAGTCAGGGCTCCAGTTCTCAAGCAGGGAACCGGCGACCATGGAGAACTCCAGCTCACCGGCCTGAACCTTCTCAATGGTCTCCTTCTGGGAGCCACGGAGCTCATTGGGGAAAATCTCAATGGAATAGCCGGTCGCGGCCTTGAGCTTGTCGGAGAACTGCTGCACCGCAACATACTCAGGGTGGCCAGCGGGCTGGTTGAAGGCAAGGGCCATGACTTTCTCGTCAGCCTGGGCGGACGAGGCGACAACCACAGCGGCAACGGCCGCGGCCAGAACACTCAGCTTCTTCATCTTAAAGTAAACTCCTTGTAGGAAGGTTTGAGACCTGCGGATTATAGCAATTGCAGGGTTTGGCATGGCAAGGGCAACTGCCCAAAACAGTGTCCTGATCACAAAACAAAAAAAAATATTCATATCCATGGCCCCTGTGGCGCGCGTGTGGGGGCGGCGCGCTGCCGCCTGCGGCGCGCTGAGCGTTTATTTTGGTGCGCTTTTCTGTCAAAATGCGGTTTATGATGTGGTGTGCGCGCGTCTTTTTGGGGCGCGGCTGGGCGGCGCAGGGCCGTGGGAGGTGTGAATGTCTGGCGTGCTGGCCATGATCCTCGCTGGGGGGGAGGGCACCCGCCTGATGCCCCTGACCATGTCGAGGAGCAAGCCCTCGGTGCCCTTTGGCGGCAGTTACCGCCTGGTGGACTTCGTGCTCAACAACTTCATGAACTCGGGCATCCTCCGCATCTATGTCATCACCCAGTACAAGTCGCAGTCCCTGTACATGCACCTCAAGAACGGCTGGACGGTGAGCGGCGTCCCTGGCTGCTTCATCGACAGCGTCCCGGCGCAGATGCGCACCGGCAAGGACTGGTACCAGGGCACCGCCGACGCCATCTACCAGAACCTCACCTTCCTTGAGGACCAGTTCCCCGAGGACGTGTGCGTGTTCGGCTCCGACCACATCTACAAGATGGACGTGCGGCAGATGCTGCAGTTCCACCATGACTGCGGCGCCGAGCTGACCGTCGCGGCCATCCGCCTGCCCAGCGCCCAGTGCGCCGGCAACTTCGGCGTGATTGAGGTGGACCGGGACGGGCGCATGGTCGGCTTCGAGGAAAAGCCCGCGGTGCCCCGCGAAATCCCGGGCGATCCCGGCTACTCGCTGGTGTCGATGGGCAACTATGTGTTCCGCTCCGACGCCATCACCCGTGAGCTGATCGCCGACCACGACGATCCCCGCTCCTCCCATGACTTTGGCAAGGACATCATCCCGGGGATGTTCCCCAGGGGGAAGGTCTTTGTCTACGACCTCTCCCGCAACACCATCGCCGGGGAGCCCCCCAGCGTTTACTGGCGCGACGTGGGCAGCATCGACGCCTACTGGGACGCGCACATGGACCTGATTGGCAACGTGCCCCAGTTCCGGCTGCGCAACCCGCACTGGCCGCTGCACACCTATTACCCGCCGCTGCCCCCGGCCCACTTCAGCGACACCAAGATGAACCACACCTCCGTCTCCCAGTCGCTCATCTCCGCCGGCTGCGAGATTGAGGGCGCCACCATCCACCGCTCGGTGCTGGGCTTCCGCTGCGAGGCGGGGGATGGGGCGCAGGTCGAGGAGAGCGTGCTCATCGGCGATGTGAGGGTGGGGGATCACTGCCGCCTGCGCAAGGTGATCATTGACCGTGACGTGGAACTGGCGCCGGGCTTCAGCCTCGGCTATGATCGCGAGGCGGACCTGAGGCTGTGCGATCCCCATGACAAGAGCCGCCCGCAGATGTCCAGCGGCGGGGTGATCGTGATACCCAAGGGCATGCGCCTGGGGTTTGGTTCTTAGATTTTGGGGGGCGGCCTTCCCGGCCGCCCCCGTGCCACCTGCAAATGGGGGAAAAAACCGTGAAAATTCTGTTCCTGGCCTCCGAGGTTGCCGATCTCATCAAGTCTGGCGGCCTTGCCGACGTTGCCAAGGCGCTGCCCTTGCAGCTTGATGAGTTTGGCCACGAGGTCAGGGTGGTGATGCCCTGCTACCTCAACCTCATCAAGGGGGCGGAGTCCTTCCCGGTGGTGGGCTCAGGCGAGCTCAATGCCGAGAACCCGGACCCCCGGCTGCACGTGCCCTTCCAGATCCGGGAGACGCTCATCGCCAAGCGGCTCAAGGTCTGGCTGATCGACTGCCCGCAGTACTTCGCGCGCAGCAGCATGTATGGCGACAACAACCAGGCCTACAGCGACAATGGGGCGCGCTACGCCTTCTTCTCCGCCGCGGCCATCGAGACCGCCAGGGTGCTGGAGTTCAAGCCGGACATCCTCCACTGCAATGACTGGCACACCGGGCTCGCGCCAATGATCCTGCGCCTCAAGTACGCCAAGGATCCGTTCTTCGACAAGACCCGCTCGGTCATCACCGTGCACAACGGCGCCTTCCAGGGGGTCTTTGACCGCTCCCAGGTGGCGATGGTCCCCGAGGTGATGCATGTTTACAACGAGATGATCTCCCAGGGCGAGTACATCAACTTCCTCAAGTGCGGCGTGTTCTACGCGGACAAGATCAACACCGTCAGCCCGGGCTACGCCGGGGAGCTGACCACCTACCTCGGCGGCCACGGCATGACCCGCAACTATGTCGCCCGCGAGGCCGACCTCAGCGGCATCGTCAACGGCTGCGACTACAGCGACTGGGACCCGTCCACCGACAAGCACCTCAAGATCCGCTACAACCTCGACAACTGCGAGGAGAAGCTGCTCGGCAAGTACCTGCTCCAGCGCAAGCTGGGCCTGACGCTGGGCGACGACCCGCTCTATGGCATGGTGGCGCGCCTGACTGACCAGAAGGGGGTGGGGATCCTCATCCCGGCGCTGTACCGCTTCCTGCAGCACAAGGTGCAGATCGTGATCCAGGGCACCGGCGACCCCAACCTCGAGCACCAGATGCGCGATCTCGCGACCCACTCGCAGGGCAAGATGATTTACGTGCCCGCCTATGACAATGAGCTGGCGCACCAGATTGAGGCGGGGGCGGACTTCTTCCTCATGCCCTCCATCTTCGAGCCCTGCGGGCTCAACCAGATCTACTCGCTCGCCTACGGCACGCTGCCGATTGTGCGCGCGGTCGGCGGACTCAAGGACACGGTCATCGACTATGACCAGAACCATGAGGACGGCAACGGGTTCGTGTTCAGCGAACCCAACCCGGACAACCTCCTGAGCTGCCTGCGCCGCACCCTGATCTTCTACCTCGAGGATCGCGATGAGCTGCAGCGCATCAGGCGCAACGCCATGGCCAAGCGCTTTAGCTGGGAGGACTCGGGCAAGCTCTATGAGGAGCTCTACATCGCGGCGCTGCAAAAGCCCAAGTGGTAATTGCCCCCGCCCAGGAAAACGGCGCCCCGCCCTGCAGCTGCAGGGCGGGGCGCCGCGCTTTGGGGGGCAGTGGCTAGCGGCGGTTGCTCCAGTCGAGGGTGGTGATGGGGGCGCCGGGGGCCAGCGCCTCGCCGGGGCGCTCCTCCTCCTGGCGCTCAAACTCCCCCGTGGCGCCGAAGGCGGCGCAGGCATCGAGGCGCGACTTGAGGTGGCGGATGCTGTCGGCGCGGCGGAGCATCACCCCGGCGAGCACCACGTGCAGCAGGGTCTGCATGGCGATGCGGTCGGTCATGAGCGGATCGTCGCGCTCAATGCTGCCGCACTTGAGGTTGAGCACGCACAGCTCGGCGAGCGGTGAGTCCGGGGGGCACAGCCCCACCAGCACCGCGTTGCTGTCCTTGGCGACCTGCGCCGCGGCCAGCACCGCGCGGTTGTGGCCGCCGGCGGAGATGACGATCGCCACGTCGCCCTGGATGAGGCCGGCGGCGGTGAGCGCCATCATTGCGGTGTCCTGGCAGAACTCGCAGGCGATGCCCAGGCGCAGCAGGCGCTGGGTGAAGTCGAGGCCGGCGGCGGCCGAGAGCCCGCAGGAGAAGACCACGGTGCGCCGGGCCTGGCTGATGGTGTCGATGGAGCGGGCCAGCACCGCCGGCTCAATGCTGCGGCTGAGGCGGTTGAGGTCGGAGAGGGTGCTGTTGATGACCTTGGTGGCGACGTCCTCGACGGTGTCCCCGTCATGCAGCTGGTCGGAGGGGCGGCGGCTCTCGCTGGCGATCGAGGCCGCGAGCGCGACCTTGAGCTGCGGGAAGCCGGGGATGCCAAAGCGCTTGGCAAAGCGGTGGACCGTGGGCTGGGAGACCCCGGCGCGCGCCGCCAGCTCGGCGATGCGCTCGGTGGAGGCCAGCTCGGGATCGGCCAGCACCGCGTCCGCCACCAGGCGCTCAGACTTGGAGAGTTCACGGCACTGGGCCGAGATCCGGTCAAGGATGTTGGTCATGCCTAGAGTAGTTCCGAGCTGTTCTTGAGGAATCCGTTGTTGACCACGTAGCGGATGGTGTACTCATCGTCGAAGATGATGAGGTTGGCGATCTTGCCGGGCTCGACGCTGCCGTACTCCTCGTCAATCCCCAGCACCCGCGCCGGGGTGAGGCTGGCGGCCTCGATGGCCTCGTCGAGGGTGTAGCCGCAGGCCTGGGTGAGGTAGCGGACGCTGTCCATGAGGCAGATGTTGGTCCCGGCGAGGGCGCCCTTGTTGTCGATGAGCCCGCGCTGCTTGTCCACGAACACCTCGTTGCCACCCACGGTGAAGGCGGACTTGCGGTCCGGGTCGCCCGCCGCGGACTGGCAGTCCGAGACCACGTAGAGGCGCTCGCCGAGCATGTGGTGGCACAGCCGCACCAGCGCCGGGTGGACGTGGCGGCCGTCGGCGATGATGCTGGCGGCGACGGTCTTGGAGAACATCACCGCCCCGACAATCCCGGGGTCGCGGCCGGAGACCGGGCGCATGCCGTTGTAGAGGTGGGTCACCAGCTGCACGCCGGCGCGCATCGCCGAGGCGGTCTCCATGAAGGTGGCGTTGGTGTGGCCCATGGAGATCCGCACCCCGGTGGTCATCATGTCATGGAGCTGCTTGGGGGTGATGACCTCGGGCGCGACGGTGATGTAGGCGATGGTGTCCTTGTAGTCGGCGAGCATCTGGATGTCGGCGTCGATGGGGCGCCTGATGTAGGCCACGGGGTGGAAGCCCTTGCGCTCGCTGGAGATGAACGGGCCCTCGAGGTGGATGCCCGGGCAGACGGTGGGGTGCTTGCGCTTGAAGTTGCGCACCAGGTCCAGGAGGCGTGACAGGGTCTCGCGCGGGCAGGAGATCACGGTCGGCACAAAGGTCAGGGTGCCGTGCTGGAGCTGCCAGCGCCGCATGCGCTCGAGGCCCTCGGGGATGAGGTCGGCGTCCATGCCGACCCCCGCGCAGCCGTTGACCAGCAGGTCGATGAAGCCCGGCGCCACGTGCAGCCCGCCGAGGTCGAGCTCCTCGGAGGAGCTGTCCTCGAGCAGCAGGGGGTCGAGGGGGATGATGCGCTGGTTCTGCACTGCAAGGCCGTTGCGCTCGACGATGATGGGGTCGGCGAGGTGGAAGCGGCCGTTCTTGAGGATGATGGCGCCCATTGGCTATGCCTCCTGGCCGTCGGGGGCGGCCTTGCGGCGCTGCTCGCGCCTGAGCCGCTTCTGCTCAAAGTCAGGGCGACCCTTGTTCTTGCGGTCGCGCAGGCGCACCTTCTTGTGGGGGATGCGCTCATGGCGCTCGCGGTAGATGGCGTTGCGCTTGGATGCCGCGTGGATGGGGGGCTCCTTGCGCCTGGGGGTGGGCAGGGCCGCAGGGAAGGGCTGGCTGAGATCCTTGGCCTCGCGCCGCTCCACGGGGGTGGAGGTGAAGCGCTCCACCTTGCCCAGGAGCGCGAGCTCGCGGGACTCGACCAGCGAGATGGCGGTGCCGCTCTCCCCGGCGCGGGCGGTGCGCCCGGCGCGGTGGATGTAGGTGGCGACGGTCTGCGGCATGTCGTAGTTGAACACGTAGCGCACGCCCTTGATGTCGAGGCCGCGCGCGGCGATGTCGGTGGCGACCAGGATGACGTCCTGGCCCTCGTCGAAGCGGCGCAGGGCGCTGTTGCGGTCGCTCTGCGCCATGTCGCCCTGGATGCCGATGGGGCAGAACCCGGCGCTGCGCAGCATCCTGGCGACCATGGGCACCCGCTCCTTGGTGCGCACGAAGACGATGGACTTGCCGGGGGCGGTGCGCATCAGCTCGCAGATGAGCGGGCCCTTGCGCAAGGGGTCGGAGACGAAGTAGGCGCGGGCGCGCAGCGTGGTGGGCAGCCGGCCGGAGTCGCCGCCGGCGCCGCCGAGGCGCACCTCGAAGGGATCGTTCATCACCTGCTCGGCGAAGTCGTCGATGGCCTCGCTGTCGATGGTGGCCGAGAAGAGCATGGTCTGGAAGCGGTAGGAGCAGTGGCGGGTGATGAAGGCCACGTCGTCGCGCATCCCGAGGTCGAACATGCGGTCGGCCTCGTCGATGACCAGGATTTCCACCCCGTCGGTGTTGAGGAAGCGCCGCCTCAGGAACTCCACCAGGCGCCCCGGGGTGGCGGCGATGATCGCCGCGTCCTGGGTGAGCTCGATCTCACGGCTCTCGCCGCCGGTGATGGTGGCGGCCTCGAGGAAGAGCCCCGCCCCCTCGAGGAGGCTGTTGGCGAGGTCGCAGACCTGGCGGGCCAGCTCCCGGGTGGGCTCGATGATGATGACCCGCGGCCCGGGCTTCTCCCCCATGGCCAGGCGCTCGATGATGGGGAGCAGGAAGGCGGCGCTCTTGCCGGTCCCGGTGGGGGCGCCGGCTAGGATGTCAAAGCCCTCCATGGCCTTGGGCACCGCCAGGCACTGGATGGGGGTGGGCTCGGTCCAGCCCTGGGCCGCGGCGGCCCGCAGGCCCACCTCGGTGAGGGAGAGATCCCCAAAGTTCATGTCAGACGCCCTCCTTTCCCATGCGCGTGGCGTGGCAGGCCCTGATGACCTCCACCATGTGGCGGCGGGAGTCAGTGCCGGGATCGGCGGTGCCGTGCAGCCAGCGGAACAGCTCGAGGTCGGACGCGCCGAGCAGGTCGAGGTAGGCCTCGATCTCGGGGTCGGGCATGCCGGGGAGGTCATGCTCCACGAAGGGCAGCAGCATGAGGTCGAGCTCGCGCATGCCCCGGCGGGACTGCCATTTGATCTTGCCCCAGTTGTACAAGGTCAGGACTCCTCAGACGGCCACGGGCGCCTTGATCGCCGGGTGGGGGTCGTACCCCTCCAGCGAGAAGTCGCCGTAGTCAAAGTCAAACAGGGTGGGCGGGCGGCGCTTGATCACCATGCGCGGCAGCGGGCGCGGCTCGCGGGTCAGTTGCAGGCGCGCCTGCTCAAAGTGGTTGCGGTAGAGGTGGGTGTCGCCGCCGGTCCAGATGAACTCGCCCGGCTCGAGGTCGCAGACCAGCGCCACCATCTGGGTGAGCAGCGAGTAGCTGGCGATGTTGAACGGCACCCCGAGGAAGAGGTCGCAGCTGCGCTGGTAGAGCAGGCAGGAGAGGCGGCCGTTGGCCACGTAGAACTGGAACAGGGCATGGCAGGGGGGCAGCGCCATCTCGTCAATCTCGCCCACGTTCCAGGCGTTGACGATGATGCGCCGTGACTCCGGGTGCTCGCGGATGTCGCGGATGGCATTTTGCAGCTGGTCCACGTGCCCGCCGTCGCGGGTCCCCCAGGCGCGCCACTGGTGCCCGTAGATGGGCCCGAGGTCGCCATTCGCATCGGCCCACTCGTCCCAGATGGAGACCCCGTGCTCCTTGAGGTACCCGATGTTGGTGTCGCCGCGGATGAACCACAGCAGCTCGTAGATGATCGACTTGAGGTGGACCTTCTTGGTGGTGAGCAGCGGGAAGCCCTCGCTGAGGTCAAAGCGCAGCTGGGTGCCGAAGATGGAGCGGGTGCCCACCCCGGTGCGATCCTCGCGGTCCACCCCCTCGCTGAGGATGCGCTGCATCAGGTCGAGGTAGTTTCTCATTGCCCGTCCCCCTCCTGCGAAAGGCGGTGCCGCTCGACCAGGTCCCCAAGGCCGATGCCCTGGGCATAGCCAAGGTAGAGGTCGTGGATTTCCTGGCTGGTGGACTTGGTGAGCGCCTCCTGCGCGACCTTGCCGAGGTCGGCCACGCTGGCGCGGCGCAGGATGTACTTGATGCGGGCGATCTCCGAGTGGTTCATGCTCAGGTGGGTGATCCCGAGCGAGACCAGCATCAGCGCCCCCAGGGGCACCGCCGCCACCTCGCCGCACACCGCGATCAGGGTGCCGAGCTCCCGGCACTTGCGGGCCAGGGTGTCGAAGGCGCGCAGCACGCTGGGGTGGAAGATGTCATAGAAGCGGGAGACGCGGGGGTTGCTGCGGTCCACCGCCAGCAGGTACTGGATGAGGTCGTTGGAGCCCACGGAGATGAAGTCCACGTGGGGGACGATTTCCTCGAGCATGAAGAGCATGGCCGGCACCTCGACCATGAAGCCAAAGAGGGGCATCGGCACCTCGGCGCCAGTCTCCTCCTCGACCTCGCGGCGGGCCGCCTCGAGGAGCCGCTTGGCCTCGAGCACCTCATCGAGGCGCGAGACCATGGGGATCATCACCGAGAGGTTGCCGTGGCGCTGGTGGGCGCGCAGCATGGCCCGGAGCTGGGTGGAGAAGATCTGGGGCAGGTCGAGGGTGATGCGCACCCCGCGCCAGCCCAGGGCGGGGTTGTGCTCCTTCATCGGGAAGTAGGACAGCCCCTTGTCGCTGCCCACGTCGAGGGTGCGCATGCAGACATGGAGGGGGGCGAACTCGGAGAGCAGGTGGGTGTACCACTCGGTCTGCTGCTGCTCGGAGGGGAAGGACTGGGTGAGCATGAAGGCGATCTCGGTGCGGTAGAGGCCGATGCCGTCGGTCTCGCGCTTGAGGTCGATTTCCCCGCCATGCTGGTTGAGCCCGGCGTTGAGGCGCATGTCGATGCGGATCCCGTCGCGGGTGAACGTCTGCCCGTAGCGCTCGGCGGCGAGCAGCGAGTCCTGGGTCTGGCTCGCCCCCTGCAGCTCCTTGAACTCGTCGATGATGGAGAGCGGCGGGTCCAGCAGCACCTCGCAGGCCGGGCAGCTGACGATGAGGTAGTGGCCGTCGACCTGGTTGAGGTCGAGCGGCACCCCGAACAGCGCGGGTATGTTGAGGTCGCGGGCCAGCAGCGCCGCGTGGGTGCTGTCCGAGCCGTTGAGGGAGACGATGCCCTTGATCTTGTCGCGGGGCAGCTCGGCGATCAGGGAGGGGGGGAGGTTCTCCACCACCAGGATCACGCTCTCGTTGATGTCAAGCGCGGTGATGCCGCCGTGGAGCAGGCGGTAGACCACCTGCTGCCCAAGACCGCGGATGTCGCTGATGTAGTCGTTGTCCCCGCGCTCGGCGGCCTCCCGCATGCGCTTAATGATCACCTCCTTGACCGCCGAGGAGGCCATGAGGCCGCGGGAGCGGATGGTGGCGATGATCTCGTCCTGGAGCTGCTGGTCATCGAGCAGCCGCCCATAGCCGGCGAGGTAGCCGTTGATGGCGTCCTGCTGGTTGCTCTCCTCCATGGAGAGGGTGCGGCGGTCCATCTCCAGCTGGAGCTGGAAGAGGGTCTGCGACAGCAGCTCCTCCTGCATGCCCGGGTCGTCGGTGCAGACCACCGGCACGTCCTCCAGGGCGATGTCGGGGCGCCAGACCTCGGCGCGCCCCAGGGCGAGGCCGGAGGTGGCGCTGCGGCCCTTGATGCGCATCACTTGCTCGTCGTCGGGGTCGCGCTTGGCCGCGGAGATGGCGAGGATCGAGGCGATCTGCGCGGAGATGGTGACGAGGAAGGACTCCTCGAGGTCGTCGAAGCGGCGCATCTTCTTGGTCTGGATGACCAGCACCCCCAGGAGCTCGCCCTGGTGGAGCACCGGCACGCCGAGGAAGGAGTGGTACTCGTCCTCGCCCACCTCAGGAAGGTACTTGAACTTGGGGTGGGAGGGGGCGTCGGCGAGCGACAGCAGCTCGCGGCGCTCGCCGACCACGCCCACCAGGCCCTCGCCCACGCGCAGCGCGACCTTGTTGACCGCGTTCTGGGAGAGGCCGTCGGTGGCCACCAGGCGCAGCATGGTCTTGCGATGGTCGCAGAGGTAGAGCGAGCAACAGTCGGTGCTGGTGCTGGCGCGGCACTTGGTCACGAGCAGGCGCATCGCCTCCTCGGGATCGCTCCTGGCGGACACCTGCTCGGTGATCTCGCGCAGGGCGAGCATGATCTTGCTTTGTCTCTCGTCCATTTGTGTCAGTTACCATGGGGGCGGGACGATCCCGCCTTGCCTCCTAGGTTGCGGCCAAAGAGGGCCAGGGGCGCAAACTCGGCCAGCACTTGCCGGTAGACGTCGCGCTTGAAGGACACCACCTGCCGGATGGGGTACCAGTAGGTCACCCAGCGCCAGTCATCGAACTCGGGATGGCCCTGGCAGTTGAAGGCGATGCCGTCCTGCTTGTCCTGCCCCAGGGAGAGCAGGAACCATTTCTGCTTCTGTCCCAGGCAGACCGGGCGGTCGTTCCAGCGCACCAGGCGCTTGGGCAGCCGGTACTTGTGCCAGTTGCGCGAGGAGCCCAGGATCCGCACCGCGTCCTTCCTGAGGCCGAGTTCCTCATAGAGCTCGCGGTACATGGCCTCGGTGGGGCTCTCGCCGGGATCCACCCCGCCCTGGGGGAACTGCCATGAGTTCTGGCGGATGCGCCGCGCCCACAGCACCTGCCCCCTGCGGTTGCAGATCACGATGCCCACGTTTGGCCTGAAACCATCCTGATCAATCACTTCACTGCCCACCAGCACCATCTGCCCACAGATTGCGGACCGTCGTACATTATCGCACAGGCGTCAACATCGCACAGGTGCCAGCCCCCGATTTGTTATCATGCTCACAGACATGGATTTTCTGGATCCTGGATGGGGAGGCAAGGCATGTGGGGAAGGCGGGATCGCGGGGCGCTGGTGCCCCCGCCCAGTGACTTTGGCGAGCTAATCGCCCGCCTCGACGGGATCGTGGGCAAGAGCGTCGCCGAGCTGGCGGCAGAGGCGGGCGAGGAGCTGCCCGCCTCGCCGCTCCATGGCAAGGGCTTCCAGGGGGAGCTTATTGAGCTGCTGCTGGGGGCCAGCGCGCAGAACCGCCCGGAGCCGGATTTCCCGGGGCTGGCGCTGGAGCTCAAGACCATCCCCGTGGACGCCGCCATGCGGCCCCTGGAGTCCACCTTCATCTGCCATGCCGACCTCAACCCGCGCACCCACGTGGCCTTTGAGGACAGCGTGCTCTGGCACAAGATGCGGCGGATGCTCCTGGTGCCGCTGCATGCCGAGCGGGGGATGGGGTTTGGGGAGCGCACCGTGCGCGGCTATGCCTTCTACGAGCCCGAGCCCAGGGTGCGCGAGCAGCTGCGCGAGGACTTCGAGGAGCTGATGGGCATGGTGGCGCGCGGGGAGGCGGGGCTCATCACCGCGCGGCTGGGCACCATCATCCAGATGCGCCCCAAGGCCGCCTCGGGGCGGGAGCTGACGGTGGCGCGGGATGCCGACGGCCAGCTGGCCCCCACCCGGCCCCGGGGGTTCTATGCGCGCCGCTCCTTCACCGCTGAATTGCTGGCGCGCCTCTTTCCTGGCTAACTATCGGTTATTTTGCGTATTTATGGCAGCAGGCAGATTTTTTATAAGGTAATTGATTGTAATCAGGCAAGATTTTTTCACTGAAAAAATCTTGTCATTTACACAATGTTATTCAAGGAAAATCTGCTAAAAATGCTCCAAAGTGGTGCAAAATTAAACTAAATAATATTCGCAACTCAAAATTCACCCCCAGATCGCGTATACCTTGGTTTCGGATCGCCCAAATATGTGCCGCATTTCGCGTACACACGCCATTTTCTGGCTTAGAATACCCCCTGTTCATGCCACAGGCGGGGCCACTGCCTGAATAGACGCAGTGAGCAGGCACGCCAACATTACTAAGGGAGATAAACATGAGCGTTTCCAAGAGATTCAACAAGGACAAGGTGACCGTGTCGTTCTACATCCGCAAGGAGGCGGCGCAGGACGCCAGCGAGATCGACCTGGTCTGCGAGCACAACGGCTGGCAGTCGGTGGCCCTCAAGAAGCAGAAGAATGGCACCTTCCGCGGGTCCATCACCCTGCCGGTGGACGAGAAGCCCACCTACCAGTACAAGTTCAAGTACACCTTCGAGGACGGCTCGGTGAAGTACGACAACGACTGGGACGCCGAGGCCTACACCCCGAGCCCCTTCGGTGGTGACAACTCCGTGTTCTCGGTCGAGGCCAAGGACTAGGGCGCCCAGGCGACCGCCTGCGGGGCGGCCCGCTGGGCTGGCGCACAAAAGGCCTTGACAGGCCACTGGGAAGACCTTAGAATGTGCGCCGTTGAGACGCGGGGTGGAGCAGCCTGGTAGCTCGTCGGGCTCATAACCCGAAGGTCGGAAGCTCAAATCTTCCCCCCGCAACCAACGTCCAGTGCCTCCGTACAGGAGGTTGCAGGAGTTTTTGGGAATGCCTTCGCATTCCTCTTTCCTGCTCCCAAGCAAAGCAATATGTAAGATTCAGGGATGGATCCCTTGACTACATTGTGTAGCAAAGATTCGGTCACCCGCTGTACCGGGTGCCAAAAAGAGAAGGCCCATCGCCAACAAGGCAGTGGGCCTTCTCTTTTTGGTGGTCTGTTGTTCCGTAAAGCTGACTGGCAGGTGGTTGCGGGATGGCAGGGGCGCTACTGGGCCCTGTGCCTGGGGGGCGTGACCCTCTCGAAGACCTTCAGGCCTGAGGGCTGGTTGCTGCGCCCGGCGCTTGACCTCGAGCTCATCCCCGCGGCGGGCGACACCCACGTGAGGTCCAAGCTGGTGGCCACCAGCGCCGAGCTCTCGGGCAAGTCCGATGTCATCGACTCGCTCAGCTACTCGGCCAGCGCCGGCCTTGACGCTGAGATGGGCAACTTTGGCCTTGGCCTGGGCTATGGCTTCACCGGCTCCAGGCATGCCAAGGATCACAGTGTCTACCTGAACGCGCGCTACACCTTCTAGCGCCGCGAAGGCAAGCCTGAGTGACAGGGATCCCGGCCTTGGCCGGGATCCCTTTTTTCATGGGGACCCGGGGGCATCCGGGCGCCCCTGCGGGGCACATAAAGGCGAGGGCCGCCCTGGGGGCGGCCCTAAGTGTGCCTTGGGGGGATCAGTCTGCCTTGCAGTTGAGCCGGATGGACTTGAGGGTGTCCTCCAGGGCCGCGGCGTTGCCCGGCTGGGCGTCATGGTAGCCGCTTGCCACCAGCAGGTACTGGTCGCCTACCTGCCAGGCCCGGGCGGTGAACTTGCGCCCGCTGTCGGTCACGCCCTCAAAGGTCGCAAGCGGGACCTGGCAGCCGCCCAGGGGGGACTGTGGGGCACTTGACACCAGCATTGCCTCCTTGACTGGGCAGCCGCCCAGGGTGGCCCCCTGCACGGGGCCCTCAAAGGCGCTTATGGGCGTGTCATCCCCCTTGGCCAGCTCTAGGGAGGCATCCGGGGAACCATCGCTGCCGCTGAGCGCAATCGAGAAGGTGCCCTCGCCCTCCAGCTGTGCCGAGGCCTGGTCTGGGAAGGACAGCTCAACAAGGGGGGATCTGAAGCGGTTGCGGCCAGACCAGGGCGCC
>JAILEI010000089.1 GCA_024688225.1 Succinivibrionaceae bacterium
CACCCCGTGCAGCGCCGCGGTGGTGAGGAAGATGCTGGCGCCGCTGTCCCTGAGGGTCTCCTCGAGGCGGGAGCGGGTGCGGGCCATGCGCGCGAGGCCGGGGGGCACGGTGGGCACCGCCACCACCCCCGCCATCAGGCAGCCAAAGAAGGCGATGGCAAAGTCGGGGCAGGGGGGGATGAGCAGCAGCGCGCGCGCGCCCTCCTGGGGCCCGAGGGCGGCGAGCGCGTCGGCAACGCGCCCCGCGGCGCGGTGGAACTCGCCGAAGGTGAGGGTTTGCGCACCCTCCGTGGTGCCGTCGGGCAGGAAGGTGAGGAAGGGGCGCCCGGGGGTGGCGCGGGCGTGGCGGGCCAGGGCCCTGGCCAGCGTGTCAGGTTGCGTCATGGGCTCCTTGTCCTGGTGCTCTTGCTCTGGTGACGATAGGGCAAGCGGGGGGCGCTGTCAATTGGCGCGGCGCATCAGCAGCTCGGGGCGCCGCTCGCCGCGGAAGAGCATGAGGAAGGCAATGGCCGCGAGGGTCAGCCCCTCCGAGAGGGGCACGCTCAGCCACAGCCCCAGCTCCCCGAGGGCCAGGGGCAGGGTGAGGAAGATGGGCACGATGAGCAGCGCCCCGCGCAGCAGCATCAGCGTGGTGGCCCGCCCATGGCAGCCCATGCTCTGGTAGTAGCCGATGGCGACGATGTTGAGCGAGAAGCAGGCAAAGCTGAGGCTGAACCAGGGCAGGCCCCGCTCGGCGATGCCGAACGCCGCGCTCTGTGGGCTAAGGAAAATGCCCACGATGGCGCCCGAGCCGAGCAGCCCTGCGGCAGTGAGCGCGAGCCCTGAGGCGAGGGCGAGGCCCATGCCCAGCCGCAGCGTCGCGGAGATGCGCGCGGGGGCCCGGGCGCCGAGGTTGTAGCTGATGATGGGCAGCGCGGCCTGGAAGATGGAGTTGGCGAACATGAACACCAGCGGGAAGAGGTAGCAGGCCACCGAGTAGGCGGCCACCCCGTCCTCGCCGAGCAGGCGCATGAACATGAAGTTCCCGGCGATCATCATGCAGCACAGCGCGGTCTCGCCGATGAAGGTGGGAAAGCCGGCCCGCACCATGCAGCAGGTGTTCCTCAGGGCAATGAGCAGCCCATGCCAGGAGACCTGGAGGCGGCAGGGGCGGATGGAGCCCTGGAAGAGCAGCGGGTAGAGGAGCACCAGCGCCACCGCGGACACCTCGGCGAGGGAGGTGGCGAGGGCCGCCCCCTGCAGGCCCATGCCCAGCGGGAAGATGAACAGCCAGTCAAGGAAGATGTTGAGGAGCGAGGGGACGATGTTGACGAGCATCGCGTAGCGCGGCGAGCCGTCGAGGCGGATGGCGAACATGCCCACGATCGCCAGCCCCATGAGCAGCGGCAGCGGGCAGAGGAAGGTGAGGTAGTCGGCCACCAGCGGCGCGAGCGCCTCCGAGCCGCCGAAGAGGCGGCAGAAAGTCCCCGGGGTGATGAGCATGGCGATGCCCAGGGCGAGCATCGGCAGCGCGGGCGCGAGCAGCGCCTGGGTCACGGTGACGCTGCAGGCGAGCAGCTTGCCGCGGGCGAGGAAGATGGCCCCGAGGATGCTCGAGCCGGTGCCAAAGAGCAGCGCCACCCCGGTGACCACCAGGAAGATGGGGGCGGCGATGTTGACCGCCGCGAGGGCCGCGGGGCCGCAGCCGCGCCCCACGAAGATGCCGTCCGCGAGGTTGAGGGCGGCCGAGCACAGCAGCCCGAAAAGGGTGGGGAAAAAGAGCCGCGTGAACAGCACCCCGACTTGGTCGCGGCCGAGATCCATGCCGCCGCTGCCCCCAGTTTTCATGGCTTGCACCCCCATTCAAAAGGCGCTGGGCAAGGCGCGGGGCCCCTCCCTGCACCTTGTCCAGCGCCTCATGGCACCCTCCGATGTCAGGGGGGATTCTAGGGCATCGGGGGGAAGCGGTCAACCTTGCGGGACTGGCACCCATGTTGCATCATGGGGGGCAGGCGCCCGCGGGGCGGGCGCGGTGACGTTTTACTGGCGGAGGTCAAGGCATGGGTACTTACGGCTGGCGGCGGGGGCTGTGCGCCATGGCGGCGCTGCTCGCGCTCACCCTTTCCCCCCTGGGGGCGCTCGCGGCGTGGCATGAGGCGCAGGGCAGCGGATCGCTCTCCCATGGCGCCGCGGCGGCGCGCGACGAGGCCATTGCCGAGGCGCTGCGCGGCCTTCTGGTGCGCCTCGGGGAGACCTCCAGCCCGCAGGTGACGGTGCGCAACGGCCAGGTGGTCTCGGCCTCGCTTGCCGATCGCATGTCCTCCCCGATCAAGGCGCTGCGGGTCACCGAGGAGTCGGTGTCGGGCAACCGGGTCACGGTGCGGGTCAAGGTGCTGATGGACGAGGGGGCCATCGAGAGCTGCGCGCTCTCGCAGGTGCGCAAGGGGGTGCAGCCCCTGGCCTTCACCTACCGCGACTACGCCGCGCAGCAGGGCGCGGTGGGCATGGATCAGATCAACGAGGAGATCGGGCGCCGCATCATCTCGGGCATGGGGGAGACCCAGGCCCTGGCGGTCAAGCCGCAGATGCGCGGGCGCATCGCCCTCGACCCGCGCGCCACCTCCACCGGCCCGGAGGTGCGGCGGAACCTTGACGCCCTGGCGCGGCAGAAGGGGGTGCAGTACGTGGTGACCGGCGAGGTGCTCTCGGTCTCCCGCTCCGAGACGGGCTCCAACCCGCTCACCTCCTACCTTTACCGCCCCACGCGGGGCATCGCCTTCCGGGTGCAGACGCTCGACACCCACACCGGCGAGGTGGCCTTCACCCGTGACTACTCGGGCGAGGCCGACTGGGACTTCAAGCAGGGCGAGTACATCGACCTGCGCTCGGAGCGCTTCTGGGGCAGCGGCTTTGGCATGAAGGTGCAGGAGCTCTGCCGCGCCGCCACGCGCGACCTGGTGGCGCTCATCCAGTGCGAGGCGACGCGCGCCAGGATCGTGGAGGTCAGCGGCGAGTCGGTCGTGGTGAGCGTGGGCAGCGACGCGGGCATCAAGCGCGGCATGCAGTTCTCGGCCTCGCACCGCATGCTGCTGCAGGCCCACCAGAACCTCGGCGGCGAGGAGTACCGCTACACCCACGAGGCGGACACCCTGTTCAAGGTGGTGGACGTCTACCCGCACGCCGCGCGGCTGATGCCGGTCTCCCCGGACCGCCACCTCCTCGACCTTGCGGTGGGCGACGTGGTGGAGCTGCGCTAGGTTGACGCCGCCGCCCCTTGCCCTTATGCTTGCCTTGCGGCGCGGTGCCGCATCAGGCGGGGCGGGGGGCCCTTCACAAGATGGCGCAAGTGGTCAGGCTGGGTTCCTGGAATGTCAACGGCATCCGCGCGGCGGCTGCCAAGCCGGGCTTCGCCTGGTTCCATGAGTGCGGGCTCGAGGTCATCGGCCTGCAGGAAATCAAGGCGATGCCCGAACAGTTCCCGCCCGAGGTGCTCGCCCACCCCGAGCGCGAGGCCTTCATCTGCCCCTCGGTGGTGAAAAAGGGCTACTCGGGCACCGCGGCCTTCACCACCCTGCGGCCGCTGTCCCATGAGCTCGAGCTGCCCGATCCGGCCTACCAGGGCGAGGGGCGCATCGTCCACCTTGAGTTTGAGCGCTTCCACTTCTTTAATGGCTACTTCCCCAACGGCGGGGCGCAGTCCCTCGACGAGGGCGGCCGCCCGATCGTGGACCGCTTTGAGCGCGTGCCCTACAAGATGGGCTTCTTCGAGAGCTTCCTTGGGTATGCCGAGCGGCTGCGCCGCGACAAGCCGATCGTGGTGTGCGGCGACTTCAACATCGCCCACCGCGAGATTGACCTCGCCAACCCCGCCGCCAACCGCCACAACACCGGCTTCCTCGACCTCGAGCGCGAGTTCTTCACCCGCCTTTTGGGCAAGGGCTACATCGACACCTTCCGCCTGGTGCACGGCGACGAGCCCGGGCGCTACTCCTGGTGGTCCTACAAGACCCGCGCCCGCGAGCGCAACGTGGGGTGGCGCATCGACTACTTCCTGGTCTCCGAGGAGCTGCGCGACGCGGTCGCCGACGCCACCATCGAGGATGGGGTCACGGGCTCGGACCACTGCCCGGTGACCCTGACCTTGCACCTTTAGGGGGCAGCCGCGGCGGCCCGCAATGGCGCAATAAAGGCAGAAAATGGTAGAATCGGGCGCGATTTGTGCCGCAGCCCCCATCCCGGGGGACGGCCCCAGGACTAAGCCATGACCAACCAACCCAAGGGCATCAGCCCGACTGAGGGGCGCGAGGGCATAGTAGACACCCGCATCAACGGAGTGCACCAGTTGCTGCCGCCCATTGCCCTGATTGAGAAGTACCCGACCACCGCCGCGACCGACGCGGTGGTGTCCGCCACGCGCAACGAGATCCACGAGGTGCTCACCGGCCGTGACGATCGCCTGCTGGTGATCTCCGGCCCCTGCTCCATCCATGACCCCAAGGCGGCCCTGGACTACGCCGAGCGCCTCATGGCGCTCCGTGAGCAATACCGCGACGACCTCATCGTGATCATGCGCGTCTACTTCGAGAAGCCGCGCACCACCGTGGGCTGGAAGGGCCTCATCAACGACCCGGACCTCAACGAGTCCCATGACATCAACAACGGCCTGCGCATCGCGCGCAAGCTGCTGGTGGACGTCAACTCGCTGGGCATGCCGGTGGCCACCGAGTTCCTCGACCTCATCACCCCGCAGTACATCGACGAGCTGATCTCCTGGGGGGCAATCGGGGCGCGCACCACCGAGTCGCAGGTGCACCGCCAGCTCGCCTCGGGCATGTCCTGCCCGATCGGGTTCAAGAACGCCACCGACGGCAACCCCAAGGTGGCGGTGGACGCGGTGGTGGCGGCGCAGAACGAGCACACCTTCATGACCGTCACCAAGATGGGGCAGGTCGCCATTGCCCACACCCGGGGCAACTCCGACTGCCACATCATCCTGCGCGGCGGCAGCGAGCCCAACTACAGCCACGAGGACGTGGACGCGGCGGGCGCGATGCTGCGCAAGGCGGGGCTCAGGGAGCGGGTGATGATCGACTTCTCGCACTCCAACTCCCACAAGCGCTTCAAGGAGCAGCTCACCGTCTGCGCCGACGTCTGCGGGCAGCTTGAAAGGGGCGAGGACCGCATCTTCGGGGTGATGGTCGAGAGCAACCTGGTGGAGGGGCGGCAGGACCTGTGCGCCGATCCCGCGAGGCTCACCTACGGGCAGAGCGTCACCGATGCCTGCATCGGCTTTGGGGACACCGTTTCCGTCATGGCCTCGCTTGGCGAGGCGGTCCGCGCGCGCCGTGCCGCGGCCGGCAAATAGGAGGCAAGACATGCACCAGCTGTCACTGGAGAAGGACAAGATCAAGATCCTCTTGCTCGAGGGGGTGGACCCGAGCGCGGTGGACGCCCTAGGCAAGGCGGGCTACACCAATGTTGAGTATGAGCGCGGGGCGCTGGACCCCAGGGAGCTCATGGAGCGCATCGAGGGGGTGCACTTCATCGGCATCCGCTCGCGCACCAAGCTCACCGCCGAGGTGCTCGCGCGCGCGCGGCGCCTGGTGGGCATCGGCTGCTTTTGCATCGGCACCAACCAGGTGGATCTCGACGCGGCGGCGCGGCAGGGGATCCCGGTCTTCAACGCCCCGTACTCCAACACCCGCTCGGTCGCCGAGCTGGTCACCGGCGAGTACCTCGCGCTGCTGCGCGACCTGCCGGCGCGCAACCGCCTGGTGCACAACGGCGGCTGGAAGAAGACCGCGGGCGGCTGCTTTGAGGCCCGCGGCAAGACCCTGGGCATCATCGGCTACGGCCACATCGGCACCCAGGTGGGGATCATCGCCGAGAGCCTCGGCCTGGAGGTGATCTTCTACGACATCGAGAACAAGCTGGCGCTGGGCAACGCCCGGCAGGTTGAGACCCTGCAGGAGCTGTTCGCGCGCGCGGACATCGTCACGCTGCACGTGCCCGAGACCCCGGAGACCAAGGGGATGATCGGGGCGGGGGAGTTCGCGGCGATGCGCGACCACGTCTTCTTCCTCAACGCCTCGCGCGGCAGCGTGGTGGACGTGGACGCCCTCGGCGCGGCCCTCGAGTCGGGCAAGGTGGCGGGCGCGGCCCTGGACGTGCACCCGGTGGAGCCCAAGTCCAACGACGACGAGTTCGTCTCGCCGCTGCGCAAGTTTGACAACGTGATCCTCACCCCGCACATCGGGGCGGCCACCGAGGAGGCGCAGCGCAACATCGGCATCGAGGTCGCCAACAAGCTGGCGCTCTTCTCCGACAACGGCTCGACCCTCACCGCGGTGAACTTCCCGGAGGTGGCGCTGCCGAGGATGCGCTCGGACGTCTCGCGCCTGCTGCACATCCACCGCAACGTGGCGGGCATCATGCGCCGCATCAACGAGATCTTCTCCGACGAGAACATCAACGTGGCCGCGCAGTACCTGCAGACCACCCCGGAGGTCGGCTACGTGGTGATGGACATCAACTCGAGCGCCCCCGAGGAGCTGGTGCCGCGCCTCAAGGCCATCGACGGCACCCTCAAGTGCCGCATCCTTTACTAGGGATGCCTAGCGCGCGGCTGCCCCTGGCGCTGGCGCTGCTGCTTGCCGCGGCGGCGCCCGGGACGGCCCTGCCCTACACCACCTCGGGCTGGCAGCTCTCGCCCTCCTACGCCTGGCGCCTCGAGCCCGACCATGGGCACGCCTTCGCGCGGGGCAGTCCCTCGCGCCACCTGCGCCCGGATCGGGCCATCCCCCACCATGACGCGCGGATCGTGGTCCGTGAGGACATCACCCGCACCTATGAGCTGCGCCTAGGGTGCGTCATCCAGAGCGAGGTGCCGGCGCTAGAGCTTTTGGTCAGCCCGCTTGACATCCGCATGGTCGACCTCAACAAGGGCTTTGCCTTTGCCCACTTCATGGTGGATCTCGGCACCGAGCTGTCGCTGCGCGGGGAGATCGTGCCCCCGGGGCGCCTCATCTTCCCGCCCTACACCAACTCCCAGGCCAAGCGGCTCTCCGACCTCTTCCTGCAGCTGCGCGAGGGCGGGCGGCTGAGCGTGGCGCTGCTGCAGGGGGACAAGGCGCAGCCGCGCGGCTACTCCTTCCCGCTTGACGGCTTCATGGCGCTCTCCGCCCGGGTCACCGAGTCCTGCGCCACGCTGCGCGCGCGCGGCGGGGCCAGGGCCGAGCCCCTGCCTGACTACGTGACCGAGGAGCCCGAGGGCTACGCGCCCCCCAAGTTCACCATGAAGCCCCAGCCTGAGTCGAGCGACGGCCTCGCGCCTGCGCAGGTGG
>JAILEI010000111.1 GCA_024688225.1 Succinivibrionaceae bacterium
GAAAACTATTCAGCTTTCTCCTAAGCCTCTTTGCAGTCTCTCGGCTTCCATTTATTATGACGCGGCCTGTTCCCGTAATTGTATACTTTGCTTTGCAGAACCTAAAAGGTTTCCCGAATTTATGAATAAAGGTTTTCTTCCTGCTGAGAGTTATCCTGTTTTCTTCAGCCTTTTTCATTATGGCTTCAAGGACTCTTTTAGGATCCATTGCAGGAGGGACAAGCGCATAAAAGTCGTCCATATAATGTCCGCTTCCACAAAGCCCAAGCTGGCACTGCATATATGTATCCAGCATCGTGGGATAGTGCACCATCTCCATTTGAGATGGCTCAATGCCGATCATCATTCCCTTTGAATCAGGGGCGGAATCAACAATACTGTCGGCCATGTCGCGTATGCCGGTATCAAACATCAGTCTTGCATGAATGCCTTTTATGTAGTCGTGGTCGGCACTTGGAAAAAATTTCTTGCAGTCTGTCGTAATTACCCAGCCATTCATCCCGTATTTTTTGAAGTGACGACGCAGATCTCTTGCAACAATCTTTTGAGAAAACAGTAATCCCTTCCCTTTCATGCTCGCGCCGTTGTTCCATATCATCTGGGGAACGTAGAGTTTCGTCAGGACTTCCTTTGTAAAGAGCTTCTGTATCTGTCTGTCGTATATATGCGGCGCGTCAATTTGCCGTGTCTTCCCGCGCTCGCTAAGCAAAAAATGCGTACATTTCATCCACGGTCGCTTCTTGTTAAGAACATCTCTTAATTGGACTGCAGTCCTTGAAAACAGATGTGTCTCAAACCGTTGCACGCTGTTCTTCCATCGCACTGCTCGGCAGCAATCTTTCCCGTACTTGAACAGTGAATGGTACGTAAAAATATCTTTGATTCCACCGACAGCATCAGACCTGTCCTTCTTGTGCTGCATACGGCGCGCTTGTCTTCTCTCCCATCTGCCTTGGCGTCTGCTTTTGTATTCGCTCCTCGTACAGGTTGAACCTTCTGTGCCACCTACCTGCGTAGCCTCCACACATGCAACGGGGCCAGGCACAATCACCTCGCCATGCACACAAAGTTCTGCGGCGTCCGTGCGTAGGCATCGAGGAGCAGTTTTTGTCATTTCGTGACAAGGAAGTACCTCTCCCTTCAGTAAAGTCTGTTTCACCTGTGGTTACTCCATTTGACTATTCAAAGACCTGAAGTCGGGCGCAAGCCCATTAGAATTCCGGGAGTTGTTGTTGTTCGCACTCCCGTCTGTGTTCACATTACAGAAGTTATTAGCGTTGTTGTAATTAGGCGAGCGAACCCACCAATTGCACGCGGATACAGAGGTACACCTATATTTGTTGTGAGGAAGAACCTTTCCTCTTCTTGTCACTCTTCAGCAGATTCGTGATATACCCGGTCTCTTTATCAATCCTTTCTCCAAGACCTTCCGCCATTTTATCCAGCCTGCGCATTGCGACGTCGCCCGGAATCGGCTTCCCATTTGACGAGGTGAAAGCTCCTTGCGGATTCAGTCTCATCAGCGAGTACACGTCCGACATGTGCGCATCCAACGCAAGGAGGGAAGCACGTGCTTCCAGCAGGTGCCGTTCGCGGAGATCCTTTCTCACTTCATCCGAGGGGTATATCGAATTGGCTTTTTCGCAGTTGTCGAATACTTCAAAAGCCAGTTTCATGATCGGCTCAGCGAGAAGTCGTGAATATCTTGCCGAGACACGAGTAAGGAACTGGAGCGTCTGAATATGGATCTGATGCGCCGTATTGACGTATTCAGCCTTGCTTTCCTTGCGTCTGCTTTTGAGTACCGACATAGCTTTTTCTTATGGCCCCTCTTTCGAGTGGCAGCTGCTCTACCTCGGCAGCTCAAGCTCCTCCAGCACCTACACCCAGGAGGCCGAGACCCTGGGCGCCGCGGGCCTGGCCCGCCTGGCGCAGGTCAGCGAGCTCAGCGCCCTCTCGGCCTTCATGGGCCTTGACGAGGCAGAGGCGGTGGCCAAGCGCCAGCGCGGCTTCGCGGCCTTTGGCATCATGCGCGGCGGCCACCTGCGCTACCACATGGGCTCGCACTTCAACCTCGACGCCATCAACTCCACCGTGGGCCTCGCCCAGGCCATGGACTTCAATGGCGGCGACCTGCTCACCGTCTCGGCGTTCATGGATCTCGGGGTCGGGCACTCGCGCAGCCATGTCGCCAATGCGGCGGCCTCCTCCGACCACCGCCTCTTTGGCGCGGGCGTGGGCGCGCGCTACCAGTTCCAGGGCGGGGCCTACCTTGAGGGCACCGCCCGCGTGGGCAAGGCCAAGGTGGAATTCGAGGGCTCCTACAGCCGCACCGGCCTTGAGACCAAGTACGACAGCACCACCCTCTACTACTCGGCGTCGCTGGGCGGCGGCTACCGCTTCAGGCTCTCGGACAAGGCCAGCGTCACCCCTTACGCGGCCTACCTCTACACCCACACCGACGCAGACAGCGCCAGCCTCACCAACCTTGATGGCCAGCGCCTGCACCTTGACTCCATCAACGCCCACAGCCTGCGGGTGGGGGTCAAGGGCGAGTGGAAGTTCTCGGAGTCGCTGGCAGTGCAGGGCGGCGCCGCGGTGGAGCGCACCTTCGATGGCGACGCCCATGCCCAGCTCGGCGGGATTGCGCTGCAGTCCCCCTCGCTCTCCGGCACCTCCGGGCACCTCGACGTCGGGCTGTCCTACCGCCCCGCGTCACTGCCCGGGCTTGACCTCAGGGTGGGCGCCACCGCAAGGGTCGGGGACGTGCGCGGCATCACCGGCAGCCTGAGGGCCGTCTACTCCTTCTAGGGAGTGGCCAAAAACACCAGAAAGGGGGGAAAGATCAACGGATCCGACCCCCCTTTTTCGTAAGCGCCAAGGCAAAGGGCGTATAATTTCACCCCATCAAAACATCTGGGGGATGCACCACCATGGAACGTGTGAGCGCCTTCCTGGCCCGCAAGGACATCGTAATCTCGCTGCGCCGCTATGGCATTGACGCCATGGGCGCCATGGCACAGGGCCTGTTCTGCTCGCTCCTGGTGGGCACCATCCTCGCCACCATCGGCCGCCAGGCGGGCATCGAGCTGCTCATCACCATCGGCGGCTATGCCTCGGGCATGGCGGGCCCGGCCATGGCGGTGGCCATCGGCTTCGCGCTCAACAGCCCGCGCATGGTGCTCTTCTCCATGACCGTGGTCGGCGCCGCGGCCAATGCCTTAGGCGGCGCGGGCGGGCCGCTGGCCGTGCTCATCATCGCCATTGTCGCCGCCGAGGCGGGCAAGGCGGTCTCCCACGAGACCAAGGTTGACCTGCTGGTCACCCCCAGCGTGACCATCTTCACCGGGGTGGCCCTCGCCATGCTGATTGCGCCCCCCATCGGCGGCGCCGCCAGCTCGCTCGGCAAGCTCATCATGATGGCCACCACCATGCAGCCCTTCCTGATGGGGGTGCTGGTCTCCACCCTGGTGGGCATCGCCCTCACCCTCCCCATCTCCTCGGCCGCCATCTGCGCCGCGCTGGGCCTCACCGGGCTCGCTGGCGGCGCGGCGGTCGCCGGCTGCTGCGCGCAGATGATCGGCTTCGCGGTGATCTCCTACCGCGAGAACGGCATGGGCGGCCTCATCTCGCAGGGCATCGGCACCTCGATGCTGCAGCTCTCCAACATCGTGCGCAACCCGCGAATCTGGATCGCCCCGATCCTCACCTCCGCCATCTCCGGCCCCATCGCCACCTGCTTCTTCCACCTCGCGATGAACGGCACCCCGGTCTCCTCGGGCATGGGCACCTGCGGCCTCGTCGGCCAGCTGGGGGTCTACAGCGGGTGGATCTCGGACATTGAGCTTGGCACCAAGGTCGGCATCAGCGCCATGGACTGGGTGGGGCTCATCTGCGTCTCATTTGTCATCCCCGCCGTGGTCTGCCCCCTCATCCACGCCCTGGTGCGGCGCCTGGGGTGGGTCAGGGACGGCGACCTGTCGCTCAGCCGGCGCTAGGCGCACGGCACCGGAGGCCCCATGCAAGCCATCAGGACCATACACCGGCACAAGTCCCTGCTCGCGGTGGCGGTGATCCTGCTCACCATGCTCAACACCGCGGGGGACGCCGTGGCGCGCTTCCTCGACCTGCCGATGTGGTTTGACACCCTGGGCACCCTCTTCGCCGCCTACCTCTTCGGCCCGGTGGTGGGCGCCATCGTCGGGCTGAGCGGCAACCTGCTCACCACCCTGATCAATGGCGGCGCCCCCTACTACGCCGCGATCAGCGTGATCATCGGCGTCTGGGTGGGCATTGCCGCGCGCCGCAAGAAGCTTGAGACCTTCTACGGGATGATGCTCATGGGCACCCTGCTCGCCTTCTGCTGCGCCTTCGCCTCGGCAGGGCTCAACATGCTGCTCTTCGATGGCATGAGCGGCAACCGCTGGGGGGACGCGGTCATCGCCTACTTCAGGTCGCTGGGCCTGGAGTCCATGGGCCTCGGGTTGCTGTGCTACCTGCTTGGGCAGCTCTACCTCGAGTTCCTCGACAAGATCCTCTGCATGCTGATCCTCTTCACCTGCATCCACCTCTTCCGCGGCAGCCTCCGCGACCATGCGGCGGGCGCGGTGGTGGCGGCCTGCTGCCTCGCCCTGCCCCTCGCCCCGCAGCAGGCGCGGGCCAGCGAGGACGCGGTCCGCAGCTTCCCGGACTTCGCGCAGACCATCTTTGACTCCAGCAACGGCCTCTCCTGCGGCGAGGCCAACGACATCGCCCAGACCAGCGACGGGATCATCTGGCTGGCCACCTATGCCGGGCTCTACCGCTATGACGGGCGCGAGTTCAGCCTCGTCTCCCAGGGCGACAGCATCCGCAGCGTCAACTGCCTCCACGCCGACCATGAGGGGCGGCTGTGGATTGGCTCGAACGACAGCGGCCTGACCATCTACGCGCAGAACCAGGTGGTGAGCATCGCCACCGCGCCCGACATGCTGCCCTCCGACAGCATCAAGTGCATCGGGCAGGACATGCACGGCAACTATTTCGTGGGCACCGCCGACGGGGTGGTGGTGCTCAGCCTGTCCCACGGCCTCAAGAAGGTTGCCGAGCTGCCCGAGATCAAGTCCGCCCGCTCCATCGTCTCCGATGCCCAGGGGCGCACCGCAATCCTCAGCGCCAGCGGCCGCCTCTTCCTCATCGATGGGCACACGGTGGCCGACAGCCTCAGCCTCTCCTACGGGATTGCCTCGGACGAGAGCTTCAACTCGCTCGCCTTCGACCATGGCCGGCTGCTGGTGGGCACCAGCAAGAACCATGTCTTCTACTACACCTGCGCCTCCGGGCGGCTGCACCCGGAGCGCACCGTCACCATCCCCGAGGCGCGCGCCATCAACGACATCTCCCGGGTGGACAGCCTCGGGTCGCTGTTCATCTCCTCGGACACCGGCATCTTCCGCCTCGAGGAGTCCGGGGACAGCGAGCGCATCCGCACCGGGGATTTTGACAACTCGGTGGAGCACATGGAGCAGGACTACCAGGGCAACCTGTGGTTCGTCTCCTCGCGCCAGGGCCTGCTCAAGCTCGCCCCCACCAAGTTCAAGGAGCTCTACGTCTACGCGGGCCTGCCCGCGCAGGTGGTCAACGCGGTGGCGCGCCGCGGCAGCCTGGTCTACAGCGGCACCGACAAGGGCCTCGACATCATCGACATGAGCTGCGCCATGCCGGTGGAGAACGCCCTGACCGCCCTGCTCGAGGGGGTGAGGGTGCGCACCATCATCCGCGACCGCAAGGACAACCTCCTCATCGGGGCCTACGGCCCGGGGCTGGTCAAGCAGGCCCCGGACGGCACCATCACCACCATCGGCGCCGAGGACGGGCTGTTCAGCAACCGGGTGCGGGCGCTCGCCGAGCTCGGCGACGGGACCCTGGCCGTAGGCGGGGTGGGCGGCGTCTCCCTCATTGACCCCTCCGGCGCGGTCAACGGCATCGAGGGCTGGGTGGACCAGACCCAGGTGCTGTGCCTGGCCGAGCGCGGCGCGGGCACCATCTACGCCGGCACTGACGGCAACGGCATCGCGGTGATCGAGAACGGGCGCTTCACCCGCTACATCAAGAAGGCGAGCGGGCTGTCCTCCAACATCGTGCTGCGCATGGTGCAGGACGAGGCGCGCGGCGGCCTCTACATCGTCACCTCCAACGGCCTGTGCTACATGGACGCGGCGGGAAGCATCCGCTTCCTGCGCAACTTCCCCTACTACAACAACTACGACGTGGTGGCGAGCAAACGCGGGCGGCTCTTCGTCACCTCGAGCGCGGGCCTCATCACCATGCAGGAGAGCGACCTGCTCTCCGGCAAGCGCGACCCCTACCACGAGATCTTCGACCACAGCCACGGCCTCGGCGAGGCGCTCACCGCCAACTCCTGGAACTACCTCGACGAAAACGAGGACTTCTACATGTGCGCGAGCACCGGCATCGTGCTGGTGAACCTCAACGACTACAAGCTCTCCGACCGCGCCTTCATGGTGCGCCTCGCCAAGGTGACCACCGACGGCCACCTGTGGCACACCGAGGCCGGGGTGCCGTTCAGCATCCCCCAGGACACCGAGCGCCTGACCATCTCCCCGGAGATCGTCAACTACACCAACGAGGATCCGCTGGTGCGCTACCAGCTGGTCGGCTTTGAGCGCAACCCCAACACCGTGCCGCTGCACAGCCTCTCCGACGTGACCTACAACCACCTGCCCTCGGGGGAGTACACCTTCGAGCTCTCGGTCATCGACCGCAACAGCATGCACACCCTGTCCCAGCGCGCCTTCCCCTTCCGCAAGGATCTCGCCGACCACGAGACCCCGTGGTTCCACGCCTACCTGCTCATCGGCGCGGCGCTGTTCGTGGTCTGCGTGACCTGGCTGATTTCCGGGGCCTGGAGCGCGCGCATCGCCAGGCAGCTGCAGCACTCCAACGAGACCATTCTCACCATCGCCAAGGCACTCGACGCCCGCGACCTCAACACCAGCAAGCACTCCCAGCGGGTCGCCGACTACTCGGTGCTCATCGCCCGCGAGCTGGGCTGGAGCGAGGCGCGCTGCAAGAACCTGCACATGGCGGCGCTGCTCCATGACATCGGCAAGATCGGCATCCGCGACAACATCCTCAACAAGCCCTCGCGCCTCACCGACGAAGAGTACGCCACCATGAAGAAGCACGTGATCAAGGGCGCCGAGATCCTCAAGAACTTCACCAGCGTCGAGCACGTGGTCGACGGCGCGCGCTACCACCACGAGCGCTATGACGGGAAGGGCTACTGCGAGGGGCGCAAGGGCAAGGACATCCCGGAGTACGGGCGCATCATCGGCATCGCCGACGCCTTTGACGCCATGACCGCCAACCGCGTCTACCGCAAGCGGCTGAGCATGGACATCGTGCGCCGCGAGATTGAGAACTGCAGCGGCACCCAGTTCGACCCGGACTATGCCCGGATCCTGCTGTCGCTCATTGACCGGGGAATCCTCAGCGAGGAGCGGATCTACGGGAAGAAGGCGCCCGCGCCTGAGCCCGGGGCCGCTGAGACGGGGGAGACGGCATGATTAAGTTGCTGGGCAAGGCCCTACGCGAGGTGCGCCGCGATCTCTCGGCCACCATCACCACCATCCTCGCCTGCGGCCTGTTGCTGTGCTGCGCCCTGGCGGTGAGGCAGGCCATCGGCGAGCGTGACGAGATGGGGCACCTTAGGGTCGGCATCATCCTCAACGGCGACCTCGCCACCGCCTACTCGGCGAACTTCGCCCGCGCCGAGCGCGCCCTCGAGGATCACTTCGGGGAGCGGGTCAGCGTTGAGGTGGCGCAGAACGTGCCGCAGGATGAGGCGCTGGGGCACCTGCGCGCCATGGCCGAGAGCGGCTGCGGGATCATCTTCCTGTGCAGCGCCGACTTCACCGAGGCCGGGCGCCTGGCCGCGCTGGACTACCACAACGTGCAGTTCTGCCAGGCCGCGCCCATCGCCCCCACCCCGGAGGGCGCCCCCGGGAACTACCACACCTTCACCGCCGCCCTCCATGAGGCGCGCTTCGTGGCGGGGGTAATCGCCGGCATGAAGCTGCGCGAGCTCATCGACGCCCACCTGATTGAGCCCGAGGAGGCCATGGTGGGGTATGTGATCCCCGACCTGGTGCCCGAGGTGATGTCCGGCATGGCCGCCTTCCTCATCGGGGTGCGCACCGTGACCCCCACCGCCACCATGCGGGTGCGCCGCACCCACGCCTGGTCGGACTTCTCCCGCGATGAGGGGGAGGCCGAGGCCCTGATCAAGGAAGGATGCGTGGTGATCTCCCACCACACCGACACCGCGGGCACCGCCATGGCCTGCGAGCGCCACCGCCAGGCGCGCCGCCCGCTGTTCCACGTGGGCACCAACCTCGGCATGTCCGAGGTGGCCCCCGACACCAGCCTGCTCTCGCTGCGCCCCGACTGGAACCGCTACATCATTGGGGCGGTGGAGGCCACGCTCAGGCGTGAGCCCATTGAGTCCAGCGTGCCGGGACGCGCCTTTGGCCAGGACATGGTGGGCGGGTTCCGCGGCGGCTGGCTGCAGATCCTCGACCTCAACCCCGCACAGGCCCCGCGCGGGGCGCGCGAGCGCATCGCCACCCTGGTGGAGGAGTTCTCAAACAACGAGATGCCGCGGATCTTCTACGGCAACTACCTCGGGGTGGATCCTGATAACCCGCGCGACTCCATGGACATGCGCCACGCCTTCCGCGAGTGCTCGCGCCAGGCCACGCCCTCCTTCCACTACCTGCTCAGCTGGGTGATGAACGTCGAGAACTAGGGCTGGCCGCCCACCATCTTATAGGGCACGCTGATCTCATGGGTGTCCGAGATGGGCATCCCCAGCTCCCGCGAGAGCGAGTCGCGATCCTCAGCCGCGGAGGTCGCCACCAGCAGCGCCACCTCGGCCTGCTGCAGCGCGTCGTTGCAGACCGTGCCCGACATCATCCCGCTGTTAAGGGCGCGCAGCGCCTCCTCGGTGCCGTCAATGCCAAAGAGGCCCACGGCCGGGCCGCCCTTGCCGAGGTTGAGCCCGTGGCGCTGCAGCTCCGCGAGCACCCCGAGCGCCATGGCGTCATTGTTGCAGATCACAAGGTCGAGGCTGTCGAGGCCCTGGCGCAGCGCATAGTCCGCGAACTCCGTGCGGGCCTGCTGCTCGGAGAATCCCCCCATCAGGGTGGCCACGCACTCCACGGGGTGGCCCAGCTCGGAGAGGGTGTAGAGCACGTTGTAGGTGCGCAGGTAGGTGGCCTGGTGCTTGGGATCGCCGCGCAGCACCACCGCCCGCAGGGTGCCGTCGCCATCGCGGTCGGCGCCCGGCCTGGCGCGCAGCCAGCCATCGATGGCCTTGGCCTGCAGCTGCCCGGCCTGCATCGAGTCCCCCTCCACGAACCAGGCGCGCCCATAGCCGTGGGTCATGGCCACGCTGGGGCGGCGGTTGAAGAACACCAGGCGCTCCCCCTCCCGCCGGCACTCGGCGATGACCCGCTCCTGCCCCCGGGGGTAGACCAGGTTGAGCAGCTTGGGGTGCCCGTTGCCCAGGGCCGCGCTGATCTGCAGGTCCTGCTGCCCAGCGTCCCCCGCAGCGTCGTGGGGGATGAGCTCCACCCCGGCGCGGCGCGCCTGCGCCTCGAGGGCATCCGCGAGATCCCGGACAAAGGGATCGGAGAGATCGTAGTAGAAGGCGTCCACCGCCTGCCCGGGGGCCCTGGCCTGCGCCGTGCCCGCCAGCCCGGCGAGCGCCAGCGCCGCCACCATTCCCAAAGCCCTGCCCATCACTGCCTCCTTCCCTTGTGGATAACCAAGAATCAACGCCCCTATATTAAGCCAAGGCCGGCCCAGTGCGGGGACTTGCCCCAGGATGGGGCTAGCGGCCCGCCTTGCGCTTGAGGTGCAGCGCCTTGGAGGTCTTGAGCCCCACCGAGACCAGGATCAGCGCAAGGCCCACATAGAAGGCGAAGTTGAGCTCACTGGCCTCACTGAAGATCAGCATGGCGAGCACGATGGAGTAGATGGGCTCGAGGTTGAAGGTGAGCATCACCGTGAAGGCCGAGAGGCTGCGCAGCACCTCCACCTGCAGGATGTAGAGCCCCGCGGTGCAGACCGTGCCCGCCAGCAGCAGCCACAGCCCATCCCTAAGGGAGATGGAACTGGGCAGCCCCCCGGACATCATCCCGTGCAGCGGCAGCAGCAGGGTCATGAACAGCGTGCCCCCCAGCAGCTGCCAGGCGATGAAGGTGCGGCTGTCGCACAGCGAGGCCTCGGCGCGGTTGAGGATGGCGTAGATGCCCGAGAGCAGCGAGCAGCCCAGGCCCACCGCGATCCCCAGGCGGTAGCGCGGGTCAAAGCCAAAGATGAAGCACACCCCGGCGATGGCGATGAGGCTGTAGGCAAGGTCGGTCACCGAGAAGCGGCTGTGGAACACCAGGGGCTCGATGATCGCCACGAAAAAGCCGATGGTGGACACGCACACCACCCCAATGGAGACATTGGAGAGCTTGATGGACAGGTAAAACAAAAAGATGTGGCAGGCGAGCAGGGCCCCGAGGGCCAGCGCCCTGCTGATCTCATGCCCAGTGAGGCTGCGCTTGCCGCCCAGAAGCGAGACCACCAGCCACAGGCACATCCCGCCGATGGCCAGGCGCAGGTAGACAATGAGGAAGGCATCAAGGGAGATGAGGCGCCCGAACAGGCCGGTGAAGCCGGCGATGAACACGGCAAGGTGCAGTTTCAGGAACACGGGCAGCATCGCCTTCCCTCCCCCTGGGCCAGCGCCCGGGGACAAAAAAAGCAGCGCCCACGCTGCCTCCCAAACCTGGTGCCAGAAGGGTGATTCACAAGGTGATTTTTCACTTGCCAATCAACGAACTTCGCTCAGGTGTATACATTTCTGTATACAGATTTGTCACCAGAATCGCTAAAGGAACCAAAATCGACTAATTCTCTCACCTTTTGGGACCACACTGGCATGAATCTTGGTCACATGTTCTAACTAACTGATTTTCAGTAGGTTTTGCACACAAGCGCGAAAATCTTGGGGCCGCGGTTGTTCCCCGACCACTGCCCACGGCACCCCCCTAGGGGGCATGCGATTGAACCTTTTGATTTATCAGTCAATTTTGCACGCATGCAAATGTGCCTATCGTGGCGCTTTGCGGTCGTTGAGACCAGGGGGTCCCTACCCGCCCCACCCGTGGGCATGGCCAACAATGCCCTTTAAATGCGAAATGGCGGGCCTTGTGGCCATTGTGGTACATGGGTATTGGCGCGGGCGAAAAGACCCTTCCTGTAGCAAGGAAACGGCCAATTTGACCCACTTGCCACCTCATGCCCTGCACACGCGCCCTAGGTCTGGCACCTTGCCCACTTCCCCACCTGCAACCCCGCCATTGCGCCCGCGCCTGTGTGCCAGTGCCTTGTGGCGCTCCACCCGGTAACGCCACACGCCGCAACAGGCGCACAGGGTCACAGTCAAGCGGGGGTTGGTCTCTGGACCCTGCACCACCACCACGGCATCAGGCGCACAGGGCCGTGGCCAAGGGGTTTGGGGTTTCTAAATGACTATGAATGTCTTAGCCCCATAAGGGCGCTTAGCGCCCGCCCTTATGGGGCGCTAAGCTCTAGTAATCTAGCGATCTAGTGCTCTAGGGGGGTGACAAAAGTCGAAAATCGCCACAACTTCAAGCAGTTATGCGGCATGCGTCAATCAGGATTGTGAACAATTCAATCAGGTTTGTTAACAAGTCAATCAACTTTGTGAACAAATCAATCAAGTTTGTGAAGTCTCTTGGGTCCCCGCACCTGATCCCGGTAGGGACAGGCGTGCGATCCTTTCGCGTTGCTCCTTCTTGGTCTCCACGCTGTAGTGGACTGTCCCGCCCTTGATGTCGAAGGCCTTGATGCTGTCATGCGCCCTGTGGTGCTCAAACAGCGCCGCGATCCTGTCGACCATGCGTTGCCTGTCGTTGTACCCCCGCGCCCTCAGCTGTGCATTGCGCTTGATTGCGGCGTTGCCCTTGGTGTCCTGCTTCCTCACCCGCTCAATGAGTGCGCCAATGTCGACCTTGCCACTAATGCCCTTGCCCCTGCCCTGCCCCGCCATGTGCATGCGGGTGGCGATATGCCCCATGATCTCTAGGTGCAATAGCAGGTTCAGGTTGGCCATGTTCATGCCCTTGGGCAACTGCACAAGGCCATCATCGAGCGCCACAAAGTACCCCCGGTGAATGCTCACGGCTAGCATGTCGAGCCAGTAATCAGTTATTGAAAGGATCCGCCTTACTGTTCCTTGCCTTAGGTAAGGTGATTGCACGCCGTCAATGATTGCCAGTCGATCCATAACAAACGCATCTGAATCATCCCGAAGGTGCTTGTTCTTCTGTTCATCATTCTTGACCTCATGCAAGTTGTCCAGATCAATGTGGCAAGAACGAAGCTGGTCTATAGCACCCAACAATGGTTCAAGCTCTTCCCGGGTTGGGTTGTGCCTAGTTCCGTGCATGAACCTGTACAGGGTGGAAAGTCGAATGGATATGGGGGAATCAGTCAGGCCCTCATGTGTATGGACTTGTGCCTTTCTTGATATGTGGAAATAACTTTCACCATCCGCAAATTCAAACTCCCCAAACCTGTCACTGGACAGGGCCAGATACAACAGGTGGGCATATGGATCCACTGTTGAGCATTTAAAACTTACATAAGCGTTTTTGACTCTCCTAATCGTGTGAAACCTTTGACCCTTAATATCATCGTCATGCACCTTCCTGTTTCGCCAAAACCTGCCCCAAGGTGAGCAATCAAAGTAAATCATGGGATAATGCCCCTGCATAACTGAAAAGGCGCGGGTCCTGTGGTGCCGTCACCAATCCCCGCGCCTTTGGTATTTACTATGCGCCATGCCCAGCGCCCCAGCTTGAATTAATTAAATGGTGGGTCAGCAATAACAGCGCCAGAAGTAAATGGCCATGTCGCCCCCAACCCCGGTCATGCGTTATTCGTAGTCGAGCTGGGAAACCCATTCATCAAGATCCGACCTTTTCCAAAGTTTCTTGCTAGTCCCAAGCATGAGGGGTTCAGGAAATGACCTGTCAGTGAGTTGAAATCTCCGAAAGGTACAGAGCCCCACACTCAGGTATTGGGCTGCCAGTCGCTTATCTAGCAATGCGGGGGTCATGGACAGGGCATTGCGGCCCCTTTTGCTTGTTGCACTGTCACTCATGGCAATCACTCCACAGCGCCCGCACGCGCCTTAATCCAGTCATCGAGCTGGACCTTGTCAAATAGTCCCTTCCCCTCGCTGAAGATTATTCTCCTTG
>JAILEI010000121.1 GCA_024688225.1 Succinivibrionaceae bacterium
GCACGGCGCCGCCCGGGTAGCCGAACAGGGTTTCCACCCCCAGATCCTCAAGCGTGCGCACCAGCATCTGCGCACCAGTCATTGTGGTCATAGACACTCCTGAAATAACAATCAGTTGCCTGGTAACCGCCAGGCAGGGCCGCGGTAGACCCGGGGCCAGAACCGGGGGGTCACGGACGCCCAGCGCTCGTACTCATCCCCAAAGTCACGCCTCAGGCGCGGCTCGTCAAAAAGCATGGCCAGCGCATAGGCAAAGGCCACCATGCCCACCGGGGCAAGCAGCGCCCACATCGAGTTCAGGCAGCAGGCAAGGCCGGTATAGTAAAGCATCATCCCAAAGTGGATGGGGTTGCGGCAAAGTGCGTAGGGCCCGGTCGTGACCAGGCGCTTGGTGGGGGTCGACAGCTCCAGCGGCCCGAGGTTGGCGGGACTGCCACCGCCCCTGAGGATCAGGGTGCGCACCGCCCAGATCGAGAAGGCCATGCCCACCGCGGAGGTGAAGGTGCCCACCAGGAAATTCAGCCTGCTGCCCTCCGGCAGGAAGGACAGGGGAAACTTGAGGGTCACCGCCTGCATGGCCAATGGCACCAGCAGGTACAGGAACAGTCCCCCGGTAACCAGCAGCACCCAGTCCCGCCGGCTAAGCATGGGCGCCCCCCAGGGCCTCGAGCAGCGCCTCGCAGGGGTGGCGCGGGCGCTGCCCCTCCATGCGCTGCACCTGCGAGCGGCAGGAGAAGCCGGTCACCAGGGAGCGGCCAATGCCGCGCGCCCTGATGCGCCCCTGCCAGTTGCGCCGGTAGACGCCATAGGTTTCCTCACGGTGCTCGGCCATGTGCCCGTGCAGCCCCGCCATGCCACAGCAGGAGACCGGCTCGGGGATGAGATCGATGGAGAAGGCCCGGAACACCTCCTGCCACATCCGCACCGAGGCAGGCAGGAGCGCCTGCTCGGTGCAGTGGCAAAAGAGGTAGTAGGGCTCGCGATCCTGCCCCCGGGCCGGCGCGCTGAACCCCGGGGCGCTGACCACCCCCTGCAGCCACTCCTCGGGCAGCTGCACGCAAAAGTCGCCGCGGCGCTCACCCAGCAGGGTCACGTACTCATCGCGGTAGCACAGGGTCAGCGCGGGATCAAAGCCCACCAGGGCAATCCCCGCGGCGTACAGGGACTGCAGGCGCTCCGCCTCGCGCGCGGCAAGGCGCGCCGCGCCATGCCGATCCCCGCGGATGACCTGCAGCTTGCCATTGGCATGCGGCGCGAGGATCGCCACCTGGGTGCCCAGGGCGCGCAAGAGGCGCGCCAGCGCCACCACCCCATCGGCCTCATAGGCAGCGGTGAAGGGGTCGGCCACCACCAGCGCCTCGGGCCGCTGCCTTAAGGCCTCCGCGGCGGAGAGCACCATGAGGCCCCCAGCGCGCGCCAGGGCGCCCAGGGGGCGAGATGAGAAGCGCGGCAGGTCGATGAGGCCAAAGAGCGACTCCACCACCCGGGAGGTGATCCCCAGGCCCAGGGCGGCGTTGGCCAGGGCGGGGAAATGGGAGAGCAACGGAATCACCCGCTCAGCGTTGAGCACCGCCAGATCCATGCGCGGCCGCAGGTAGCGCCCGTAATAAAGGGAGAGGAAGCGCGAGTTGAGCTCAGCGGCGTTGACATGGGCCGGGCACTGGCTCTTGCAGGACTTGCAGGAGAGGCAGGTCCTGGTGTAGCGCTCAATCTCGGCGCTGAAGTCACCCTGGGAGCTGCCCAGGGTGTTGAGGGCACGCCTCAGGAAACGCACTGGCCCCAGGCCCCCCCTGGCGGCCTCCCGCTCCTCCTGCGAGGCGTCCACCCCGGCATGGCCGGCAATGCGCAGCCACTCCCTGAGCAGCGCCGCGTACCCCTTGGGGCTGCGGACGCGATCCTGGTGGTGGCGATAGTTGGGGCACATCAGCGCCTTGGGCGAGTAACTGAAGCACTGCCCATTGCCGTTGCAATCGAAGGCGCCGGCAAAGTCATCGCGGATTTGCAGCGGCACGGTGCGGTCGAGGTCGGCGCGCAGCGGGCCCTCGAGGGACACCAGCGGGGCATCGCTGCCGTAAGGGGCACAGATCTTGCCTGGGTTCATGCGGTTGTGGGGGTCAAAGAGCGCCTTGATCTTCTGCGCCACTGGGTAGAGATCCTTGAAGAACACCTTGCCAAAGCAGGCGCGGTGCCCCCGCCCATGCTCACCCCACATCTGGCCGCCGTAGCGCTCCACCAGGGCGACCACCTCGTTGCTGATCCTGACAAACTTCTCCCGATCCCCCTCCTGGGTGAGGTCCAGGGCCGGGCGGACATGCATCACCCCGGTGTCGACATGGCCGAACATGCCATAGGGCACCCCCATCCCATCGAGCAGGGCGCGGAAGTCGGCAATGTAATCGGCGAGGTTGCGCGGCGGCACCGCCGTGTCCTCGGTGAAGGCGATGCGCTTGGCGCGGCCCGCGGCGGCGCCAAGCAGGCCCACCGCCTTCTTCCTCATGCCATAGACGGCGGCAATGCCCTCAGGGGTCTCCACCGCCTCCACGCCGAGGATCCCCCCCTCGCCCCGGGCAGCGGCCGCGGCCACCAGTTCCTGCATGCGCAGCATGCGCCCGCGCTCTTCCCCAGCATCCATCCCGGAGAACTCCACGATGTTGATGCCCTTGAGCTCAGCGCCCTCCACCTCGTGGATGTAGTCACGGACCGTGAACCAGATGGCATCGCGCTTGGCAAGCTCAAAGACGTTGCTGTCCACAGTCTCGACCGAGAACACCCCCGAGTCGATGAGGAAGGTGGCATGGCGCAGCGCGGCGTCAAAGCTGGAGTACTTGATGTTGAGCAGGGCGCGGTACCTGGGGGTGGCCGTGAGGTCCAGGGTGGCCCCGGTGACAATGCCCAGGGTGCCCTCGGCGCCGCACACCAGGCGCGCCAGGTTGAGCGTGCCGGACTTGGGATCGTAGGCGTGCGCCAGGTCATAGCCGGTCAGGAAGCGGTTGAGCCGCGGGAAAACCTCGGCCACCCGGGGGGCGCACTCAGTGAGCAGCGCGTGGGCGCCACGGTAGATGTCCCCGAGCATGCCCGGGAGGGCCAGGCGTGACTGCAGCCCCTCGCCGCTGACCGGCCCGAGCTCCGCCACCGTGCCGTCAAGCAGCACCATGCGTAGCGACTTGGTGTGGTCCGAGGTGCGCCCGTAGCGCAGCGAGCCCTGCCCCGCGGCGTCATTGCTGATCATCCCGCCCAGCGTGGCGCGCGAGGAGGTAGAGAGTTCCGGGGAGAAGAACAGGCCATGGGGCGCGAGCTGCTCATTGAGCTCATCCTTGATGACCCCAGCCTCGGCGAAAATCTCGCGGGACTTAGGGTCCAGCCCGCTGGTGCGCCTCAGGTGGCGCGAGAGGTCGACCTGCACCACCGCGTTTAGCGACTGGCCATTGGTGCCGGTGCCGCCGCCACGCGGGGCAAAGCGGATCCCCTGGTGGCGCTCTTCATGCCCCAGGGCCATGAGCAGCGCCACGTCATCCTCATCGGCGGGGAAGACCACCGCCTGGGGCAGGCACTGGTACACGGAGTTGTCGGTGGCGCCCAGGAGGCGTGCCGGGTAGGAGGGATCGATCTCCCCCCTGAATCCGCGCTCGGATAGTTCCCGCAGGAAGTCCTCGCAGTCCTTGCCGATCCTCGATTTGGACTGAATCCTGGGAATCATCTCGTCACCCTTTTAGTGGCCATTGCATATGAGTGGGCTATTCTATGCTTTTTTGCCCACTGTTTCACGGCGCGGGCGCAATTTGCGCCACCTTTTCGACCGTTTGAATTGGCTGCCATTTCGCTTATAATTGTGCCCTGCCCGTGCAGGGGTATCGCCAAGTGGCAAGGCAACGGGTTTTGATCCCGTCATCCGCTGGTTCGAGTCCAGCTACCCCTGCCAGCCTGGGCCACGGCAAAAATGTTGTTTCTTGCTTGTTGATCTTGGCTGGTGTTTTGGATAGAATGCTCGCACTCGGTTGGGAGCAGGCGCTTCCAGGCGGGTTGCCTAGGGGTATAGCCAAGTGGTAAGGCAGCGGATTCTGATTCCGCCATTTCCAAGGTTCGAGTCCTTGTACCCCTGCCAGATTCATGGCTATGTAGCTCAGTTGGTTAGAGCGCGGCACTCATAATGCTGAGGTCATTGGTTCAATTCCAATCATAGCTACCATTCGCAAAGCGCCCCGCTGGGGCGCTTTTTCTTTTCCAGGATCCCCCCGCCCCCTCCCCGTGCCCTGGCCGCCATGGCCATTGTGCTAAACTTAGTCGCGCCGGTGGACCTGTGCCCGGCAAGTTGTCCCGGCAGACGAGGAGAGCCAACATGAGCCAAAGCCAAATCCTGGTGGTTGATGACGATGCCGAGCTGCGCGAGGCCATTGTCGACACCCTGATGGTCTCCGGCTACTCCTGCCAGGAGGCGCCCAGCGGGGAGGACGCGATGCTCACCCTCTCTAGGCGCAAGATCGACATGGTCATCACCGACGTGCAGATGGGCGGCATGGACGGGCACACCCTGCTTGCGCAGATCCATGACAAGTACCCCCAGGTGCCGGTGCTGCTGATGACCGCCTACGCCAACATCAACGGCGCGGTCAAGGCGATGCGCGACGGCGCCATCGACTACCTCTCCAAGCCCTTCGCCCCCGAGGTGCTGCTCAGCCAGGTCTCCCGCTACGTGCCCATCACCCGCGTGGACTCGCAGGATCCGGTGTGGAAGGATCCCTCAACCGGGGAGCTCCTGGCGCTGGCGGCCAAGGTTGCCGCCTCGGACGCCAATGTCATGATTACCGGTCCCTCAGGCTCCGGCAAGGAGGTGCTCTCACGCTACGTGCATGACAAGTCACCCCGCGCCTCCGGCCCCTTTGTGGCCATCAACTGCGCCGCCATCCCCGACACCATGCTGGAGTCAACCCTGTTCGGCTACGAGAAGGGCGCCTTCACCGGGGCGGTGCAGGCCTGCCCCGGCAAGTTCGAGCAGGCCCAGGGGGGCACCATCCTGCTCGATGAAATCACCGAGATGGACCTCGGGCTGCAGGCCAAGCTGCTGAGGGTCCTGCAGGAGAAGGAGGTTGAGCGCCTCGGATCCCGCAAGACCATCGAGCTCGACGTGCGGGTTATCGCCACCTCCAACCGCGACCTACGCCAGGCGGTGCAGGAGCACAAGTTCCGCGAGGATCTCTATTACCGCCTCAACGTCTTCCCGCTGCGCTGGAAGCCCCTGCGCGAGCGCCCGCTCGACATCGTGCCGCTTGCCGAGTTCCTCGCGCGCAAGCATGCGGGCGACGCCACCCCGCCCGCCCTCACCGAGGAAGCCAAGCGCAAGCTGCTCTCCTGGCAGTGGCCGGGCAACGTGCGCGAGCTCGACAACGTGATGCAACGCGCCCTCATCCTCCAGGAGCGCGGCGAGATTGGCCCGGGCGCCATCATCCTGGACGAGGACGGCCTGCAGGGCGCCCTGTCCGCAGGCGACTATGCCACCGGCCCCATCCCCGCCATCGCCCCGCTCCAGTCCGATGAAGGGCCAGATGCCGAGGAGGGGGAGGACTGGCCCCAGGGCGGCGCGGACGACGCCATCCGCAACCAGAGGATCCCCGATGCCATGGGCGGCGAGCTCAAGCAGCAGGAATACCAGACCATCCTCGATGCCCTGATTGAGTGCCGCGGCTCCCGCCAGGAAGTGTCCGAGCGGCTGGGCATCAGCCCCCGCACCCTGCGCTACAAGATCGCCAAGATGCGCGAGATGGGCATGATCATCCCCGGCTGACCGCCATTCCCCACCTTGGAAGGCGGTGCCCACGGGCGCCGCTTTTCCTTTAAAAGTCCCAGCCAAAGTGGCAAAATAGCGGCCTAAAAAGCCGACTGGGGGACGATCCCTCCCCTATCCCTTGCCAACTTGCGGAGAGACTGACATGGCAGCGCATGACGTCGCATACAACCCCCAGGAAATTGAGCCCCAGGTGCAAAGGCACTGGGATGAGCAGCAGACCTTCAGGGCGAGCGAGGATCAGGGCAAGGAGAAGTACTACTGCCTGGTCATGTTCCCCTACCCCTCAGGGCGGCTGCACATGGGGCATGTGCGCAACTACACCATCGGCGACGTCATTGCGCGCTTCCAGCGCCTGCAGGGCAAGAACGTGCTCAACCCCATTGGCTGGGACGCCTTCGGCCTGCCGGCGGAGAACGCCGCCCTCAAGAACCACGCCCAGCCCTCCGACTGGACCTACTCCAACATCGCCTACATGAAGGAGCAGCTCAAGTCGCTGGGGCTCTCCTACGACTGGTCCCGCGAGGTCGCCACCTGCGATCCCGACTACTACAAGTGGGAGCAGCGCTTCTTCGCCGAGCTCTACCGCAAGGGGCTCGTCTACAAGAAGGTCTCCACCGTCAACTGGTGCCCCACTGACGGCACCGTGCTCGCCAACGAGCAGGTGGTCGAGGGGCGCTGCTGGCGCTGCGACACCCCGGTCGAGCAGCGCGAGATCCCCCAGTGGTACCTGAAGATCACCGACTACGCCGAGGAGCTGCTCCGCGATCTCGACCAGCTTGAGGGCTGGCCGGAGCGGGTGCGCACCATGCAGCGCAACTGGATTGGGCGCTCCGAGGGCCTTGAGATCACCTTTGCCATCGAGGGCGCGGAGGACAAGGTCACGGTCTACACCACCCGCCCCGACACCTTCATGGGCGTCACCTTCATGGCCATCTCGGCCAAGCACCCGCTCGCCGTCAGGGCCTGCGAGGGCAACCCCGAGCTTGCGGCCTTCTGCAAGGAGTGCATCACCCACAAGTTTGCCGAAGCTGATCTTGAGACCATGGAGAAGAAAGGCATGCCCACCGGCCTCTTCGCCATCCATCCCCTCAATGGGCGCCGCGTCCCGCTCATCGTGGCCAACTTCGTGGTCATGGACTATGGCACCGGCGCGGTGATGGCAGTGCCGGCCCATGACCAGAGGGACTACGAGTTCGCCCACAAGTACGGCCTCGACATTGTCCCGGTGATCCGCCCCACCGAGGGCGGCGAGCCCGATCTCAGCGCCGCGGCCTTCACCGAGCATGGCATCCTCTTCAACTCCGGTGACTTTGACGGCCTGGACTTTGGGCAGGCCTTCAACGCCATCGCCGACCGCCTGGTGGGCATGGGCATCGCCCAGCGCAAGGTCAACTACCGCCTGCGCGACTGGTGCATCTCCCGCCAGCGCTTCTGGGGCGCCCCCATACCCATGGTGACCATCGACGGCACCGGCGAGGTGGTGCCTGAGCTGCCCGAGAGCATGCCCGTCAAGCTGCCCACCGATGTCACCATCAACGGGGTGGTCTCACCGCTCAAGACCGATGAGTCATGGTACCGCACCGAGATCAACGGGCAGGCCGCCACCCGCGAGACCGACACCTTCGACACCTTCATGGAGTCCTCCTGGTACTACGCGCGCTACTGCTCGCCCCGCGACGAGCGCGGCATGGTCGACCCCAGCGCCGCGGACTACTGGCTGCCCGTCGACCAGTACATCGGCGGCATCGAGCATGCGGTGCTCCACCTCCTGTACGCCCGCTTCTTCTTCAAGCTGATGCGCGACGCCGGCATGGTCCACGGCGATGAGCCGTTCAAGCGCCTGCTCTGCCAGGGCATGGTGCTGGCTGACGCCTTCTACTACCTCAACGAGAAGGGCGGCCGGGTCTGGGTCTCGCCGCTCAAGGCCGAGGTGACCCGCGACGAGCGTGGCAACATCGTGTCCGCCGTGGATGACGAGGGGCATGAGCTGCGCCACGAGGGCATGATCAAGATGTCCAAGTCCAAGAACAACGGCATCGACCCGGAGGACATGGTGCGCCTCTACGGCGCGGACACGGTGCGCCTGTTCATGATGTTCGCCTCCCCCGCCGAGCTGACCCTCGAGTGGCGGCAGTCCGGGGTTGAGGGTGCGCAGCGCTTCCTGCGCCGCCTCTACCGCGAGGTGCAGGAGCACGTGGCCAAGGGGGCCTGCGCGCCACTGGACCGCGCCGCGCTCAGTGCCGACCAGCGCAAGCTGCGCCACGCGCTGCACCAGACCATCGTCAAGGTCACCGATGACCTGGCGCGCCGCCAGACCTTCAACACCGCCATTGCCTCCATCATGGAACTGCTCAACGAGGCGGCCCGGCAGAAGGATGACGGCGCCCAGTGGCAGGCCATCCGCCACGAGATCTACAACGCCGTGGTGGTGATGCTCTACCCCATCGTTCCCCACATCTGCTTCAGGCTCTGGCAGGATCTGGGCAACACTGGCGACATCGACCACGATGCCTCCTGGCCGGTTGCCGATCCCGAGGCGCTCAAGGCCCTGGAGATCCTGATCGTGGTCCAGGTCAACGGCAAGGTGCGCGCGCGCCTCACCGTCGAGCCGGGCACGCCCGAGGAGCAAATCAAGGCCCTGGCGCTCGCCGATCCCGAGGTGGTGAGGTTCATGGCGGGCAAGGCGCTCCGCAAGTTCATCTACGTCAAGGATCGCCTCGCCAACCTGGTCGTGGGCTAGTCCCCAGGGGGACCGCCTGCCTTGTGCAAAGCGGTCCCCAACATCGTATAATCCCCCCAACGTTTCCCTGCCGGCGCGCCATCGCGCCCCTTTTCGCTGGAGTGGTATGCGCTTCCCCAAGATCCTGACCCTGCTTTCCGCCGCCGCCCTTGCGGGCTGTGGCTTCCACCTGCCCAATGAGACCAGCCTCAGTGAGGCGCTGCCCGAGATCAACATGAGCGGCAACTACCAGCACGCCTTCTTCAAGGAAGTGCAGCACGAGCTTGAGGTCAGTGGAGTCAAGGTCAATGTCCTGAGCCAGGCCGCCAAGCGGCCCAAGGCCACTGCCCAGGTCGGCAAGGCTGGGGTCCCCGCCCAGCAGGCCGGCACAGGGCACGGTGAGGGCACTGGCAGCGATGGCGCCCTTGCCGAGCTGGACCGGAGCAACAGCCCCTATGCGGTAGGCACGCCCCAGCGCCTGGAGAGCCTGCCGGATCTCTACCGGGAGGATGAGAACGCCGCCCACCCTGGGACTGGTTCCGCCACCGCGACCGACTCACGCCAGGGCGCCGGGGCTGGTGGCGCGCAGCGCCTGGGCAAGGGCAGCCTTCCCCCATACATTGCAGGCGCCGCCCTGTCCTACGAGCCGGAGAAGAGCGCCTCGGTGCGCAAGATCCCCGAGCTGGTGGTGACCGCCCCCTCTGTGAGCATCCCGGTGGTCTCCGCAGACTCCCGAGGGCAGACGCTTGAGTACAACATCATGGTGAGGAGCCACGCGACCCTCAGGATCCCCGGGCACCGCCCCATCGTCATGCAAAACCAGATCACCCGCGTGCGCGTGGACCGCGCCGGCCGGACCCTGGTCACCCAGACCCAGGATCGGGACATCATCAATGAGACCTACCGGGAACTGGCGCGCCAGCTCATCATGCGCCTGAGCTACCTCGGCCGCCAGTCTGATCCCGACTCCCCGGTCCCCACCCCCGCACAGCTGACCATCGCCCATGACGATCCCACCGCTGACTACCGTGCCGTGGCGCAGGACCGGACCCAGGACGCCTACGAGGGCAAGACCCTCATCGAGATGCTGCAGGATCAGGACGAGCGCGAGGCCGCCGAGGCGGACTCGGAGAGCCTTGACGATCTCAACAACGGCAACGCCCTGCTTGACCCCAGGAAGGACTACCACCTGCCCCGCGCCCGGCCAGTGCTGGTTAACCAGGCCCCAGAGCTGCTGGAAAAGGGATTTGACATCTCCGATCCGGGCACGGGCGGGAACTGATGGCGCTGGCCCCCGTATACATAATCTCCTCAGACGAGCCGCTGCTCAAGAACGACCGGCATGACGAGGTGATGCGGGATGCCCGGGCGGCACTGCCCGCCGCGCAGCTGGTCATCCTCACCACCTCGGACTTCTCTGGTTCCGGCAAGCAGGGGCTTGCCGCCCTGGAGAGCGAGTTGCTAGACCCCGGCCTTTTCGGGGGCGACCGCATCATCAAGCTCTATTTCAAGGATCTCGACAGCACGGCGGTGGCGGCGCTGGAGATGCTCGCCCTGCGCATGCGGGATGGGATCTGCGCCATCGTGGACTTCCCGCGCCTCAACACCGCATATTTCAAGGAGGCGCCCCGCGATCCCAAGGAACTTCAGGAAAATGCCCCGCCCAAGGGCAAGGGCGGCAAGGCAGGGCGGGCCATCTCCGCCGAGACCCGCAAGAAGCGCGCCATCGCCTACATCAAGTTCATAGGCGGCGAGGCCAACGGCCCACTCTTCCCCCCAGATCCTGGCGCCCTGCCGGAATTCCTGGCCAGGAGGGCGAGGAAACTGGGGATGGGCATCACCCGCGATGCCGCAGAGTACCTGGCCGCCTGCTTTAGCGGCAACCTCTGCGCCGCAGACCAGGCCCTGCGCGTCATGGCGCTGTCCCCGCACGATGGGCCAGTAGGCGCGGCGGAAATCGAGCGTGAGATCACCGAGGACAGCCGTGCCACCCCCTACGAGGTGCAGGATGCCATCCTCCAGGGCGACACCGGCCGTGCGCTCGCCATCATCGGCACCGTGGCAACGGGGCGCGACCAGGCACTGGGCCTGGGCCTGATGCTGCAGTGCCTTGACAATGTGCAGGGCGCCATCCGCGATGCCCTCGCCAAGGATCTCGGCCGTGCCGCATGGGCAGAGAAGACCGCCTTCTGCATGGCGCATGGGCTTAAGGTGCCTGCCGTGCAAAGGGCGCTGATCGGTGCCCTGGGCTGGGTAACCCCCCGCCACCTCCAGCGCCTCTGCAGCCACCTTGCAAGGGCCGATGCCGCCTACCGTCGCTTTGACCTTCCCGAGTGCGCCCGGGAGCTGCGCGCCCTCGCCACCAGCGTGGGAGATCCAAGGGCGCCTGATCTGCACCGACTCTCATGAGCGCTGCCAGTCCCCCCCTGGGGGAAAGCCACAGCATCGGCATCCTGGGGGGATCATTCAACCCGATCCACCTTGGCCACCTCGAACTGGCCAGGGCCGCACTTGGCGAGCTCGGCCTTGAGAGGGTGCTGCTGGT
>JAILEI010000128.1 GCA_024688225.1 Succinivibrionaceae bacterium
CCAAGTTCACTGATGGAGGCCCTAGGGGCAATCAAGATGTACCAGGAAAACAAGCTTCAGAATCGTCTGTGGTGGTGCCTCGCTTAGTTGCGGGACGGTTTTCCTTTACCTAAAAGTTTTTGAAACGCGACCCGCTTGATAGCGGGTTTTTTTATTTCTGACGCCACATTACCAATTAGCCGCCAACCGGCAAGGAGTCCAAGATGGGCAACGCGATCTTCGAGAAGCTTTACAAGGGCGAGTCACTGACCCAGGGCGAGAGTGAGGCCACCTTCGACCAGATCTTCTCCGGCAGCCTCGACACCATCCAGCTGAGCTCGTTCCTCACCGCGCTCAAGATGAAGGGCGAGACCGCCTCCGAGGTGGCCGGCGCCGCCACGGCGATGCTCAAGGCCGCGACCCCCTTCCCCAAGAGCAGTGACTACGAGCTCGGCGAGATCGTTGGCACTGGCGGCGACGCCCTCTTCACCATCAACATCTCCACCATGAGCGCGGTGGTCGCCGCGGAGATGGGCCTGCACATCGGCAAGCACGGCAACCGCAGCGTCTCCTCCAAGTGTGGCGCCTCCGACGTGCTCGCGGCCCTGGGCTACCACCTCGACATCAGCCCCGAGGCCACCCGCAGCATCATCGACCACGAGGGCTTCGCCTTCTTCTTCGCCCCGGTCTACCACAGCGCGATGCGCTTTGCGGCCCCGGTGCGCAAGAGCCTCGGCACGAGGACCATCTTCAACATCCTCGGCCCCCTGACCAACCCCGGCCACGCCGACTACGCAGTGATTGGCGTCTATGACAAGTCGCTCACCCGCATCGTCGCCGAGACCCTGAGGCTGACCGGCATGAAGCGCGCCATCGTCGCCTGCGGCAATGGCATGGATGAGATCTCCATCTTCGGCGAGACCCACTACACCGAGCTCTTCGCCGATGGCCACACCGAGGACGGGATCTTCACCCGCGAGACCTTCGGGATCGAGAAGGAGTTCTGCCAGGACGACCTGCGCGGCGGCACCCCCGAGGAGAACCGCCAGATCACCATCGACATCCTCAGCGGCCGCGGCAAGGAGGCCCACCGCCTGGTGGTCGCCGCCAACACCGCCGCCCTGGTGCACCTCGCCCGCGGCACCGCGATGCGCGATGCCTTCAACGAGGCCCTCAGGTGCATCGACTCCGGCCGCTGCCTCGCGCGCCTCGAGCGGGTCATCTCCCTGACCAACTCCGCCGCGACCGCCGCCTAGGCCCTGGCACCAAGGTCACAGGGAAGAAGATGCTGCAACCAGAACCGCTCAGCGAGGCCGCCCGGGCCTTCCCGGGGCTCAATCACCAGGCCCTCGAGGGCACGGTGCTCGCCACCATCATCAACCGCAAGGTCGGGGATGTGGCGGCGCTTGGGGACATCGGCCCCCAGCGCGCCAGCGGGGGGCGCTCCCTCACCGCCGCCCTCAAGGGTGGGGAGGGGCGGCGCCTCATCATGGAGTGCAAGCGCTCCTCCCCCTCCCTCGGCGACTTCTGCCAGGACTTCGACCTAGACCGGATTGTGCGGTGCTACAATCGCCACGCCGCGGCGATCTCGGTGCTCTGCGAGCGCCATTTCTTCAAGGGATCGCTTGAGTTTCTAACCTATGTCAGGGATCGCACCGAACTGCCCGTGCTGTGCAAGGACTTCATCATCGACCGCCGTCAGCTCGACCACGCCGCAAGGGCGGGTGCCGACGCGGCGCTCTTGATGCTGAGCGTGCTCGGCCATGAGCGCTACCTTGAGCTCTATGAGTATGCAAAAGGGCTGGGCCTTGAGATCCTCACCGAGGCCTCCAATGAGGAAGAGCTGCGCTTTGCCGCGGAAAACCGCATCCCCCTGGTGGGCATCAACAACCGCGACATGCGCACCCTGAGAGTGGATTTAGACCGCGCCTCCTCCCTCGCCCCGCTTCTCCCCAAGGGGACCGTGGTGGTCTCGGAGAGCGGGGTCAAGCGCCACCAGGACCTCACCAGGCAAAAGGATCTGCGCTGCTTTCTCATCGGCTCGGCGCTGTGCGCCGATCCTGACTTTGACCTCAGCGCGCTGAGGCTCATCCATGGCATGAACAAGGTGTGCGGCATCACCACCGAGGAGGGCCTTGAGGCCGCCATCAGCGCCCAGGCCGCCCTCGCGGGCTTCATCTTCCACGAGGGCTCGCCGCGCAACCTCAGCCGCGAGCGCGCCCAGGCGCTCATGGGA
>JAILEI010000153.1 GCA_024688225.1 Succinivibrionaceae bacterium
TGGGGCGCGCCCTCTATGCTGGCCTGACGCTGGAGCTCTGCCCCGGGGTGCCCCTGGCCCAGGTGGGGCGGGTGATGGGCAAGAGCGCGGCGGCGGCGCGCGCGGCCGCCGCGCGCCTTGGGGGGCTGCTGGAGGCGGATCCCGGGCTCAGGGAGCGCTGCCAGGCGATCCGAAAGGCGCTGGGGCAGGAGTGAGGCCCTGCTGACCGCGCCTGGGCGCGCCGGCGCTGGGTCCTTGGCCAAGGGGGGCGCAAAAGGTTGCGCATGACTAGCTGAAGTTAGGCATAGTTAATTGAAAAATAAATAAATATTGCGCTATGCTAACCCCATTTTCCCTCACTATAATCCCCCTTACCGCGGCACCTTAGGCGTGCTAGAATTTATCGTTTTCATCATGAGGGCAAGACCAGCATGCTCGGCAATCTCATAAGGGCGGCGCTCCCTGATCGGGCCAAGGCGGCCTGGCTGCTCAGCCAGGTGGACGTGGCGCATTTCCTTGAGGGGCGGATCCGCGTGATCTGCCAGGCGCTCAAGCATGACGACGGCGTCTACTCCAAGGTCATGGAGGGCCTCGGGGACATCAGCGCGATCTCCTCGTTCAAGGTCAACCGCGACACCGGCTCCATCCTCATTTGCTACTCACCCGAGCGCATCGAGCGCAGCTCGGTGCTTGACTACCTGGTGCGGGGGGCCCGCGAGCGCTACGCCCGCGGCCGCGCCTGAGCGCACCCAACGAGAGAGGTTCACATGGCAGTTCCCTTTGGCTCACTTCCCGGCGTCAGCCTTGGCCTCAAGGTGGGCAGCGCGATCCACGGGCTCCTGGCGGGGGGCAGCGATGGCATGGTCATCGCCCACCGCCTCAAGGGGCGCCGCCGCTACACCTGCCGCGGCATCAAGGGCCAGCCCGAGGCGTGCGCCGCCCTCGAGGCCGAGCTCTCCCGCTTCCCGGGCATGAGGTCGGCGCGGGTCAGCCCCGTCACCGGCAGCATCACCGTCACCTACGAGCAGCGCGAGCGGGTCATCGACGCGCTCTTTGACGCGCTCTCCCACCAGGTGGCGGGCAAGCACGCGGTGCAGGAGTCCACGGTGATCCCCACCGGCCTCGTGACCGCCTCCAACAACCTCAATGACCTGCTCAACCAGGTGGTGAGCCTTGCGAAGCGCTTCATGAACCACACCGAGCCGATGTTCTGGACCCGCATCGCCGGCCTGGCGCTGGTGGCCTTCGGCGTCACCAAGGTCATGCGCGGCGAGCGCCCCTCGGGGCCGCAGCTGGCGCTGTGGGGCATCGCCCTGCTGCTGCGCCAGACCCACCCGGATCCCAAGTCGGTGCTCGGCGCCCCGGACGACTCCCTGCCCGGCCAGCCCTAGCTGGGCCAACCTAATCAGGAGATAACAACAATGACCAAGATCCTGACCATTTCCCTGCCCGCCGAGCCCGCGGACTTTCGCGAGTGCTGCCTCACCGAGGCGCGCGCCCGCCAGGTCCCGGGGGTGGTGAGCGCCTGCGTGCAAGGCGGCACGCTGCGCCTGGGGCTTAAACCCTCGGCCTCGGCGGCGCGGGTGCGCCTCGGGGTCTCGGCCATCCTCGGCCTCGGGCTGGTCAGCCGCGGCGCCCGGGCGCTGGGCGACACCGCCTCGCAGCTGGCGCGGCTGCCCGAGGGCGCCGGCAACGAGATTGCCGAGGAGCTGCGCGAGCACAAGAAGGGGGCGCTGCTCTCCCTCGGCGGCCTCATCGCCTTTGAGGTCATCAAGCGCGTCAGCCCCACCCTGTTTGCCTCGACCACGCTGCTGCGCAGCGCGTGGGTGATCATGATGTCGCTGGGGCTGTTCAAGTCCGGCCTCCTCGGCGCCATCCGCGAGCGCCGCCCCAACGCCGACACCCTCACCGTGACCGCGGTGATGGCCTCGGTTTTGGCCTCGCGCCCCGAGTCGAGCCTCACGCTGCTCGCGCTCTCCCACTTCTCCGAGGCGCTGACCGTGATGGCGGCGCAGCGGGCGCGCAGCAACATCTCCGACCTCATGTCACTGGACGTGCGCGAGGTGTGGGTGCGCGGCGAGGACGGGGTGGAGCGGCGCGTGCCCATCGAGCAGGTGGGCACCGGCATGCTCGTGGAGTTCCACGCCGGCGAGAAGATCGTGGTCGACGG
>JAILEI010000168.1 GCA_024688225.1 Succinivibrionaceae bacterium
GGAATTGGCGCTAGCTGACCTGCGCCGAGGTGGGGTTGTAGCGGCCCTGGCCGCGCTTTTGGCCGATCACGTCCTCCTCGCGGAAGGCGACGTGCTTGACCCCGGCGCGGTTGCGCCAGGCGTAGGTGAGGTGGAGGGTGCCGTCGCGCGCCTGCATGAGGTAGGGGTACTCATACTGGCGGTTGTTGGCGCGGTTCTCCTCGCCGGTGAAGCCCTCGCCGAGCTCCATGCTGCGCATCAGCGGGAAGGTGCGCCCCCCGTCCTCGGAGATGGCGATCGCCACCGGGCAGCGCAGCCCCGGCCACGCGGCGACCCCCGGCTGGGGGTTGCTGGTGCAGGTGGGGTTGCAGGCGATGGCGATGCGGCCGCTCTGCAGCCGGATGGCACTGATCGAGGAGTTGTTGTTGGGCACCGGGGTGGGCACTGGCTCATCCCAGCTGTCGCCGTTGTCCCGGGACTCGCTGCGGTAGATGAAGTCGGCCTCGCGGCTGCGCATGAACGCCACCAGGTGGCCGGGGGCGAGCTCGACCACGTTGGCGTGCACCCGCCCGTTGCTGCGGGGCATGTCCACCCGGCGCCAGGTGGCGCCGCCGTCATCGGAGATCCGGAAGGCGGTGGGGTCGCCCGAGAGCCCGTCGGGGCTGTCGGTGCAGATCCAGTTGCCGAAGATCATCCGCCCGCCGGAGAGCACCTGGATGGGCTGGCGGCAGAAGGTCCCCTGCTCGGGGAACATGGTGTCGTACGGCCCGAAGGTGCGCCCGCCGTCGGTGGAGCGCTGGCGCCGCACCTGCGAGGTGAACTGCATGTTGTCCTTGCCCGCGGCGCGGCCCAGCTGGGCGGTGTACATCGCCCACACCTCGCCCGAGGGGGCGAGGAAGAGGCTGGGGTTCTGCTCGGAGCGCTCCGGGTCGCCGGAGACCAGCGCCGGCTCGCCCCAGGTGTCCGCGCCGGGCTCAAGCCTCGCGCAGACGATGGAGACGTCGGGCGCGCCCTCGAAGGAGCCGGCGAACCAGGCGCACAGCAGCGTGCCGTCGGGCAGCTCGAGCATGGCGGGCGAGTGGGCGGTCTTGTAGGGGCCGGGGGGCAGCAGCGCCTCCACGGTGCCCATCAGGGGGTTCTCGCGCAGGATCCCGTCCTGCTTTGGCAGCCCTTGCTTGCGGAAGTTCATCACGCGCCCTCCACGTTGAGCTTCATCACCACCTTGATGAAGTCGCCGCCCGCGCCGAGGTGGCGGCAGGCCTTGTGCGCGTCCTGGGGGAAGGCCGCCCAGGCCATCCCCGCGTCGATGCGCATGGTGTGGGCGCAGGGCCCCTCGAGATCCTCGCGGTCCTTCTCGGGGTTGTAGGGGACGGTGACCTTGAGGGCGGAGAGATCCTCCCAGGCGATGCACTCAAAGCCCTCGAGGATGATCTGCACGTCGATGCGCTTGCGGTGCGCCTCGTAGGTGCCGTCCTCCATGGGGCGCAGCGACCCGTGCTGGACGAAGAGGAAGCCGCCGTCGAACTCGACGCGCTGCGGCTCGGGGCGCGGCCCGAGGGCCGCCACCGCCTTGAGGCCGTTCCCCAGGCCCGGGAGCAGGGCCTCGTACTTGCCGATGTTCTTGAGGGTGTCGATGATCATGCTGCCACCTTGGCCGCGTTCTTGGCCTGCTTGACGTTGATGAGGAGGACCGCGACGCCGGCCGCGAGGGCGATGGCGGAGGTCACCGGATCCGGGGCGATGAAGCCCACGGCCACTGCGAAGGTCACCACGCGCTCCCAGGCCTTGAAGTGGGTGCGGAAGTACCCGGCCACGGTCAGGGCGAGGAAGTAGGTGCCGATGAACAGCTGGGCGGCGGCGATGATGATCTCAGTCACGGTGCCCTCGAGCAGGATCGGCGGGTTGTAGATGAAGACGAACGGGACCATGAAGCCGACCATGGCGAAGAGCAGGCCGTTGATGCCGGTCTTCATCGCGTCGGCGCCGGCGATGCCCGCGGCCGTGTAGGAGGCCACGCACACCGGCGGGGTGATCTGGGCCATGATGCCGTAGTAGAACACGAACATGTTGGCGCACAGCGGGTCAACCCCGAGCTGGCGGATGATCGGCACGAACAGGGTCACGCCCACGAGGTAGGCGGCCACGGTGGGCAGCGCCATGCCGAGCAGCATGCACCCGACCATCGCGATCAGCATGGCGACGAACAGGTAGTCGGTGCCGAGCTGGCCGATGACCGAGGAGAGGTTGGTGGCGAGGGCGGTCTGGCCGGTCATGATGTTGATGATGATGCCGCAGGCGGCGGTGGGGATGGCGATCTCCGAGGCCTGCTTGGCGCCGCGCATGCAGCACGCGCCGAGCTCCTTGAGCGGGACGTAGTTCTTGCGCCCGCCGACGAAGTAGCTGACCGCGTTGCAGGCGAGGACCGCGACGATGCCGATGGTGCCGGCGCGCATCAGCGAGGCGCCTGCCACGATGTAGCCAATGAGCAGGAACACCGGGATCAGCAGGTAGAGGCGCGGCAGGATCGGCTGCTCAACCTTGATGTTGGCGACGGTGGCGTCGGTGGACACCGAGCGCTTGCGCGCGAGGTAGGTGACCAGCACGAACACGCCGAGGTAGTAGGCGATCGCCGGGATGATGGCGGCGCAGGCCACGGTGAAGTAGCTCACGCCGAGCATCTCGGCCATGATGAAGGCGCCGACGCCCATGATCGGCGGCATGATCTGCCCGCCGGTGGAGGCGACGGCCTCAATGGCGCCCGCCTCCTGGGGGGCGTAGCCGATCTTCTTCATCATCGGGATGGTCATCACGCCAGTGGTGGAGACGTTGGCGACCGCCGAGCCGGAGATCATGCCCATCATGCCCGAGGAGAGCACCGCCGCCTTGGCGGGGCCGCCCGAGGAGTTGTTGGAGCACTTCATGCCGAGGTCGATCAGCAGCTGGCCGCCGCCGCAGGCGGCGAAGAAGGCGCCGAAGACGATGAAGTAGAAGAGGGTGGATGCCGAGGTGTAGAGGGGCACGCCGAAGACGCCCTTCTCGGTCATGGTCATGCCGGTGGCGAACTGGTCGAGCATCTGCTCAAAGGGCAGGCCCTTGGTGTAGAGCACCCCGGGGAGGTAGGGGGAGGTCCAGGCGTAGACGATGAACGCGAGGATGAACCCGAAGAGGATCATGCCCAGGGAGCGGCGCACCGCCTCGAGGAGCAGCGCGATGGTGATCACCATGATCGAGGTGTCGATGGTGAGCACGTCGTCGATGTTCTCCACGAAGTTGGTCAGGCGGCTGTACTCGGTGATCACGTAGTAGAGCAAGTAGGCGATGCAGGGGAAGGAGATGATGTCCACCAGGTTGAAGAGGCGGTACTTCCCGAGCTCCTCCTCGGTGGGGGTGCGGCCCTCGGCCTCCGCCTTGAGCTTGAGCTTCTTGCGGTAGGGGTGGTCAGCCGGCAGGTAAAGGAAAATCAGCGACAGCGCGAACACCAGGTGCAGGGGGCTCTGCAGCATGGGGGTCAGCTGCTTGACGGTGGCGATGTAGATCTGGAAGCCGAAAAACAGCACTGTGACCGCGATCATGGCTATTTTCCGAATCCCCAGCTTGTTTATTTCAGGCATGGCAAGTCCTCAGTGCTATTGCAACTGTTTGAAAAATGGTTGGATTAAGGGGGCACGGACGTGCCCCCTGGGTGTGGTTGGGGGCGGGGCCTACTCGACCTTGTAGCCCTTCTCCTGGTAGTAGGCGGCGGCACCCGGGTGGACGGGCACGCCAGTGATGGTCTTGGAGCCGGCGACCTTCGGGTCGAAGTACTTCATCGCGGCCACGGCGTCGCCGAGGTCGGAGGCGTTCTCGCAGACCGCCTTGGCAAGGGCGTAGGCAACCGAGTCATCCATGGTGGAGGAGACCAGGATCAGCTGCTGGGAGCCGACGGTCTTGATCGCCTTGTCCTGGCCGTTCCAGGTGTTGGGCTCGACGGTGATGTAGTCATAGCCCATGCTCACCAGGTTGGCGAGGGTCTTGTCGGACAGCTGGATGTCAACCATGTCGTGGGTCAGGCACAGCTCGGTGGTGTTGGACTGGCCGGCGCCGATGTGGTCGATGGTCATGTCGTAGAGGTCGTCCTGCAGGCCGGACTTGATGGCGTCGCCGCCAGTCTTCTCAACGGTGCCGCCCCACTTGGCGACGTCATCGAGGGAGGCGCCCGCGGCCTCGAACACCTTCTCGGCGGAAAGCTCGCCCAGGGTGCCGTTCTTCTTGATCACGATCTTGACCGGGTGCTTCTTCTCGACCAGCTTCTCGAGGGTGTCGATGCCGGTGCTCTCCACGAACTTCTTGGTGAACATCACGTTGACGAAGTCATGGCCGAGGCCGCCGGCGATCGCCGCGATTTCCTTGGTGGCGGGCTTGCCGAGGATGCCGTTCTCCATCGACCATTTGGCCGGGGCGGAGTTGGACATCACCACGTCGCACTTGGCGGCGCCGTTCACGATGATCGGGGCACCCACGCCACCCGGGGAGGTGGTGGTGATGGTGATGTTGGAGCCCTGGGGCAGTCCCTTGAGCATCGCGCCCTGGATGGCGGTCGCGTAGGTGTAGGCGGCGGTGCCGACCTCCTGCGCCGCGAAGGTCAGGTTCACGGGCTTGCTGAGGGGCTCGACCGCCAGGGCGGCGCTGGCGCTGATGGCGGCGGCGGTGGCAATGGCAAGTTTCACAAAGGTGCTTTTCATGTTTGCTTTGCTCCTTGAATGGATGTTCTGGTGCTTGCTTGGCAAGTTGCCAAGGCGGCGGCCTGCTCAAGACAGGTTAATTGTAGGGCAAGGCCCCTGCAAATCCACCATCATTTTATCAAAAGTGTGATTGAGTACACGCTTTTTGAGGGGTTAAATGATTTTTTTCAATCATGGAATGGGGGGCAAAGCGGGGGAATGGCCTGGTTATTGTCAATATTTTATGTTGATAATCATAATGTTATATGGGGAAATGACCATTTGCCCAGTTCAGCGCACAGATGCGCAAGGGGGTGCAAAAACCTCATTTTTGGATAACTTAATGAATAAATGGCATTTTTATGGGGAGTGGGGGGAATTTATGGATGAATTCAATCAAAAGGTGCTGGTTGAATTCATCCAAAATGCGCAATCAGTCCTGGCGGGGGCTGGCCTTGAGGCGCGCGGCGAGCTCGCGGAGGGTGGAGATGCGGCTCTCGTTGGAGGGGTGGGTGCTCAGGATCGGCACCGGCTGGGAGCCCGAGACGGCGCTCATCTTCTCCCAGACCCGCGGCCCGGCGTCGGGGTCAAAGCCGGCGCGGTACATGAGCTCGAGGCCAATCTCGTCGGCCTCGTTCTCGTGGGCGCGGCTGAAGGGCAGCATGATCCCGAGGTTGCTCACCGTGTCGGCAAGGCTGGCCGCGGCGCCAAAGCCCAGGGCCGAGAGCGCCCCGAGCAGCCCGCTGCGCACCGCCTCCTGGCTCTGCTGCTCGCGGATGTGCTCGCGCAGGGCGTGGGTCATCTCATGCCCCATCACCACCGCCAGCTCGTCATCGGTGAGCCCGAGCTGCTCGACAATGCCCGAGTAGACGGCAATCTTGCCCCCGGCCATGCACCAGGCGTTGAGCTCGCTGGAGTTGATGACATGCGCCTCCCAGGCCCACTGCGTGGCGTCGGGGCGGAAGTAGCCCACCTGCGCGGCGAGGCGCGAGGCGATGGACTGCACGCGCCTGGTGAGGGTGGGGTTGGTGTCCAGGGCGCGCTGCTGGCGCGCCTGCGCGAGCACCTGCGCGTAGGCCTGGGCGGCCTGCTGGTTGACCTCGTTGCTTGAGACCAGCATCAGCTGGGAGCGGCTGACCCCCGAGACCCCGGTCCCGGTGGTCTGCACGCAGCCGCCGAGGGCGAGGGCCAGGGCCAGCGCGCAGGCGAGTTTACCGTGGCGCATCTATATTGATCCTCCCTTTGACAACATCCACTGGCGCCGGCCCCTGCCGGCGCGCCGGGGCAATTTTAGCATGGCGCGCGGCGGGGGCTTGGGATATGATGGGCGCCTTGGCGGGGAGGTTCGGCAATGCTTGGTTTTTCCGCCCCCTCCCGGGGCACGGGGCGCTGCGTGGCGCTCATCATGCTCTCGAGCCTGTGCTTTGCCCTGCTCAACGTGGTGGTCAAGCACCTCTGCGGATCCTGGGGCACCGGGCAGGTGGCCTTCATGCGCGGCCTGTTCAGCACCGTGATGGTGGCGGCGATCATGCTGGCCACCCACCAGGGCCTCTCGCGCCATGACATCCCCACCCTCACCCTGCGCGGCGTGCTCGGCGGCTGCGGGATGCTGCTGATCTTCTATGCGCTCTCGGGGATGCCGATGGGGGACGTCTCCATCCTCACCCAGCTCTCCTCATTCTTTGTGATCATCTTCGCGGCGCTGTTCCTCCACGAGCGGCTGCGCGCCTCGATCCTGCCCAAGCTGGCGATCATCGTGGCCGGGGCCTGCGTGATCCTGCAGCCCTGGAACTTCTCCTCCTTCAACATCTATGCCTGCTTTGCCCTCGGCAACGCGATCTTCTCCGCCGCCGCCATGACCACCATCAGCACCCTGGCGCACTCGGGGCGCCACAACAGCTACGAGATCGTGCTCTACTTCCTGGTCTGCGCCACCATCGCCGGGGCGATCGCCATGGGGGGTGACTTCACCATGCCCACCCCCACGCAGTTCCTGCTGTGCCTGCTGATGGGCGCGCTCACGGTGCTGGCGCAGGTGACCATGACCCTCGGCTACGCGGCGGCCTCCCCGGTGGTGGCCTCCTTCTGCCAGTACTCGGGGGTCTTCTTCAACGTGCTCCTCGGGTTCGCCTTCTTTGGCGAGCGCCTTGGCGCCGACTCGCTGCTCGGCGGGATCCTGATCGTGGGCGGCTCGATGCTGCTCACCCGCGACCGGCACCGCAAGGCGGGCGGCTCTTGACGCCCGCGCGGCCCCAAGGCAAACTTTCAGCGGGGATTTGACAACAGGAGGTGGACATGCCCAGTATCCACGGGACCGAGACCGAGCTCAACGTGATGGCGTCCTTTGCCGCCGAGTGCCAGCGCGCGGAGCGCATGGGCTACTGCGCGGACGAGGCGCGCCTTGAGGGGGCGGAGGACGTGGCGGTGATCTTCGAGCGCCTCCGCGGCCTGGCCAGGGTGCATGCCGAGCGCCTCTACCGCTTCCTCGAGGGGGGCACCAAGGAGGTGACTGCCACCTATGCCTACCCGCTGCCGGGCGACCCGCTCGCCAACCTGCAGTCGGCCTCGCAGGAGCTGCAGGCGGTGGCGGCCAGCGCCTATGGGGAGCAGGCGGCCACCGCGGTGCAGGAGGGGCTGACGCTCATCGCCGCGGTGCTCGAGGGCTTCCAGGGCGCCTATGAGCGCCAGGCCGAGCTGCTGCTCGACGAGCTCGAGCAGATCAGCGACGGCGGGCGCTACCGCCTCGCCGAGGGCGAGGTGGGGCTGTGGCAGTGCCGGGCCTGCGGCTGCACGGTGGAGGGGGCCACGGCCCCCGAGGCCTGCCCGGCCTGCGCCCGCACCCAGCGCTTC
>JAILEI010000179.1 GCA_024688225.1 Succinivibrionaceae bacterium
TGCACCCGGCTGGGGACAATGCGCAGCCGCCCCTCAGGCCGCGATCCCGACGCGGCGGCGCGCGCCCTGGCCAAGGGCTGCGATCTCGGCGATGGGGAGGGCTGCGCGGCGCTCGGCCGCCTCTACGATGGCGGCAAGGGCCTGGCGCCCGAGCCGCAGCGTGCCGCCGCGCTCTACCTTAGGGGCTGCGCGCTGGGGAATGCCCATGGCTGCCTGATGGCGGCGCTAAAGCATGACTCGGGCAAGGGCCTGCCCCGGGACCTTGCCGCCGCCGCTCGGCTCTACTCCAAGTCTTGTGACCTCGGCAACGGGCGCGGCTGCGCGGCCCTGGGGCTGGTTTATGAGATGGGGCGCGGGGTGGTGGCCGACCCGGCCCGCTCCTTTGCGCTGTGCGGGCGGGCCTGCGCCCTGGGCGAGGGCATGGGCTGCAAGTGCCAGGGCACGCTCCTTGAGGCCGGGCGGGGGGTGCGGCGGGACCTGGCGCGTGCCGCCGGCATGTACTCCACCGCCTGTGGCATGGACAGCTCCTCAGGCTGCGCCAGCCTCGGGATGATGTACCTCACCGGGGAGGGGCGGCCGCGCAACCCGGCCCAGGCGGCCTGGCTGCTGGGCACGGCCTGCAAGATGGGGGAGCGGCAGGGCTGCCTGGAGATGGGGGGCCTCTATGAGCGCGGCGAGGGCGTGCCCGCGGACTTGGCCCTGGCCCGGGAAACCTATGCGCGGGGCTGCGCGCTGGGCGAGGCGCGGGCCTGTGATGCCGGGCGGCGGCTCGGGGATGGCCCCTAGCCGGGCTGGAAACTCATGGCGGGGCCGGGGCGACATCGCTTTGCCATTTGCTTGCGCTATAATAGTTTGATTGTGCTTATCGGCAGTGAATGTCCTTGAAGGGGAGATAGAAATGGAACCTGAGACCCAGCAAGTCCCGGAGGCCGGAACTGGTGACCGCGCGGAGAGCCCGGCCGAGGCGGCCCAGTCCGCGGTGGCGGGAGCCACTGAGTCTGCGGAGGCCCCAGCCGCGGCCCCGGCCGAGTCCGAGGGCAGCCGCCGCGACCACATCGCCAAGGTGCTCGAGCGCCTCTATGAGCTCTTCCCCAAGGCCTTTGTCCGCGAGGGGGGCGGGGAGTGCCACCCGCTGAAGGTGGGCGTGGTTGACGACCTGCGCGAGCGCATCAAGGCATACCCGGATCTCACCATCACCAAGGTCCGCGAGGCGCTGCACCTCTACACCACGCGCCTGCGCTACCTCCACTGCCTGTTCACCGAGCCCAAGCGCGTCGACCTGGACGGCAACCCGGTCGAGGAGGTCTCCAAGGAGCACGCCGACTTTGCGCGCGAGAAGTTCAAGGAGATCAGGGCCACCCGCCCCCGTCCCAAGAAGCCCCGCCTGCGCCGCCGCCCCGAGGGCGCGCCCCAGCAGGGCGCGGAGGGTGCCGCGCCGCGGCCGCCCCGCCCCCGGGTCACCTACCACAAGGCCAGCGCCAGTGAGCTTATGCCCGGCACTGAGGTCTCCGTGACCACCGGCCCCCACCACCATGTCAAGGGCGTGGTCGCCCCGGGCGGTGTCAAGGGGGAGGGGGTGCAGCTGACCCTCGAGACCGGCGCCAACATCCTGCTGCCCATCGACCGCGTTTCCATCCGTGACAAGGACAAGAGCTAGCCCCATGCTGCGAGAACTTGCCCGCCCGGCAGCGCTCTGCGCGCTGCTGTGCCTTGCCACCCCGGCCCTCGGCAAGGTGGTGGTCCCCACCCTGGAGGAGCTGCCCCGCCTGGCGCAGGAAACCCAGCACCAGACGGCGTGCTCCCGTATCTCCAACTACTTTACCCGCGCCCACTACAAGCTGGTCAGGATTGACCGCCGGTTCGTGGACCAGGTGATTGATCGGCTGCTCTACTTCCTCGACTACAACCGCTCCCTGATCACCAGCGGCGAGGTGGACGAGATCTACAAGAACCGCGACCGCATCGCCGAGTCGCTCACCCAGTGCGACCTCGCCTACCCCTACGAGCTGTACAACAACAACCTGCGGCGGCGCTTTGCCAAGTACTCCTACTTCATCGAGGCGGTGAAGCGCGGGGTGGACGTGAGCGGCCACGAGCGGCTGATCATCGACCGCCACCGCAATGCCAGCTTCCCGAGCACCGAGTCCGAGCTGCACGCGCTCTGGGACACCGAGCTCAAGAACGAGTTTGAGGTGCAGCTGCTCAGCAAGAAGACCGAGGAGGAGGCGCGCAAGCGCATCATCAGGCGCTACGAGATTGCCCTCTCCAAGCTCGAGCAGAGCAACTCCGAGGACGCCTTCTCGACCTTCGAGAACGCCTTTGCGGCGGCCATCGACCCGCACACCAACTACCTCAGCCCCGTGGACAGCGAGAACTTCAACGACGACATCAACCTCTCGCTGGAGGGCATCGGCGCCGTGCTCAGCTCCGAGGAGGAGTACACGGTCATCAACTCCATCATCCCTGGTTCCCCGGCCGAGGCCACCAAGCGGCTGCGCCCCAAGGACCGCATCGTGGGCGTGCGCCAGGAAAACGGGACCTACGACGACATCCTGGGCTGGCGGCTCTCCGACGTGGTGCGCAAGATCAAGGGCCCCAAGGGCACCGTGGTGACCCTCGACATTGAGCGGATCGACGGCGGCAACACCAAGACCTTCTCGGTGCGCATCGTGCGCGACAAGATCAAGCTGCAGGAGCGCGAGGCCAAGGGCAAGATCCACGAGATCAACGGCAGCAAGGTCGGCGTCCTGACCATCAAGAGCTTCTACAACAACCTCCACCAGGACATTGAGCGCGAGCTCAGGATGCTGCTGGGGCAGGGCATGGAGGCCCTGGTCATCGACCTGCGCAACAACGGCGGCGGGCTGCTGCCCGAGGCCATCGACTCGACCGGGCTCTTCATCCACTCCGGCCCGGTGGTGCAGGTCCGCGACGTGGCGGGCAACATCGTCCCCGAGTTCGACAACAACCCCCAGATCAGCTATGAGGGGCCGCTGGTGGTGCTGGTCAACCGCCTGAGCGCCTCGAGCTCCGAGATCATGGCTGCGGCGCTGCGCGACTGGGGCCGCGCGGTGGTGGTGGGCGACACCACCTTCGGCAAGGGCACGGTGCAGCAGAACCGCCCGCTGAGCCGCATCTATGACTTCAACGACAACAAGATGGGCTCCATCCACTACACCATCGCCAAGTTCTACCGGGTGAACGGCGGGTCGACCCAGCTCAAGGGCGTGGAGCCGGACATCCGCTTCCCCAGCATGGTCGACAGCGAGGAGTACGGCGAGAGCAGCGAGGTCAACGCCCTCGACTGGGACAGCGTCCCCAGCGCCTCCTACCGCCCGTACACTGGCCTTGAGGGGCTCATCCCCGAGCTCAAGGCACGCCACGAGGCGCGCGTCAAGGGCAGCAAGGAGTTCAGCCTGCTGGCCCGCGACCTCGAGCGCTACCAGGCCCTCAAGTCCCGCGATTCGCTGACGGTGAACCTTGCCGAGCGCCGGGTGATGCAGAAGGAGGATGACGACTACTCCCTGTCCACCACCAACGAGCGCCTGCGCCTCATGGGCCTGCCCCCGGTCAAGGCGGTCTCCGACCTCAAGCCGGACTTCGAGTTCACCGACACGCTGCTCAACGAGGCGATCGCGGTGGCCCATGACCTTGCGGCCCTTGGGGCCGGCAAGGAGCGCTAGGCCCGCGATCACCAGCCAACCGGGGCGGCATGGCGCCGCCCCCTCACTCACGCCCACAAGGCAGGATCCCCATGGCCAAGGAAAACTTCAAGCCCATGTTGCGGCAGGACTACCGGCCGCCGCTTTTCACCATCACCAAGACTGACCTGACCTTCAGCCTCTCCGACCTCTGCACCGAGGTGACCCAGGTCTCCCGGGTCAAGCGCCTCACCAACGACCATGGCGCGCCGCTGGTGCTCGACGGCGAGGACCTGTGCCTGGTCTCGGTTACGGTGGACGGCGCCGCGGTCAAGTACCGCCTGGGCGAGGGGCGCCTCACCCTGGACCGGGTGCCGGACGAGTTTGAGCTGCGGGTGGTGAACACCATCGCCCCGGCGCAGAACACGCTGCTCATGGGCCTGTACAAGTCCAACGGCTGCTTCTGCACCCAGTGCGAGCCTGAGGGCTTTCGGCGCATCACCTACTTCCTCGACCGCCCGGATGTGATGGCCTCCTACCGGGTCACCATCCTGGCCCCCGATGACGGCTGCGGGGCGCTGCTCTCCAACGGCAACCTCGTGGAGGAGGGCACCCGCGACGGGCGCCGCTACGCGGTCTGGGAGGATCCCTACCCCAAGCCCTGCTACCTGTTCGCCCTGGTGGCGGGCACCTTCGACACCATCGAGGACACCTTCACCGCGCACCCCGCGGGCGATGTCCCGCGCCAGGTGCGCCTGGTCCTCTACGTGGACCGCGGCGCCCACGACCGCGGCCTCTGGGCGATGCGCTGCATCAAGGAGGCGATGCGCTGGGACGAGGAGCGCTTTGGCTTCGCCTATGACCTCGACAACTTCAAGGTGGTGGCGGTCGACTTCTTCAACCAGGGGGCGATGGAGAACAAGTCGCTCAACATCTTCAACTCCAAGTTCGTGCTCTGCGACCAGCACACCGCCACCGATCTCGACTTCTACAACGTGGAGAGCGTGATCGGCCACGAGTACTTCCACAACTACACCGGCGACCGGGTCACCCTGCGCGACTGGTTCCAGCTCTCGCTCAAGGAGAGCCTGACCGTGTTCCGCGACCAGGAGTTCTCCTCGGACGTGGCCTCGCGCCCGCTGACCCGCCTGGGCGCGGTGGGCGTGATCCGCTCCCGCCAGTTCCCCGAGGACTCCGGCCCGATGGCGCACCCGGTGCGCCCGGAGCGCGTGCTCGAGATGAACAACTTCTACACGGTGACCATCTACGACAAGGGCGCCGAGGTGATCAGGATGCTGCAAACCCTGATCGGCGACCAGGGCGAGGGCGGGGGGACCTTCACCAGGGCCATCCGCGAGTACCTGAGGCGCTTTGACGGGCAGGCGGTGACCATCGACGACTTCCTTGCGGTGCTCTCCGAGGTCTCGGGGATGGATCTCGGGCAGTTCTCGCGCTGGTACAGCCAGGCGGGCACCCCGGTGGTCACCGCCGCCTGGAAGTGGGGGCAGGGGGGCGAGCTGTCGCTGACCCTCTCCCAGTCCACCCCCGCCACGCCGGGGCAGGAGGCCAAGGAGCCCTTCGTCATCCCAGTGCGCCTGTCCTTCATCACCCCGGAGGGCAAGGACGAGGCGGCGGCCGGCGGCCTGCCGCCCAGCGGGATGGTGGTGCTCGATGAGGTGCGCCAGGAGTTCACCTTCACCGGCCTGCCCGAGGGCTCGCTGCCCGTGCTGCTGCGTGACTTCTCGGCCCCGGTGCGCCTGGTGGCGCCCTATACGGACAGTGACTACTCGCGCCTGCTTGCCCTGTGCTCCGATCCCTTCATCAAGCTCAACAGCGCCGAGGAGCTCTTCGCCCGCTACATGGCGGACAGCCTGGGGGCGGCCGAGGAATTCCTGGGGCAGCGGGACGCGGCGGCCAAGGATGAGCCGGTGGACTCGCCCGAGGCGCTGGCCGCGGCCGCCGGCCTTGGGGTGCCCAGCCCGATCATCGAGGCCTACCGCGGCCTGCTGGAGCGGGTGGAGGAGGATCTGGTCTGCGCCAGCAGCATCCTGCCCATCCCCAGCCTCGAGACCCTGATGGAGCGCCAGCGCAGCATCAGCCTCGACGCCACGGTCCACATCCACCGCTTCCTCTCCCGCTCGCTCTCGGTGGCGCTGCTCGATGAGTACCTCGCGCTGTACGAGCGCATGCGGCAGTGGGGCGATCCGCGCTACTCAACCGAGGGCATGGCGCGCCGGTCCCTCGCCAACAACGCCCTGTTCATGGCCGCCCAGGGCCTCATTGCCCTGGGGCGCGAGCGCCAGGCCGACTCGCTGTGCGAGACCCAGTTCCGCAAGGCCTCCTGCATGACCGAGACCCTCGGGGCGCTGCGCGCGGCGGTGCACCTGGGCCTGCCCTGCGCGGGGCAGCTGCTGGACGCCTTTGGCGCCGAGTGGGACCAGGATCCGCTGGTGCTCGACAACTTCTTCAGGATCCAGGCCACCGTGCCCTGCGAGGAGACCTTGTTCGTGGTCCGCAAGCTGATGTCGCACCCGCGCTACGACGCGGGTAACCCCAACCGCATCCGCGCCTTGGTGGGGGCGATGGCGCTCAGCAACCCGGTGGCGCTGCACCGCCGCGACGGGGCGGGGTACAAGCTGCTCTGCGAGGTGGTGGCGCAGCTCAATGGCACCAACGCCCACGTGGGGGCGCGCATCCTCGATGGCATGCTGTCCTTTGCCCGCTATGACCGCGACCGCGCGCAAAAGGCCCGCGAGCAGCTCCAGCGCCTGCTGCAGATCAAGGATCTCTCCCGATCCATCTACGAGAAGGTGTCTGCCGCACTGGGCAAGGACTAGCCATGGACATGTTCGGACCGCTCAAGTACCGCTTCTCCATCCACATCACCAAGGAGCAGCTCCTGTCCATCTACGCGGGGGCCATCCAGTCGGTGCGGGTGCGCACCGACAGCGGCCTGGTCCTCGAGCTCGCCGCCAACCACCTCAAGAGCTTCACCACCAACGAGGGCATCAGCGGCACCTTTGAGCTCGAGATTGACCGCCGCACCCACAAGTTCATCTCGCTGAGGCAACTAGGATAGACATGTCCCCCTACGACCTTTACCCCTGCCTGGTGCGCCCGCTGCTGTTCGCCATGGAGCCCGAGCGCGCCCACGACCTGACCATCTCCGCCGCCCACGCGCTCTCCGCGTGGCCCTGGCGCAGCCTGTTCGCCCAGCGGGTGCCCGACTCGCCGGTGGAGGCGATGGGGCTGCGCTTCCCCAATGCGGTGGGCCTTGCCGCCGGCCTCGACAAGAATGGCGACGCCATCGACTTCCTGGGCGCCCTGGGCCTGGGCTTCATCGAGGTGGGCACGGTCACCCCGCGCCCGCAGCCGGGCAACCCGCGCCCGAGGATGTTCCGCATCCCCGAGGCGCGGGGGATCATCAACCGCATGGGCTTCAACAACCTCGGGGTCGACCACCTGGTGCGCAACCTGGTCTCCCGCCATTACCGCGGGGTGGTGGGGGTGAGCATCGGCAAGAACACCGACACCCCCATGGAGGAGGCGGCCAGCGACTACCTTGAGTGCCTGCGCAAGGTCCATGAGCACTGCGACTATGTGGCGGTCAATGTCTCCTGCCCCAACAGCGAGGGCCTGACCGCGCTGCAGGCCTCAGAGCCGCTCCGCGCGCTGGTGGGCGCGCTCCTCGAGGAGCGGGGGCGCCTCGAGTCCGGGGCGGGGCGGCGGGTGCCGCTGGTGGTCAAGGTGGCCCCGGATCTTGATGACGGGGCCCTGGAGGCGCTGTGCCAGGTGCTCATGGATCTCGGGGTCGATGGCATCACCTGCGCCAACACCACCACCAGCCGCGGCCTGGTGACCGGCCTTCCCCATGCCGGGGAGCAGGGGGGCCTCTCGGGCCGCCCGCTCTGCGGCCTTGCCCTCAGGACGCTCCGCAAGGTGCGGGAAATCACCGGGGGATCGATCCCGCTGATCGGGGTGGGGGGGATCGACGGGCTCTGCGCGGCGCGGGAGCGCTTGGCTGCCGGGGCCACGCTGCTGCAGGTCTACAGCGGCCTCATCTATGAGGGGCCGGCCCTGGTGAGGGATTTGGTAAGGTACCTCTAACCGCCGGAATCTGATTTCCATTTGTAAAGGCCAAAATCACGTATAACTGAAAAAGTGTGATCCCGTTAACGGGGGTCACATTTTTTTTGCCCGCAGACTTTTTTTCAGATCTGAATATGGGTAAAATTGGCGCGAAAGGAAATTTCAGGGTCAGGAAAGTCATTGGTGAGTCTAAATGGGCCTATCGTTTCAAGACATGGACATATGCCGCAGCAAGTGGGACTTCGCCAATTGGCAGAATGACGAGTGGCTGGCGCTCAATTTCCCGCCTGAGTCGGCGGGCACTGACTGCGTGCAGTTCATCACCCGCTACCGGGCTGGCGAGCTGCGGACCCCTCCCTTCAAGGGGCAGCCCTTTTCCATCAACGACGGGGTGTCGCTCAACTGCTACATCGCAGGCCTGGAGCAGCTTCCGAAGGTTGACGAGAAGACGAAGTTCACGCTTTGCCTGTATGCGCTGGCGTGCAACAACTTCGTGAAGATTTCCCCGCCCATGAGCCGCAACTTCATGCCCTGGAGCAGCGGATCCCACCGGGTGGAGCGCGGCGAGGTGGTCTCGCTTTACACCACCCGCGGGCACGTGGGCGACTTCATGGTGCTCGACAACGGCAATGACGGCCCCCAGTTCAGGCGCCTGATGCTGTGCAATGAGTCGCTCGAGGTGGTGCGTGGCAGTCACCTGAGCGTGGGTGACCAGGTTATCGTGAACGTGGCCTGCATTTGCAGGTACCGCGAGTTCAAGCTCAAGGGTGAGCAGCTCGCATAGTTTCCAAGTTGCTGTAGTTCTTAACGAAAGTTAAGACTTTATCCCCCGGATCCTCTCCTATCCGGGGGATTTTTTCTTTTCCCCCGGGCGCCTTCCGCGCCATCCCCGCCACCGCATCCTAGGTCCTGGCACCCCATCCCCTCCAGTGCTGCCATGCTGCGCGGCAGAGGGGGCTTGCGGGCCCCCAGGATCGCCATTTCCCAAGGTTTTAGCTGATCCAAAAGGGGGCGGGAAGGCCCTTGCGGCTTGCAAGGAGGCGCCCTTTCCCGATCCATGGGGTACTGACTGCCCCAGGCGCCATTTCCCGCCTTGGCCAAAGTTTGGCATGGCGCCGCATGCCGCTAAAATTTGCCTGTTTCTTCCAATTGCAACCCCCTGGTCCCCCCCTTGGGGGGCCTTTTTTGTAGCTCGGGACCCCCTAACTTTCACCCGTTCTTGGCATGCCCCGGCGGTGGCAAATCCCACTTTCGTTGCTTTCATTGCGTACTTTTCTGTACTTTCACATTTTTTTTAAAAATATTATAGACTATTGTACTTTGGTACTAGGTGCGAAATGCCTTAATATTTAGTGAGTAACAGTGACATTAGTCTATAAACAATCCCTATCTTTTAAAAATATATTTCTATCTGTATTTATTGCTGCTTACAGTTTTGTACATAGACTTTCATCTCTTACAAAAATGAAAATGACGATCTGAAAGCACTTTCAGGAATACTTTCACCGGACCGAAAGTCACAAGGGGTGTGATTTTTTGATCAGGGGTGGTGGCCCAAAAGTGGCGGTAAGGGAAAATCAAAGAATTTTACCGAATGATAAAAACAGGGGTTTTGGGGCAGGGCAAGGGCAAAAAGGGGGCGGCCCTGCGCCAGCAAGGGGCAGGGAACGGCCACTGGCCGGTATCAAGGGGATGGGGATAAGGGGGAGGATGGCGTCCCCAGGAGGAATCGAACCTTCAACTAGCCCTTAGGAGGGGCTCGTTATATCCATTTAACTATGGGGACGTGCGCCTTGGCGGCGCGGAGGGGATTATACCCCATGCGGCGAGGATTTCCCAGAGCCGCCGGCCCACCCCCATCCCCTCGCGTGGGAAACGGGCCGCCGCCCCTCCCCACCGCCGGGGGCGGGGCGCCATTTTGCCCGGTGCCCGACGCCTTTTGCGCCGGCCTGGGATCCCATGTGGCGGTCAGCCCACTATAATTGCGGGAAAGCACTGGCGCCTGGCGGGCGCCCTGAGACCTTCCCGGGAGAGAGACCATGCCCCTTAAGCTTTTCCTCATTACCGCCCTGTGCATGCTGGCCATGGGCGCCCATGCCATCACCTATGAGGTGCCCCAGCCCCAGGACAGCGTGGTCGGCCAGGAGCAGAGCTATGAGGTCAGCCCCACCGGCACCACCACCCTTGAGTACGTGGCCGCCGAGTTCCAGCAGGGGCTCTCCAACATGATCGAGGCCAACCCCCGGGTCGATCCCATCGTGCCCTACCGCGGCACCCGCCTCATCATCCCCTCGCGGCTGATCCTGCCCAGCTCCCCGCGCAACGGCATCGTGGTCAACTCCCCGGAGATGCGCCTCTACTATTACCACGGCTCCAAGGTGGACGTGCTGCCCATCGGCATCGGCCAGCCCGGCAAGGGCACCCCCACCGACTGGGTCACCAAGGTGGAGCGCAAGAAGGCCGGCCCGACCTGGACCCCGACCGCCAACACCCGCGCCGAGTACGCGGCGATGGGCGAGCCGCTGCCGGCGGTGGTGCCCGCGGGCCCGGACAACCCCATGGGCCTCTACGCGCTCTATGTGGGCCGCCTCTACGCCATCCATGGCACCAACGCCGACTTTGGCATCGGCCTGAGGGTCAGCCACGGCTGCGTGCGCCTGCGCGACGACGACATCCGCTACCTCTTTGAGCAGGTCCCGGTGGGCACGCGCGTGCAGTTCATCAACCAGCCCATCAAGTACACGGTCGAGGCCAACGGCAACATCTACATTGAGGTCCACCAGCCGCTGTCGCGCACCGTGAAGGACTTTGAGCGCATGGAGGATCACAGCTTCAGCTTCACCCCCCGCGACCGGCAGTTCTTCGCCAACCCCGAGATTGACCAGGATCTGCTGGCCCGCGCCCTCGATGAGCGCTCCGGGCGCCCGGTGCTGCTCAACCCGGCCCGGTTCTAGGCGATGGCGCCCTTGGTGCGCGCGCTGCTGGGGGCGGCGCTGGGCCTCCTCGCGCTGCAGCCCCTGCCCTGCGGGGCCTGGGCGCTGTGGGATGAGTTCAAGTCCGCCTTCCTCTCCGAGGACGGGCGGGTGATCGACCACAGCGACGAGCGCGCCATCACCACCTCCGAGGGCCAGAGCTACGCGCTGATCTTCTCCATCATCGCCAACGAGCCCGCCACCTTCGATCTCATCCTCGGCTGGACCGAGCGCAACCTCGCCGGCGGATCGCTCTCCAGCGCGCTGCCCGCCTGGCTGTGGGGGCGCCGCGAGGATGGCTCCTACGGGATCATCGATCCCAACAGCGCCTCGGACTCGGATCTCTTCATCGCCTACGCGCTGCTGGAGGCGGCGCGCGCCTTCGGGCGCGCCGACTATGCGGGCAAGGCCCAGGAGCTGCTGGGGCGCGTCGCCGAGCGGGAGCTTGCCGAGGTGGAGGGCCTCGGGCTGATGCTGCTGCCTGGGCCCGAGGGCTTCCGGCACGGCGGCGGGGTGACCCTCAACCCCAGCTACCTGCCGCCCATGCTGCTGCGCCGCCTCGCGGCGCTGGGCGAGCCCTGGGAGCGCCTGTACCGCGACAGCCTCGGCTTCCTGCTCGACCTGGGCGGTCAGCGCTTCCCCCCGGACTGGATCAGCTTTGTGGATGGCGAGGGCTACCAGGTGGCGGAGGACAGCGTGTGCTCCTACAACGCGCTTCGGGTCTACCTGTGGGTGGGCATGATGCCCAGTGGCGATCCGCTGCGCAAGGAGCTGGTGGAGCGCTTCTCGCCCATCCTCGGGCTGCTGGCGGGGACGGGGACCGGGCCGGTGGCGCCGGAGCGGATCTACACTAAGGAGGGGCGCGCCGAGGGCCAGGCCCCGGCCTCCTTCCATGCCGCGCTGCTGCCCTTCGTGGACGATCCCGTGGCCAAGGGCCGGCTGCGCGCCTTCCTCTCCGACTACCGCTATGACCGGCGGCGCGGCTACTACGACTATGTGATCTCGCTCTTTGCCCGCGGCCTTGACGAGTCGCGCTACCGCCTCGGCCCGGGAGGGGAGCTGCTCCCCTGCTGGCTAGGGGCGGACCAGGCGCCTTAGCGCGTCGTTGCGCCCCTCGCGGCGCGCCATGGCCAGCGACAGCAGCAGGCTGGCGAGCGCCAGGGCATAGAGCGGCAGGTTGCCAAGGCGCGAGTAGGGGGTGGCGCCCTGCCGTGGCTGCAGCTCCACCTCAAGCACCCCGCGCTCGTTCTGCGGCAGGCGCCGCTCAATCCCCCCAAACGGCCCGATCAGCGCCGTCACCCCATTGTTGGTGGCGCGCAGCTGGGGCTTTTGCAACTCCATGGAGCGCATCCTCGCGATCACCAGGTGCTCGAGCGGGCCCCGGGTGTCCCCAAACCAGGCGTCGTTGGAGACCATCAGGATCCCGCCCGCTGACTCGCTGTCCATCTCGGCCAGCAGCGTGGGGAACACTGACTCATAGCAGATGGCGGGGATGAGCGGCACCGCCCCGAGGCGCAGCGGCCGCTGGCCCGCGGCGCCCTCTGAGAAGGAGGACATGGGGATGTTGAACATGTTGCCGAACTGCCTGAAGAAGGAGGCGTAGGGCACGTACTCCCCGAGCGGCACCAGGATGCGCTTGTCGTAGACCTGCGCCAGCTCGGGATCGGCGCTCGCGCCAAGGCCGAGGATGATGTTGTAGGCGTGCCCGTCGCCGTCATGGCGCTGCAGCCCGGTGAGGATCGGGGTCGAGGAGGCCGCGGCGGCGGTGTTGAGGTCGGAGATCAGCTCCGGGGCGTCCTCAAGGAAGAGCGGCAGCGCCGCCTCCGGCCAGACCAGGGCGTCCAGCTTGCCAAGGTGGGGGCGCGAGAGCTCCCAGTAGGTGGCGACCACCTCCCCGGCGAAGCCGGGATCCCACTTGAGGCGCTGCTCGATGTTGCCCTGCACCAGCCCCACCTGCAGCCGCGGCCCCTGGAGGGTGGTGAAGGCGATGCCGTGGAGCAGGATCCCCGCGGCCAGGATGGCGCCCGCCACGGGCAGGCAGGTGTAGACACGGCGCGCGGCGAGCGCCGCCGCCGCCGC
>JAILEI010000028.1 GCA_024688225.1 Succinivibrionaceae bacterium
ATGAAGATCACGCAGGCGATGAGCATGAAGGGCCGGCACCCTGCGAGGCTGAAGGCCGAGGCCCCGGTCTCGTAGGCGCGGGCATTGAACATGTTGAAGAACTGCAGCATCACGAAGATGGTGAAGATGAGGCTGAGCTCATAGGCCGAGAGGCCGTTGGCCGCGCCGAGGCTCACGGTCGCAAGATCCGAGAGCGCGGTGATGTCGCTGTGCTCGAAGACGTACACCAGGCCGATGAGCCCCGCGAAGAACAGCCCGCCCACCCCGACGATCACCCGGGCCATGGTGCGGTCGATGATGAAGGCGTTGCGGTCGCGCGGTTTTGCGCGCATCACCTGCTCCGAGGGTGGCAACGAGGCGAGCGCCATCGCCGCGAAGGTGTCCATGATGAGGTTCACCCACAGCATCTGGGTCACGGTCAGCGGCGAGTCGGTGCCCATGAAGGCGCCAAAGAGCACCGTGAGGCAGGCCGCCACGTTGACCGTCATCTGGAAGAGGATGAAGCGCTTGATGTTGAGGAACAGCGAGCGCCCCCACATCACCGCGCGGCCGATGCTGCCGAAGGAGTTGTCGATGATGGTGATGTCGCTCGCCTCCTTGGCGACGCTGGTGCCGTCGCCCATGGACAGCCCCACGTGCGCCACCTTGAGCGCGGGGGCGTCGTTGGTCCCGTCGCCGGTGACCGCCACCACCTGCCCCTGGCGCTGCAGGCTCTCCACGAGGCGGCGCTTGTCGAGGGGGCGCGCGCGGGCAATGATCTTGAGATCCAGCACCCGCTCGTCCAGCTCCCCGTCAGAAAGCGCGCCCAGCCCGGGGCCGGTGATGAGGTTGCGCTCGCCGTCGGATGGCTCCCAGAGCCCGATCTGCCGCCCGATCTCCTTGGCGGTCTCGGGGGTGTCGCCGGTGACGATCTTCACCTTGATGCCAGCGTCGAGGCACTCGCGGATCGCCGCCGGCACCTCCTCGCGCACCGGATCCGAGATGGCGGCAATGCCGAGGAAGGTGAGGTCCCGGTCGCTGAAGAGGCCCTCGAGGTCGTAGGTCTCGCCCTTGCCGAGGCGCTTCATGGCAAAGCCCATGGTGCGCATCGCCTGGCGCTGGTAGCCCCCAAGCTGCCTTGCGATCTCCTCACGGGGCACATTGCCTGAGACCTCGCCGCACAGCGAGAGCACAATCTCCGGGGCGCCCTTGACGCACAGCAGGTTCTGCCCGCTGGGATCCTCGAACTGGGTGGCCATCAGCTTGCGCTCGGTGGAGAAGGGCAGCTCGGCGATGGAGCGCGAGCCCACGCGCAGGGACTTGTAGTCATAGCCCTGCTTGCGCAGCCACAGCAGGAGCGCGCCCTCGGTGGGGTTGCCCAGCACCCGCGGTCGCCCGCCCTCTTGCTCGTCAAGCTCCACGGTGCTGTTGACCGCGATGCCGCAGGCGATGAGGTCGCCCATGCCATCGGCCGCGCCCTTGAGTTGCTGGTCGCGGCCTAGGCCATAGAAGTTGGTGCGGTAGACCTGCATCTGGTTCTGGGTCAGGGTGCCGGTCTTGTCGGTGCAGATCACCGTGGTGGCGCCCATGGTCTCGCAGGAGTGCATCTTGCGCACCAGGTTGTTGGTCTTGAGCATGCGCCGCATGCTGTAGGCCAGGGCCAGCGACACCGCCATCGGCAGGCCCTCGGGCACCGCCACCACGATGAGGGTCACCGCGATCATGAAGGTCTGCAGCAAATAGGCGAGCAGGTCGACCATCACGACCTCGCCCCCGCCCACGAGGTAGGCGATGAGGCGCCCCACGATGATGAGCGCCGCGCAGCCGTAGCTGGCCTTGGTGATGAGGTCGGAGAGGCGGTCGAGCTGCTCGTTGAGCGGGGTCTTGACGGTGTCGTCAATCTGGGCGGCCTCGAAGACCTTGCCGTTCTCGGTGCGGTCCCCCACCGCGAAGATCTCGCACACCCCGTGCCCCTCGACCACCTTGGTGCCGCGCAGCACGTGGTTGGAGGGGAAGGTGGCGCCGGGATCGAGCCTCGACTCATCCGCGGTCTTGGCGCACACCGGCTCGCCGGTGAGGGTGGACTCGTCCACCTGCAGCGAGACCGACCAGCGCAGCGTGCCGTCGGCGGGGATCTCGTCGCCGGTGTTGATGATCACCAGGTCGCCGACCACCACGTCGCGCTTGCGCACCTCCACGGGGTGCCCGTTGCGGAAGACCTTGACCGGCTCGTCGTCATTGACCTGGTTGAGCAGCGAGAACTCCTTGTCGGCCTTGAGCTCAAAGTAGAAGGCGATGCCGGTGGCGAGCATGATCGCCACCAGGATGCCCAGCGGCTCGAAGAAGACCTCGTAGCCCTGGGGGGTGAGGCCGAACCAGCCCTCAAAGGAGCTGAGGCTGATGAAGCCCGAGAGCAGCGCCGCGATTTCAAGGATGAAGATGAGGCTGTCGCCGTCCTCCCAGCCCTCGATGAGGTGCCCGAAGGGCCCGGTCATCCGCTCGAAGAACTGCTTGAGGAGCGAGCTCTCGGGCGGCGGGGACATGACGTTCTCACCGTGCTGGCGGCGGCTCTCGAGGACCTGCGCGTCGCTGAGGCCCACAAACTCGATGTGATCCATTGCTCTCCTCCTGCCCTGGGCGCCTCACCGGCTGGAGACTTCCCAGAAAAAACCTTTTAAAACAATGATAACTTTCAATTTTTGTTTAGTGTGTATTAAATATTACACAATAAATCCAGGCCTGGCCGCGCGACAGTGCGCCAAAGCGACAGCGATCACAGATCGGCCCCCTAGCGGCAGCTGGCCTCAGGCAGGCCCCGCTCCCGGTTGAGCAGGTTGGCGGCCTCGCAGGCCGAGCGCGACTGCCTGCCCGCGCAGTTGGCGTTGAACCAGTCAACCAGGGAGTTGTACCTGGCCGCCTTGCGGTTGTAGTCGCCAGGCGACCCCCCGCCCTGCAGCGAGCGCTGAAGGTCGAGCGTCTCGTTGTAGGCCTTAACGCACTGCTCCATCGCCTCGTCGCTGATGACCGGCACATGGCCGGTGGTGGCGCTCGAGGGCGGCGGCACGTAGGGCCCCGCCGCCAGGGTTCCATGCACCGGCAGCGCCGCCAGGGCCGCCGCCAGGATCACCATCTTGTGCCTCATGATCATGCTCTCCCCCCAAGGTTATGGCCTGCTGCTAATGGCCTCACGAGCTGCTCAGGCTGCAGGAGCCCACCAGGCCGTTGATCTCCCCCGCGAGCGCGCGGCAGGCGCTCGAGCCCACCGGCAGTAAGGGCCGTGCCAATTCTCACGCTCATGCCCTCATCCCCCCGGTGGCAAGGCTGCATGCCAACGCCTTCCTGGTTATTTCTCCGGGTATTTCCCAAGGGTTTTCCCAAGGCTTATCCTTGGGCCTTTCCCCAGGTTCCCGCCTTGGCCCACTTGCCCATCTTGCCGGGGATCCGGCAAGCCACCCTTCCCGCGGGGCAGGAGCAGGATGGCAAAGACGGGCAGCCACAGGCACAGCATTAGCTCCGCGCCATCAAGGAGTCCCCACCTCACCAGGCAGTTCCCGGTGAGGCACCTTTGCAGCGCTGCCTCCGCGAGGGCGGTCATCATGGGCATGTCGGGGATCACCACCACGGGCATGGCCCAGCGCTTGCGCCAGCGCAGCTGGTTGAGGCGCCTTGCCGTGACCGCCAGGATCAGGGCCAGGAAGGTAAGGTAGGCAACGCTGGCCAGCGGGTTTACGGCCCTGGCATGGACTGCATAATCCTGCGGCACGGCGATGCAGGCGATGAGCAGCGGCTTGAGCAGCGCGTACTCAAGCCTCCCGGCCCTGCCCGTGAAGGAAAATGGGTTTGGCATCAGTCATTCCCCCTTGCCCGATCATCTCCCGGCGCCCTGGGCTGGCGGCCGCAGGATCCCTGCCTGACCATCCAGGGGCGGCCCCGCTGGTCGCGGGTCCTCACCGCATGGCTGGGCAGGCCCTCCGCCCCCAGCTCCAGCATCACGTAGCCGCCATGGTCAAAGCGCACCATGAGGTAGCCCTGCCGGTGGGGGTAATCGTGGTGGCGGGTGAGGCCCTGGGCGTCGATGTAGCGGGTGAGCTCATCCCCCTGCCCGACCAGGCCGCGGACCGAGTAGCCATTGCCCTCAAGGTGATCCTTCCTGAGGTGGGCGATGCAGGCCTCCGCAAAGTCCATGGCCGGCGCCGGGACACTGGCAAGCAGGGCCGGGAGGGCCAGGGCCCGCCTCCCCCACCTGTAAAGGAATCCCCTTGAAAATCCGCCGGCTGTCATTGGATCCCCCCGCCCCAAGGCGGCATTGCCCCACCTGAAAATCTTGTATAGTGTGTAATATATACTACACACTAACCAAAGGCAACCTGGCGCGCAAAAAAAATCATGGCGCCCCACCCTGCCCCAGGGCGCGCCACTAGAGGTAGGCGCCCATCACGCGCCTGAGCCGCACCAGCGCGCTGATGAGGTCCCGGTACACCCGGGCCAGGCACTCCCCACTCTCAAAGTCCACGTCACCCACATAGTAGTTTACGGAGATCTGCTTCTGGTCAAGATCTGGGTCGCCCCAGTCCAGTGACAGGCCCGCCTTGCCCTCTATCCCGACCCGGCTCGAGAGGATGGCGCCGTAGATTTCCTTCTTGAACGAGCAGGTCACCATGCACCGCCTCGCCCGCCTGCCCTGGCGGATGGAGAGCGACATCTTCGCTGATCCAGAGGCAAAGCCCAGCCAGATGTCATCCGAGAAGTTGGGGAACCTCATCCCAGATCCAATGAACTCTGGATCGGCCAGGGCGACCTCCCGCAGGCCGCGCCAGAACCCGTACCTGCTCAGCTGGGTCTCATTCATGGCCCCCGCCGCGCCCGGCGCGGCCTTGGTCGCTGAGTCATCGTTGGCGGTGGCCGCCGAGAGCCTCAGCAGGTCCGAGAGCAGCATGAGGCTTTCCTGGCTGCGCTCGAGCAGCGCCTGCTGCTCAGCGCTGTACTCGTCCACACTGTCATCGCAGAGGAAGTGCAGCGACTGGGGATCGATGCCGATGATGCCGAGGAACTCCTCGAGGAAGCCCCGGAACCCCCGGACCTCCTCGTCAATGAGATCGGTGTGGTAGTCGCGGTTGAGCTGGCTCCCGGCATCGTCCTCCGTGCACATGAGGGCGAAGATCCTCAGGGGCTCGGTGGGGCTGGGCGCATTGGCCTTGCTGGCCCGCACGATGAGGTTGTAGATGCCCTCCTTGCACTGCTGCATGCACAGCAGCCCAAACAGGATCAGCATCTGCCTGGGCCGCTCCAGCCCATTGTCCGGGATGACCTTCATCTTGGTCAAAAGCAGGAAGGCATTGAGCAGGCGCTTGAGCCCCCGCGGGTTGGTGCCCATGGACAGCGCGCACAGGCTCTGGTAGGTGGGCATGTCCTCATCGGAGGGGGTGATGTTGATCCGCCTCAGGCCCTCCCTGAGGTAGGACCTGATGTCGTACTCCACCACCGGGACCTTGAAGGGCACCTGGATGATCTTGTCAAAGAAGGCCTTGCCCTTCTCCGCGTCCTTAAGGCCCTGCGGGCTGTGGTCGCGGAGGTTGAACCCGTATTTCTCGGCGGCGCCCCTGATGACCACGTCATAGTCAATGGCCAGCACAAAGACGCACTTCTTGCAGTCAAAGAAGATCTTGAGGACCTCCAGCAGCTCCATGGCCTTGCTCGGCACCAGGCGGTCAAGGTCATCGATGAAGACCACCACCCGATCCTTTTTCTGGTGCTCACAGGAGCTGTCCACCGCCTTTTGCAGTGAGGCCCTAAGGCTGTCGATGCTCTCCGCGAGATCGAGATCCCCATCCTTGTCCGCGGACGCCACCACGTTCTCCACGAGGCCGTTGGAGAGGGTCCGGGCGGCGGTGTTGATGAGCAGCGCGCAGACCTTCTTGCCATACTCGGCGAGCTGGCGCTGCCCGGCCCGGCCGTCAAACAGGCCGATTTTGGCCAGGAAAAACCTGATCATCGAGATGGGCAGCTGGTTCCCCATCTCAAACTGGGAGAACTGCCAGGTATTGAAAAACACCGGGATGACCTGATCCTTGATGCGATCCTGGATCATGGCCATCATGCTGGTCTTGCCGCTGCCCCATGAGCCCTGGATGGAAATGGTCATGGGGGTCTCGCAGTTGACAATGAAGTCGCTGAGCCCCTCGATGTAACCCTCGATCCCAAACTGGTCAGTGGTGGCGGGCAGATCCGTCAGGCCAATGTTGCTCATGGGGCACCCCCTGCCTTGCAAGTCCTACAGCACACGGAAAATTATAGCAAATGCCCGCCAGGGTCCCCGGGACCGGGCAGTCCCGCGGGGCGGGGGCTAGATGGGAAGCATCACCCCCGCGGCGGGGGCGGGCCGGGCGCCGGCGCTGGCCTCGTTGATTTGCCCGAGGCGCTGCGCCCAGTGATCGGCCGCATAGAGGGCCTCGTTGATTTCCCGGGCAAAGGCCTCGGGATCGCCTGACTCGCCGGTGGGGATCATGAAGTTGATGGAGGCCATGCGGGTCTCGGGATCCATGCTGATGCCCCCGCCGAGGGAGTCGGAGAGGAGCAGGTTGGCCTCCAGCAGGGTGGCCAGGGCCTCATCGCCGGCCGCAGGATCGAGGGTGCCGAGCTCACTGCAGAAGAGGCAGAGGCCGGTCTCGCCCAAAAAGCGCAGCAGCACCCGCCGCCCCTGGTACTCAAAGGTGGTGGCGCCATCCGCGTCAAGCTCCAGCCCGAGGCCCGCATAGGCATTGAGGTTGCTGACCAGCGTCTCAGGACTCACTTCCCACCCCTCCTCAGGCAAAAGTAAGCGGGACCGTGGTGCCCGGCCCGCTGCCAGCTTATGAGCATACCACCCGGGGACGATCCGGGGCAAAGGGGAATTGGGCCCGCGCGGCCGCGCCTAGGGGTGGCGCAGCACCTCCTTGCAGGAGCGCTCATGGCCAAGGCTGCAGGCGCGGGAGTAGAAGTTGCTCGCCGCCACCTGATCCACGGACACGCCCATGGCGCCCGAGGCGTGCAGGGTGCCCATGGCGTAGCAGCCATGCTCGCAGCCGAGGGCGCACCCGCGGCGCATCAGCGCCACGCCCTTGGTCTCGTCATGCTCGAAGCCGGGCTGGCTGAGGAACATCTGGCCAAGGCTGCTGCAGCCATGCCCGTAGCCGAGGTTGCAGGCCTGGCCGAACAGGTCGGCGGCCTGCCCGAGGTCGACCTCATGGCCCTTGCTGCCCTCAAGGAAGGCCTGCCCGAGGCCATGGCAGCCCTGGCCGTAGTCGAGGTCGCAGGACTTCTGGTAGAGGGAGGCCGCAAGGCGCGTGTCGATGCCCACGTCCTGGCTGGTCTCATGCAGCTCGCCGAGCTTGAAGCAGCCCCGCCCGTCGCCCAGCGAGCAGGCGGTGGTGTAGAGGGACTTGGCCTGCATGATGTCGGTGGCCACCCCCTCGCCCTGGGCGTAGATGTCGCCGAGGCTGGCGCACCCCCCGCCCTCGCCCTGCGCGCAGGCGCCCTCATAGAGCTCGCGGGCCCGCACCAGGTTCTCGCGCAGCCCGATCCCCGAGAAGTACATGTCGCCGAGGTTCTTGCAGGCCGCGGGATCGCCGAGGTCACAGCCCTGCTGCTGCAGCCGCGCCGCCTTGCGGCGGTCGCTGTCCACGGAGTCGCCCTGCTCGTGCATGATCCCCAGGCGCGCGCAGGCCGCGCCCGCCCCCAGGTCGCAGGCCCTTGAAAAGTGCTGCGCGGCGAGGTTGCGGTCCTGATCCACCCCGAGGCCGTCAAGGTACTGCAGGCCCAGCACCAGGCAGTCATCGCCCGAGCCGCCATCGCAGCCGGGGAAGGCCGCCGAGTAGGCGCGCGAGTAGTACTGGGCGGCGTGGAAGTCATCCCGCTCGCCAAGCTTGCCGCTTGCGTAGAGCGAGCCCAGGCCCAGGCACCCCAGGGAGCTGCCCAGCGCGCAGGCGCGCGAGAAGTCAGAGCGGGCCTGGTCGAAATCGCGCGGCAGGCCCCGCCCGATGAGGCGGGCGCTGCCCAGCAGGGCGCAGCTTTTGCCCTGCTCCCGGTCGCAGTCCGCCACCAGGGGGGAGGGATCGTAGGCGGCGCTGGCGGCGAGGGACAGGGAGGTGAGCAGGGCGGCGGCAAGGTACCTGTTGCGCATCGGGACTCCGGGGGTCATCAGGGAAGGGCCTGGGGCAGCGGGAACCGCCCGTCAGGAATGTGTCATTTTTGCACGGATGAAATGAAAAATCACCATCATTTTAGGGTGGGAATATCGGAAAAATGCCTAAGCCCGTTATTCAAGGGAAAATATTGTTCCGTAAAACGGGTAAATAAAATCCCCGCAAAACCCAGGTCCCAAGCAAAAGCAATTAATTAATCAATTTTCGGCCCTGAACATTAAAGGATCCCTTCCCCCCGATTTGTCAGCATGGGGGCTTTGGAGTATATTAATTGCCAACTTTTCCCTTTTTTATGCGTTTTGTAGCGGCAAGAAAAACCATTTGGGCATTTGCCTGCCGCAAAGGGAAAGCCCAGGGGCAAACTGGAAAACTGGGTCCTGCCACGTAGAACCGGGGCAGTGCTTGCCACTGCCTTGCGCACTGCGCCAGTCCCCTTCAGTTAAATCCCCTGCCCAGGGATGGGAAAAGGCCCGGCAGTTCAAGGAATGCCGGGCAGACAACCTAAAAAATAACAATGCATTCCCATCCAGCGAGAAGAAAGGCGGCCCCCGCGCCGCATGCTTACTGAACAATGCGTTCCTTGAGAGTGAGTTTCAATGACCGAGTTAACGTTTAGGGTTTTCCTGCCCCACACGCCGGTGCAGGAGCTTGACCACCTGGCCTCCCACCCCTACAGCTATTCCTCCCTCATCCTGGAGTTTGAGGATCTCGACCCGTCCGGGGAGTTGCCCGAGGATGCCATGAATTGCTGCTCCATCGTGATCACCGACAGCAAGGAGGCATTTGACCGGCTGTTCTCCAGGGAGGAGAACGCGCCGCAGCTGCTGATCGCCGCCCGCCCCGAGGATGCCGTGGGCATGGGCATTGGCCTTGAGGAGGGCAACTTCGCGGGGCTCATCCCCCTCGGCCGCCCCGCGGCCGAGCAGGTGCTTGCCTTCCAGCAGGCCGTCAAGGGGGCCATCGCCAACTTCCGCTCCGTAAAGTACAAGGGCTTCCTCGACACCATGATCGACGGCATGCCCGAGCTGGTCTGGTTCAAGACCTGCGAGGGCGCGCACATGATGGTCAACCAGAAGTTCTGCAGCACCGTGCGCAAGACCCGCGAGGACATCCGCGGCCACGGCCACTACTACATCTGGGACATCACCCCCGCCGAGTACATGAAGGGCGAGTTCGTCTGCATGGAGTCCGAGCAGGAGGTCATGGACAAGATGCACACCTGCGTCTTTGAGGAGCAGGTGCTCACCCATGACGGCATGAAGCACTTCATGACCTACAAGACCCCGCTGCTCCTGCCGGACGGGCAGCTGTGGGGCACGGTCGGCATCGCCTACAACCTCAGCGACTACAGTAACCTGGGTGTTGAGATGAGCTATGTGTTCGAGACCCTCCCGCACCCCATCATGATCCGCGACGCCAATGGCGTGGCGTCCTTCATCAGCACCAAGTTCAAGAACGCGTTCGGGGTGGAGAACCTCAACGACTTTGACTATGAGCGCTGGATGAAGGCGGCGTTCGACATCAACGTCCATGACCAGGGCAAGCAGCGGACCGAGACCACCTCCAAGACGGAGAAAATCAACTCCCTGGTCTACAAGCTCCATGACTCGGATCGCTACTTCAGGATCATCGAGAGCGAGATCCATGACTACTTCGGCAACCGCACCGGCTTCTACAACGTCTTCGAGGATGTGACCACCGAGGAGGTCTACCGCCTCAAGGTCCAGGATCTCGCCGACCATGATCCGCTGACCAACCTCTACAACCGCCGCTACTTCATCGGGGCGCTGGAGAGGAACAATGACCGTGAGCAGGCCATCATCTTCCTCGACCTCGACTTCTTCAAGCTCATCAATGACAACTACAGCCA
>JAILEI010000066.1 GCA_024688225.1 Succinivibrionaceae bacterium
GAGGTTGAACATCATGCGGTTGGTCAGGCGATCGTAGAGGTCATCGAGCCCCTGCCCCGCGGGGCAGCGCTCCGCGAGCCGCGCCGCAAAGAAGTCCCGGGCAAAGGCCAGGTTGTTGTTGTAGTAGGACTTTCCGGCCTCACCGCCCTGTCCGTCGCCTAGGATCTGCAGCCTCAGGAAATCCGCGCTGGGGTTGCCGTCCTCATAGCCAAAGATGTAGGCGACGTTGATCTCCTTGGGTGGCCGCTTCCGGCATATATATTTTTTCCTTATTTCAGAAAGGTACTCGGAGCCGATGACGATCTCGCTCTCCGGCAGGCCCTCATTTTCCGGGAGTCCCCTGGCAAAGCGCACGATCTCATTGACCAGGATCACGAAGGTGGTCAGGCGCTGCTGGCCGTCGATGACATGGAAGGCCCTGAAGCTGCTGGGCAGCCAGGAGATGTCGATGTCCTGCCTGGCGGCCTTGCTGATGTCCTTGAGCGAGAGCATGCCCGTGTAGTGGCTCCGCCCCTCGGGGATGGTGACGAGATCCTCCCAGAAGTCCCGCAGCTGCTCCTCACGCCAGGCGTAGCCGCGCTGGAAGTCGGGGATCCTGAAGAGGCTGTTGGAGAAAACCTCGGAAAAGGGCATGAGCTCGGATGACATCGGTCTCTTCCTTGCGGTGGCTGGGAGTGGGGACCACGGCGGGGCGTCCCCAGGGTACGGCATCCCCAGGGCCTGGGCAGGCGAGGCGGCCGGCAGGGCCGGGGGATGCAAAAGGGGCGACTGGCCTGGCGCGCCGCGCGGCGCGCCAGGGACAGGCACTAGAGCAGGGAGGCGTAGAGGGCCTTGATGTCCGCAACGCTGGTGTCGCGGGGGTTGCCGCCAGTGCAGACATCGGCAAAGGCAGTCTCAGCGAGCGCGTCGAGATCCTCGGCCTTGGCAATCTGCTTGAGATCCTGCGGGATCCCCACGTCGCGGGAGAGCTGGCGCACCGCGTCGATGGCGGCCTTGCGGGCGTCCTCGAGGGTCATGGAGTCCACGCGGTCAACCCCCATGGCGCGCGCGACCTCCACGAGGCGCTTGCCGGTCTGGGGGGCGTTGTAGGCCATGACCGTGGGCAGCAGGATGGCGTTGGCCACCCCGTGCGGGGTGTCGTACTTGGCGCCCAGGGCATGGGCCATGGAGTGCACGATGCCGAGGCCGACATTGGAGAAGCCCATGCCCGCGACATACTGCGCGAGCGCCATGCCCTCGCGGCCCTCCTTGGTGTTCTCCACCGCCCCGCGCAGGTGGCGGGAGATGAGGCGGATCGCCTCGAGGTGGAACATGTCGGTCATCGCCCAGGCGGCCTTGGTGGTGTAGCCCTCAATGGCGTGGGTGAGCGCGTCCATGCCGGTGGCGGCGGTGAGCCCCTTGGGCATGGAGGACATCATGTCCGGGTCGATGAAGGCGACCACCGGGATGTCGTGGGGGTCCACGCAGACAAACTTGCGCACCTTGTCAGGATCGGTGATCACGTAGTTGATGGTCACCTCGGCGGCGGTGCCCGCGGTGGTGGGCACGGCGAAGATCGGCAGGGCCTTGTGCTTGGTGGGGGCCACGCCCTCGAGGCTCACCACGTCCGCAAACTCAGGGTTGGCGGCGATGATGGAGATGGCCTTGGCGGTGTCCATGGAGGAGCCGCCGCCCACGGCGATGAAGTAGTCGGCGCCCGAGTCGTGGAAGGCCTTGACCCCGGTCTTGACGTTCTCAATGGTGGGGTTGGGGCGGATGTTTGAGTAAATCTCGTAGGCAAGGCCGGCCTTGTCGAGGATCGAGGTCACCTTCTTGGTGACATTGAACTTCACGAGATCAGGATCCGAGCACAAAAAGGCCTTCTTGAGGCCGCGGCCCTTGGCCTCGTCCACGATGCTGGCGATGGCGCCGCTGCCATGGTAGGAGGTCTCATTGAGAATGATGCGGTTTGACATGCTAGCTCTCCTTATTATGCGCACTCAAACATTCCGGGGGCGTCAGCCCATCGTGGGGAAAAAGTTTAGATCGACTGCCCCATGAAGGTGAAACGCCGCTTGCCAATTTGGGATCATGCTCAAAGATTGGGCAGGTCCCTGGGCAGGGTGCGGCGCTCTCCAAAAAGGGTGCCCCACCCTGCCCAGGG
>JAILEI010000068.1 GCA_024688225.1 Succinivibrionaceae bacterium
CAAGGTGCTGGCCAAGGGCACCATCAGCGTCCAGGATGGGGAGATCCAGGCGATCCTCGGGAGGCTGGGGCTCCTGCCCGCTGGCACGGCCCCCTCAACCCCGGCCACGGCCAGCGCGACCTCCACTGGATCAGCCCCCGCCAGCGCGGCCTCCACCGGATCAACCCCCGCCAGCACGGCACCCACAGGATCAACCCCCGCCAGCGCGGCCTCCGCAGGACCGGCCTCCGCAGGACCGGCCCCCGCCAGTGCGGCACCCGCAGGATCAGCCCCCGCCAGCCGGCCCTCGCTGGCGCCAGCGGATCCCTCGGCCTACCTCAGGCAGAAGGGCACCTTTGAGGAGAAACTGGAGGAGCTTAAGTCCGACCTGCGCAACGGGCTTGATCCCAACGGCAACATCTACGCCCGTGGCCATGAGCAGCCCCTGGTCATCTTTGCCCTGCGCGAGAACAATGAGGAACTGCTCTCGCTGCTGGTTGAGAAGGGGGCCGACCTCAACCGCCCCTACCGTGAGTACGACTACCCCCCAGTCAGCCCGCTCTACCACTACCTGGAGCGCTTTGGGGGCGAAAAGCTCAAGGAAGGGATCATCCGCACCCTCATCAAGGGTGGCGCCGACCTCAACTGGAGCTCCGGCAAGCAGTCCGTGCTCAAGGCCATGCTCGGCGCCCCCCTGCCGCTGCTGGGCCTGTACCTCGACCATAAGCCCAGCCTCAAGGGCTTCCCCAGTGTGGCGCTCGACTTTCTCAAAAGTGGCGGGAAAAATCGTGGGCCGCAGCATGCCGCCCTCTTCAGGAAACTGCTGGAGCTCGGGGCCGATCCCAACCCCCAGGGCCTGCGCGAGCCGTTGATCATGGCCGCCTGGGAGTACGGGCCTGAGTATGCGGAGGCGCTCGCGGACTTCGGCGCTGCCAAGGGCACCGACCAGCATGGCGACCCACTGATCTTCGGGGCCATCGGCGATGGCAACCCGGGGCTGCTTGGGCTCCTGCTTGGCCACGGCGCCGATCCCAATGCCCAAAACCACTCCGGGCACACCGCGCTTGAGGAGGCGATCGATGAGTCCGGGCCCGATCCCGCCCTGGCCAGGATCCTGCTCGGGCACGGTGCCGATCCCAACCTCAAGGGCAGCAAAAGCCAGGAGTTGCCGATCTTTGCCGCGCTGGAGGCGGACCACCCCCTGCCCCTTGTCAAGGAGATGCTGGAGCACGGCGCCGATCCCAGCCTCACCAATGAGGACGGGGAAAACGCCCTGCAGGCGGCGCTGGGCAATGACGAATGCCCAGCGGATCTCCTGAGGCTGCTCATCGAGCGCTGCGCGGGCCAGGGCCAAGTCAACGGCCTGCTCCATCTCGCGCTGGTTAACAGCGGCTGCCCGCCTGAGATCGTGTCGCTGCTCCTTGGGCGCGGCGCCGATGCCAACTCCACCGCTGGGGACGGAACCCCGGCCCTCATGCTGGCATTCGACCGTGATGAGGTGGATCCCGCGCTCATCTCCATGCTCCTCGGGCGTGGCGCCCGGGCCGATGCCGCCGACAGCGACGGCAAGACGGCGCTCATGGCAGCCGCCGGCAACCCTGGGTGCAAGGGGGAGGTGTTCAGGCTGCTGCTCAGCAATGGGGCAAAGGCGGGCGCCCTCACCAGTGACGGCAAGGACGCCCTCCTCTACGCCTTCAGGGCCGAGAACCCCGACGCCGTGGCGGCGCTGCTGGGCGCGGGGGCGTCCCCGCAGGCGGCGCTGTCGGGCACCACCACCGTCAGGCATGGCAAGGGCAAGGAGGCCACCAAGGAGACCCTCACCTGGCGCGAGTATTTCAGCCGCGCCGGTGACCAGGATCCGCCCGCCCGGCGGCAGATCCGCGACCTGCTCAAGGATGCCCACTAGCGCCAGCGGCACCGCGCTCCCGATCCCGCCCAGGCAGGCGGGAACCGGCATGCCCATGGGGCTCACCCAGGGCGTCAGGGCCGGGGCACAGCCTGCAGGATCTCCCGATCCACCACCTCATGTGGCGGCAGCCAGAGCACCTGGGCTTCCTGGTCAAGCTCCAGCGCTACCTCCCCGGGCGCGGGGAAGGTGCCGGTCGCCAGGATTTTGTACAGGCCCAGCGCCGCCCCGGCCATCTGCGCCTGGTCATGCCTGAGGGTCGCGGTGGCCTCGCCCGAGGCAATGGCCCTGACCATCTCCTGCAGGCCGTCAACCCCCAGCACGGGGATGGGATCCCCCGCCCCGGGGCGGTTGAGCCCCGCGGCCCGCAGCGCCCGGATCGCCCCCAGCGCCATTTCGTCATTGGCGGCCACCACCACCTCAGGCCCGCCGGGATGGCCCTGCAGGTACTCGCCAAGCAACTGCTCCGCCCGCTCCCCATTCCATCCCGCATTGAGCTCCCCAATCCTCAGGCTGGAGCCCACGGCATCGACAAAGCCCTGGCGGCGCCCGGAGGCGTTGAGGTTGCTGAGCATCCCGTTCAGCAAGACGGTGTCAATGGCACCGTCTCGGTTGCGGTCAATCCCGGGATGGCCATCAAGGTAACGAAGAAGGTAGTTGCCCTGCTGCTCCCCGATGGCATAGGGGTTTGACGAGATGAACCACGAGTTTACGGGGCGGTCGCCCTGCCCGGGCCCGGGCACCGACCCAAAAATGATGAGCCCCCGGGCGGTGATCATGGGCGCCACGTCATCCCCCAGCCTCGCCAAGGGCGTGGGATCGTCGCCTACCGGGGTGATGATGAGCGGACCCTCGGAGGCCGTGGCGCAGGAGTCCAAAAGCCTGGCCTGGGCCGTGGCATCGAGATGGGAGTCGTGGACCTCAAGCTCATAGCCCTCGGCGGCGAAGGCTGCCTGCAGGGCCTGGGACAGCCCGTGAATGAAATAATCCCTGCCATCCGAGGCGATGTAGTCAACCCTGGCCCCCTCCCCGGTGCCCTGCGCCCTTACAGGCGCAGTAACCAGGCATGAGGCCAGGGCCAGGGCCAGGGCCACTTGGCCGGTCATTGCTGATTTTGTCTGCATGGCTTGTCTCCCTGGGGGCGGCAGCGCTTCCCTCCACCGCCCCTGGGCAATCACTTGGACAGGTGCTCCCTGAGGAAACCGTCAATCTCGCCAAACGGGATGATGTCCACCTGATCGTAGAGATCGGTGTGTGAGGCCCCGGGCACGATCAGGAGGCGCTTGTTGTCGCCCCGCAGCTGCTTGAAGGCGTCCTCGCTGAAGTAGCGCGAGTGTGCCTTCTCGCCGTGCACCAGCAGCACCGCGCTCCCGATCTCGCCTGAGTAGGCGAGGATCGGCATGTTCATGAAGGACAGCGCCGAGGTTAGGTTCCAGCCCGCGTTGGAGTTGACCGAGCGCGCGTGGTAGCCGCGCGGGGTCTTGTAGTAGGCGTGGTAGTCCTTGACGAACCACGGCGCGTCGGCTGGGAGCGGATCCACCACCCCGCCCGCCTTCTTGTAGGTGCCGAGGCGGTAGTCCTCGGTGCGCTGCGCGTTGAGCGCGCGCCGCGCCTCCATGCGCTCCTTGGGCCCCTGCGCGTCAAAGTAGCCGCGGGCCGTGACGCGGGTCATGTCGTACATGGTGACCGCGACCGTGGCCTTTACCCGGGTGTCCATCGCGGCGGCGTTCACCGCCATGCCGCCAAAGCCGCAGATGCCGATGAGGCCGATGCGCTTAGGATCCACGTCGTCCCGGGTGGAGAGGTAGTCCACCGCGGCGCTGAAGTCCTCGGTGTTGATGTCAGGCGAGGCCACGTCGCGCGCCTCCCCGCCCGACTCGCCGGTGAAGGACGGGTCAAAGGCGATGGTGAGGTAGCCGCGCTCGGCCATGGACTGGGCGTAGAGCCCCGAGGACTGCTCCTTGACCGCGCCAAAGGG
>JAILEI010000075.1 GCA_024688225.1 Succinivibrionaceae bacterium
CCGGCGCTGCCGCGGCCGGTGCCGCGGCCAAGGCCGGGGCTGCCGGCCGTGACGCCAGCTCATGGCGCAATGACTCGATCTCGCCCTTGAGCCCCGCAATCTCCCGCTGCATCTCCTGCAACTGGTTCTGGATCTGCAGCATGGAGCGCTGCTGCGCGTCCAGCTGCACCTGGTAACTGTCCGCGGCCAGGGCCGGGACGGAGGCGGCCAGCAGCCCGCACAGGGCCGCCGCCAGCCTCGCCTTTCTGGGCATGCCCATCACCGATCCCGCGCTAGTAGTTGATCACGGCGCGGCGGTTCTTGGACCACGCGGCCTCGCTGTGGGTGGGATCGGCCGGCTTCTCCTCGCCATAGCTGACGATCGAGAGCTGCCCGACATCCACCCCGAGGTTCTGCATGTAGCGGGCCACGCTGCGGGCGCGGCGCTCACCCAGGGCAATGTTGTACTCCGGGGTGCCGCGCTCGTCAGTGTGCCCCTCAATCACGATCTTGGCATCGGGGTTGTTGCGCAGGAACTGGGCATGCGACTGCATGGTGCCCACGTAGGCATCGAGGATCTGGTCCGAGTCAAAGTTGAAGTAGATGGTGTTCTTCTCGCGCAGCGACTCAGGGCCATTGTAGGTCTGGACCTCGTTCGGATCGCCCACCGTCATCGCCCCGTCGGAGTCAATGCCGGTGACCACGCCCTGGCCGTCATAGCCCTCGGCGCCCGCGCCGCTGCCCGAGGTCGTGCTGCAGCCCGCGATCGACATGGCGGCTGCCACCGCCATCAGCATCATGAAGTTCCTGTCCATGTTATGAACCCTCACTGTTAGTCCTAAACCTTACTTGTCAAGCGCCGGGCCCCAGGTCGGCGAGCTGATCTCGCCGCTTGAGGACGGCAGGTTGGCCTTGAAGCGGCCGTCCGCGGACACGATGGCAAGCCCCTTCCTGCCATTGTAGACCGTGGCGTAGATAACCATGCTGCCATTGGGGGCCACGCTCGGCGACTCGTCGAGCGAGGAGGTGGTGAGCATGTAGATGCTGCCGTCCACGTCCATGCGCGCCACCCGGTAGCCGTTCTGCTGGGTGATGACGATAATCGCGTTCGACCCGGGGATGGAGCGCGCCGAGAGGTTCATCTTGCCCTGGTAGGTGACCCGCTCATTCTTGCCGGTGGCAAAGTCATGGCGGTAGATTTGCGCCTTCCCGCCCCGCTCGGAGGTGAAGTAGAGCGAGCGGCTGTCGGCGCTCCAGGTCGGCTCGGTGTCGATGGCCTGGTTCTGGGTGACCCTGACCAGCTGCTTGCTGCCGAGGTCATAGTAGTAGATGTCCGGCTGCCCGTCCTTGGAGAGGGTCATGGCAATCTTGCTGCCATCGGGCGACCACGAGGGCGAGCTGTTCAGGCCGGGGTAGGAGGCCAGGCGGGTGCGCTGGCGGGTGAAGATGTCGTGCACGAAGATCGCCGGGCGCCGGCCCTCGAAGCTCACGTACACCAGGCGCCTGCCGTCCGGCGACCAGGAGGGGGTCATCAGCGGCTGGGTCGACTTGAGCACCGCGGTCTCGTTGTAGCCGTCATAGTCGGCGGTCATCAGCTGGTAGGGGAAGGGCGCCCCGTCGCGGCGCAGGATGTAGGCGATGCGGGTGCGGAAGCAGCCCTTCTGCCCAGTCAGCGTCTCATAGACGCGATCCGAGACCCGGTGCGCCGCCTGGCGCATCAGGTCCAGTGGGGCCGCGCCCTTGAAATGCCCCAGCAGCTTGCCGCGGTCCGCGCCCTTGAGCGCCACGATGCGGTACTCCACCTGGTAGGCGCCGCCTTCCTTGTAGACCCGCCCCGTGACCGCCACCTCGGCGTCGGCCTTGAGCAGCTCCTCGTCCTTGGCCATGCCCGTGGGCATGCCCGAGCGCGGGAGGGGGCTGAACTTGCCAGAGCGCATCAGGTCGGCGTCCACCACCGCGGCCACGTCCACCTTGACCTCGGCGGGCTGCTCAAAGGGCAGCACCGCAATCGCCTGGCCCTGGTTGATCCCGCCCGTGATCTCGATCTGCAGCGCCGCCATGGCCCCGCAGGAGGCCACCGCAAGGACCATCCCCAGCACAACTCTAAAAAACATCGGGTTCTCCTCCGTTCCACGGGTGGGCCGGCTCCCTGGCCAGGGCCCACCCCACGCGGGCAATTATAAGGGCAGCGGGCCAGCGGGGCAAATCCGCACCCTGGGGGTGCGGCCGCGGGCTAGATCCGCGGGGTCATCGAAATCACGATGCGGTTGCACTCGCTGCAGCCCTTGGGCGGGCGCGGCAGCATGCCGATGAGGCGCAGGGTCCTGAGCGCGCTCTCGCAGACCGCCCGGTCGCCCCTGCAGCTCTCCGAGGAGATGTTGCCCTCCTGGTCCACGCGCAGCGAGACCTTGACGTTCTTGCCGTTCATCGAGGGATCGATGAGCCAGTTGCTCTCGATGAGCTGCTGGACCTTGGCGCCATAGGCCGCGGCCCCGCCGCTCCCGCTCCCCAGGCCCTCGCCGCCCTCGGCGCCGTCCTTGGTGCCCAGCAGCTGGCTCTCGAGATCCGCGGCCTCCTTGCTGCGCCGCTCCGCCTCGGCCTTGCGCCTTTGCTCCTCCTCGAGTTTCTTCTTCTCTTCCTCGGCCTTGCGCTTGCGCTCCTCCTCAAGTTTCTTCTTCTCTTCCTCGGCCTTGCGCTTGCGCTCTTCCTCAAGCTTGCGCTTCTCCTCGTTGAGGCGCTTCTTCTCGTCGGCGAGCTGCTTCTTCTCCTCCTCGAGCTTCTTCTTCTCTTCCTCGGCCTTGCGCTTCCTGTCTTCCTCTAGCTTCTTTTTCTCTTCCTCAAGCTTCCTCTTCTCATCCTCGGCCTTGCGCTTGCGCTCCTCCTCGAGCTTCTTTTTCTCTTCCTCGGCCTTGCGCTTCCTGTCTTCCTCAAGCTTGCGCTGCGCCTCGAGCTTGCGCTTTTGCTCCTCGAGCTTGCGCTCCTCCTCGGCCTTCTTGAGGGCGATGGCCTTCTGGCGCTCCACCTCGCGCTGCCGCTGCTCCATGATCTGGCGCTCAATGGCGGCCTCGCGCTCCTGCTGCTGGCGCTCCACCTCACGCTCAGGCGCGGGATCTGGCCGGCTGGGGGTGGGTGGCGGGGGCGCGGCATGCTCCGAGCCCTTGGCGGGCGGGGTGACCAGGGTGGCGTGCATCAGCCCCCCGGAGGCCTCGGGCGGGCGCTCGGGCTTGTCGAGGGACACGTTCATCAGCAGCCCCACGAGCAGTGCCACGTGGAGGGTGAGCGCCCCTGCGAAGGCGGTGCCGATGCCGATCCTCACTTTGCCCCCGCCCCCGGCAGGTCGATGGGGTCGGTCATGAGGCCCACGGTCTCCACCCCGCCGCGCTTGAGCGCGTTCATCAGCTGGATGACGCTGTCATAGGCAACCTGGGCATCGCCCTGCACCACCACCGGGCGGGCGGGATCCTTGCCCAGCTCCGCGGCCACAAAGCTGGCCACCGCGCCCAGGTCGGGCATCCGCTCGGACTGGGTGTCAATCGAGACAAAGTACTGGCCGGCCTTGTCCACGCTGGCGATGATCGGGGTGCGCTGATCCTCGTTCATCGCCTCGGCCTCGGCCTGGGGCAGGTCCACGGTCACCCCCTGCATCACCACCGGGGCGGTGGCGATGAAGATCACCAGCAGCACCAGCATCACGTCGATATAGGGCACCACGTTGATTTCCGCCATCGGCCGGGTGCGCCGGCGCATCCTCATCTGCATGCCGCGCCCTCCCTACTGGTGCCTGGCGCCCTTGCCATCCTGCTGCATCCACCCGGCGACGCTCTCGCCCGGGGCGAGGTACCGCGGCCCCTGCTGGGCATGGGCCGTGGCGCGCAGGCTGGGCTGGGGCTGCGGCTGGGGATGGACCTGCTGCTGCGGCGCGAGCGCCTCCTGGTAAAGCTGCGGATCCGGGGCATAGGCCGGGGCGGCCGGCGGCTG
>JAILEI010000149.1 GCA_024688225.1 Succinivibrionaceae bacterium
GGTCCGGGCGGGACTGGCGCGCGCCTGAGGGCGACTCCAGGGGCATGGCGGAGCGGGCCTGGCGCAGCACCGCCTGCGCCGCCAGCTCATCGGAATTGGTGCGCATCGACTCGTGGATGTCCATGAAGCACTTCTTGACAATGAGGTTGTCCGAGCCCAGCAGGCGTGACAGCTCCTCGGCCAGCAGCGCCGGGGTGCAGTTCTCCTGGATTTGCTCCGGGACGATGCGCCGCCCCGCCAGGAGGTTGGGCAGCGAGAACATGTCCACCTTGAGCATGCGCCGGGCGATGGCGGCACTCAGCGGGTTGACCCGGTAGGCCACCACCATGGGCCGCTTGAGCAGCATCGCCTCAAGGGTGATGGTGCCGGAGGTCAGGAGCACCACGTCACAGGCGCCCATCACGTCCTGGGACTGCCCCACAAAGACCGTGAGCGACAGGTCCGGTGCCATCTCCAGCCACACGTCCTTGACCAGGACCGCCAGCTCGTGGCTGGGCACGGCGGTGATGAAGATCAGGTCCGGGTAGGCGCGCTTGGCGAGGCGTGCCGCCTCGGCGTAAATGGGCAGCATCGCCTTGATGATCCCCGGCCGCGAGCCCGGCATGATCCCCAGGACCTTGCCCAGCGGCGGCTCAACGGCGTTGTCCTTGAGGTTGATGCGGTCCCGGCACTGCTCCTGGTTCACCTCCAGCGGAATCATGTTGGCCATGGTGTGGCCAACGTAGGTGCAGGGCATGTGGGCGTCGTCGTAGTACTTCTTCTCAAAGGGCAGCAGCGCCAGCACCTCGTTGCAGGAGTCCTTGATCTTGTTCATCCGCCCCTCGCGCCACGCCCATACCGAGGGCGACACATAGTGGACGGTCGGGATCCCCTCGTTCTTCAGGGCCCGCTCCACCGCGAGGTTGAAGTCGGGGAGATCGATGCCCACCATGGCGCAGGGGCGGGCGGCGATAAGCTGGCGGGTAATGCGGCGGCGGATCCTGAGGATGGGCAGCAGGCGGGAGAGCACCTCCACCAGTCCCATCACGCTCAGCTCCTCCATGCGGAAGGAGGACTTGAGCCCCGCCTCAATCATCCGCGGGCCGCCAATGCCAATGAAGCTGGCCTCAGGATCGTGGGCGGCAATGGCCCGCATCAGGCCGGCCCCCAGCAGATCCCCCGAGGGCTCGCCAGCGATGAGGGCGTACAGGTGAGGGGTGGTGGTAATGGACATGCTACCTGATGATTCCCCGCTCACTCTCCTTGATGAAGGTGATGATCGGCGAGATGACCGCCTCGTCCTCGGCGGCCAGCACCTCGATGGACTCCAGCGCCTCCTCGAGGGTCTTCTTGCTGTGGTAGAGCTCCATGTAGGCCTTGCGCACCAGCGCCACCTGCGCCTCGGTGAAACCGCGGCGGGACAGGCCAACCTTGTTGATCCCGTAGGGCTTGGCATAATGCCCGGCGGCCATCACGTAGGGGGGGACATCCATGTTGAGCGCCGCCATGCCGGCGATGAAGGCGTGGCAGCCCACCCGCCCGAACTGGTGGATGGCGGCCAGCCCGCCGAAGATGACCCAGTCGTCGATGGTCACGTGGCCGGCCAGGGTGGCGTTGTTGGCGAAGATGCAGTTGTCGCCCACCGTGCAGTCATGGGCCACATGGGTGTTGACCATGAACAGGTTGTGGTTGCCGACCACGGTCACCGAGTTGCCCTGCACGGTGCCCCGGTGCATGGTGCAGTGCTCGCGGATGGTGTTGTCGTCACCGATCCTGAGGCGGGTGGGCTCGCCCTTGTACTTCAGGTCCTGGCAGCCCTCTCCGATGGAGCAGAACTGGTAGATGTGGTTGCGCCGGCCGATGTCGGTGGGCCCGCGGATGATGACAAAGGGCTCAATCACGGTGCCGTCGCCAATGGAGACCTCGCCCTCGATGATCACGTGCTCGCGCACCACCACGCCCTCGCCAAGCCGCACCTGCGGCCCGATGATTGCGCTGGGGTGAATATTCTGATCGCTCACTTGGGGAACCTCAACTTGCGGAAGGGAAGCCGGCTAGCGCTTGGCGCACATGAGGTCGGCGGTGCAGGCCACATTGCCATCCACGGTGGCCACGCCCTTGAAGGAGGCAATGCCGCAGCGCTCCCTCAGGTACTCAACGTCCAGCACCAGCTGGTCACCCGGCACCACCGGGCGCTTGAAGCGGGCGTTGTCGATCGCCGCAAAGTAGTAGAGCTTGCCCGGCGCGGGCTTGCCCACCATGGTGAAGGCCAGCACCCCGGTGGCCTGGGCCATCGCCTCGAGGATCAGCACCCCCGGCAGCACCTTCTTGCCCGGGAAGTGCCCCTGGAAGAAGGGCTCGTTCACCGAGACATTCTTGATCGCCCGGAGGGTCTTGTGCTCCTCGGTAATCTTGTACTCCAGGACCCGGTCAATCATCAGGAACGGGTAGCGGTGGGGCAGCAGATCCATGATTGCCTCGATGTCGAGGACCTTCTCTGCGTTGTCAGTCACGTTGGTGATCTCCTTTGGAGGCGCTGGCGGGAGTGGCGCCCAGTGACGCCTTCAGTGCCTTGATCTCCCGCTCCATGGCCCTGATCTGCTCATACATCTGCCCCAGGTGGGTGTAGCGCACGCTGGCAAAGCACCATGCCCGGTGCGGCATCAGGGGCGCGGCAGACGAGTACCGCCCCTTCTCCTTGATCGAGGACTGCACCTGGGTGCCGCCCGATATCTCGGCCTGGTCACAGATCGTGATGTGCCCGTTGAAGGCGGTCTTGCCCCCAATGATGCAGTAGCGGCCCACGGTCACGCTCCCGGCGAAGGTGGCGCAGCCGGCAATCGCCGTGCCGGTGCCGATCCTTACATTGTGCGCAATTTGGCAGAGGTTGTCGATGATGACATTGCCCTCGATCACGGTGTCGTCGAGGGCACCGCGGTCAATGCAGGTGCTGGCGCCAATCTCGACCATGTCGCCGATGCGCACCGTGCCCACCTGCGGGATCTTGATCCACTGCCCGCGCTCGTTGGCATAGCCAAAGCCATCCGAGCCAATCACCGCATTGGACTGGATGAGGCAGCGCTCCCCGATCACCACATGGTGGTAGATCCGGGCCCCCGGGTAAATCCTGGTGCCCGCGCCGATCCGGGCCCCCGGCCCGATGTCCACGCCGGCGCCGATCTGGGCGCCATCGCCAATCACCGCCCCCGGGGCGATGTGGGCCAGCGGGCCCACGGCCACCTCCTGCCCCAGGGACGCCCCCTCCTCCACCACCGCGCTGGGATGGACGCCCACCGCGGCAATCCTGGGGGTGGTGTCAAGCAGCTGCGCCACCCTGGCAAAGCCGACATAGGCATCCGGCACGACCAGCGCCGACGCCCCCTGCCGCACGTGCGGCAGCGCCTGCTCCGCCACGATCACCGCGCTGGCGCGGCTCCCGGACAGCACGTCACGGTAGCGCGGGTCGGAGAGGAAGCTAATCTCCCCCTCGCCCGCGGTCTTGAGGTTGGCCACCCGCGAGATCTCAAGCGAGGCGTCGCCCTCGAGGCGGGCGCCCAGCTGATCCGCTATCTGACCGAGCCTCATTTCTTGTCGCCTGACCCGGCCTTCTGGGCCTGCTTGGACACCCGGTCAATGATCTCCTGGGAGAGATCCACCGAGTTCACCGCATAGACAATGGCGTCGCCGCGGATGACCACCGCGAGGCCGCGCTCCTTGGCCACGTCGTCAATCACCTTCTGCACGATCTGGCCGAGCTTCATCTGCTCCTCCTGGACGCGCTTCTCACGATCCTCCTGGAAGGCCTGCCCCTTGAGGTTGAAGTCGGCCTGCATCTGCTGGAGCTTGCGCTGCGCCTCAGTGGCCTTGTCGCCGGTGTACTTGCCGGAATTGAGCTCCTCGCTGAGCTTGCGGCCCTTCTCCTCAAGATCCTGCAGCTCCTTCTGGCGGGGGGCAAACTCCTTGCCGAGGGCCTCGCGGGAGGCCTTGGCCTGCGGGATCGAGATCATGATTTCCTGCACGTTCACCACCCCAACCGCAGTGGCGGGGGCAGGGGTCTTCTCGGGGGCGGCCTGGGCCGTCCCCACCAGGGCGGCAACCGCCGCCGCCAGGGCAATACGCTTGAGCATGGGAAATCCTCCTTGGAACTATTCTAGAACTGTCCGCCGATGTCGAAGTTGAACACCTGGGTGCTGTCCCCGCTGTACTTCTTGACTGCCTTGGCAAGCGAGAAGGTCAGCGGGCCGATGGGCGAGAGCCACTTGAAGGCCACGCCCACGCTGGAGCGGTACTGGCTGGGCTTGTTGTAGTCCTTGCCGCCGTAGCTGCCGGAAATGGTGTCGCCATGGGTGTCCCACAGGGCACCGGCGTCATAGAAAATCGCGGTGCGGACCTGGTTGCGGTAGGCCTCGGAAATGAAGGGGGTCGGGACCGAGAACTCGACGGACACCGCCCACAGCGCGTTGCCGCCCACCGAGTCGTCCGACTCCTCCCAGGCACCCTTGCCGCCGCTGACGCTGTAGCCGTTGCGCAGGTAGGTGGCGCGCGGGCCGACGCTGTTGTGGTCAAAGCCGCGCAGCCACTGCGAGCCGCCGAGGTAATAGTTCTCGAAGAAGGGCAGGTACTGCTCCTGGCCGTGCTTCTTGCCGTAACCGTCGCCGTATGCCGCGCGGGCCCTGAGGCTCAGCACGTAGTCGTGGTTGTCGTCAATCGGGAAGAAGTGGTCGGTCTCAACCGAGGCCTTGTAGAACTGCAGGTCCGAGCCGGGGATGGTCGCCATCAGGCTGAGGGTCTGCATCGAGCCGCTGGTGGGGAACACGGTGCGGTCAAGGTTGTTGCGCTCAAAGGAGAAGCCCGCGGTGTAGTCGATGAAGCTGCCCGTGCGCTTGCCCTCCTTGCCCACCATCTTCCAGAAGTACTCGCCCTGGGCGAAGATGCGCCCGTCGTTCTTGAGCTTGTTGCGCTTGACGCCGAGGCTGTAGTCGACCTTCATGTTCTCGGTGATGGGGTAGCCGGTGGTGAACTCCAGGGCCAGGGTCTTGTTGTCGTAGTTGACCACGTCCGCGTCGTCACCGTCGAAGGAGTCATAGCTGAGGGTGCCGCCGAGGCTGACATTGTCGATGGTGAAGTAGGGATCGACGTAGGAGATCTCGGAGTGCTTGCGGTAGTCGTTGCGGTAGGCCATGAGGGTGGCGCGGGAGCCCCAGCCAAACACGTTGTTCTGCGAGATGCCGCCCTGGAGCATGATGCCCGAGTCCGTGCCGTAGCCGATGCCGCCCGAGATGGAGCCCGTGGGCTGCTCCTTGACCGTGGCCTCCACGTTGACGGTGTCCGGGGCGCTGCCCGCGGGCGTGGGGTTGACCTCCACGGTCTCAAAGAAGCCGGTGCGGTTGAGGCGGTTCTTGCTCATCTCCATCGCCTCGGAGGAGAGCCAGGTGCCGTCCATCTGGCGCAGCTCGCGGCGGATGACCGTGTCATCGCTGACCGTGTTGCCCTTGACGAAGACCTGGCTGACGTAGACCCGGCTGCCCGGCTCCACCGAGAACTCCAGGTCCACGGTCTTCTTCTCCTCATTGAAGGTGGGGAAGGCGTGCACGCGGGAGTAGGCGTAGCCGAACTTGCCCAGCAGGTTCTGCAGCGCCTTCTCGTTGGCGGTCACCGCCGAGGCGCTGTAGGTGTCGCCCTCCTCGATGCTGATGAGCTCCTGGAGCAGGTCGCCGTACTTGAGGGTGTCGCCGCGCAGCGAGGTCTTGCCCACGGTGTAGCAGTCGCCCTCGTTGACGTTGATGGTCAGGTAGATGCCCTTCTTGTCAGGGGTGATCTCCACCGAGGTGCCGGTGATCTCGAACTTCACGTAGCCGCGGTTGAGGTAGTAGGTGCGCAGCGACTCGAGGTCGGCGCGGAACTTCTGGGAGTCGTAGCGCTGGTTGGACACGAAGTTCCACCAGGGCACGTCATCGCGCAGCTGCATCTGCGCCAGCAGCCGGTCCTCGGTGAAGGCGTGGTTGCCAACGATGTTGATCTGCTCAATCTCGGCGGCGATGCCCTCGCTGAACTCCAGCTTGACGTCCACGCGGTTGCGCGGCAGGTAGGTGAGCACCGGCTTGACCGAGGCCTGGTACATGCCAGCCCCATGGTAGAAGTCCACCAGCGAGCGCTGGATCTCAGAGAGGGTCTGCACGTTGAGCGGCTCGCCCGGGCGCAGCCCCTGCTGCTCGATCACGCCCTTGAGCGTGTCCTGGTTAATCTGCTTGTTCCCCGCGAAGCTGACATTGCCGATGGTCGGCCGCTCCTTGACGTCGATGATCAGCGTCCGCCCGTCCATGCTCAGCCGGACATCGTCGAAGTCGCCGGTCTGGTAGAGGCGCTTCATCGACTGCGCCACCGCCTCGTCGGTGAGCGTGTCGCCCTGCTTGACTGGCAGTGAGAGCAACACCGCGCCCAGGGCGATGCGGTTGAGCCCGCGCACCTCGATGTTGCCAATCGTCCCATGGGACGCGGCCTGGGCGGGAATGGAAACGGCCGCCACCATGCAGGCCAGGATGGTTTTGCGAAGTTTTTTGCTAATCATTGCCTAGAACCATGAGTAACCACAAAAAGGGACTACAGCGCCCGGATGTCATTGAACACCGCCAGGAGCATCAGCATCATCAGCAGGCTGAAGCCCAGGGATGAAAGGAACATCTCGATCCTGGGGCTGGGCGGCCGCCTCGCCAGCGCCTCATAGGCGATGAACAGCAGCTGCCCCCCATCCAGCACGGGAATTGGTATTAAATTCAAAACACCTAAGTTTACACTAATTGCCGCCAAAAAGCCTATGAAGTACAAAAGGCCGGCGCTGGCGGTGCCGCCCGCCCCGCGGGCGATCGCAATCGGCCCGGAGATGTTGCCCGCCGAGATCGTCCCGTTGGCGAGCTTCACGGCAGTGCGCACCACCAGCAGCGACATGTGCACGGTGTCCCCGAGGGCCTTGGCCAGCCCGTCAGCCACCCCGTACTCACGCCTCTCCAGCAGCTCCGGCAGCGGGCTGACATGGGCCTGCACCCCAATCAGGCGCCGGGTGCGCTCGCCCTCGCCCACCACCTCGGGGTGGATGACCGTCTCATAGACCTTCCCATCGCGCTCGACGCGGGCGGTGACGCTGGCCCCCGCCCGGGCAATCTCGTCCTGCAGGCGGTAGAAGTTGGGGGTGGGGCGCCCGTCGACCATGACGATGCGATCCCCCGCCCTAATCCCGGCATGGTCGGCGGGAGAGCCGGGGCGGACCGCCTCCACTGAGCCGTCCATCAGCCCCACGCAGCGCCGCAGCCCAATGGTGTCGAGGGGATCGGTACGCGGATCGAGGTCGAAGCCGCCCAGGTCAAGGCGCAGCGACAGCGCCTCCCCCCCGGGCCCGCGCCGCACCCCGACCTCCACTGCCGGCTCGCCGGCCCTGGACGCCAGCGCCAGCAGCGTCTCCTGCCAGTCATGCACCTCCTCGCCCGCCACCGAGGCGATGAGATCCTGCGGCTCAAAGCCGGCGGCCGCCGCCGGGCGGCCGGGGATGACGTCGCCCACCATGGGGCGCACCACCGTGATGCCGTTGAGGTTAATCACGAAGTAGAGCGCCACCGCCAGGACCAGGTTGAAGAAGGGGCCGGCGGCGATGATGACCGCGCGGCGCCAGGGGCGCTGGGCGCGGAAGCTGCCCTCCTCCACCCCCGCCTCGGGGGCCCCGCCGCGGCGGGTGCCCTCGTCCAGCATCTTCACGTACCCGCCCAGCGGGATGAGGGACAGCGCGTACTCGCAGCCGTCCGCGCCCTTGCGCGAGGCCAGCAGCGGCCCAAAGCCGATGGAGAAGCGCAGCACCCTGACCCCCATCGCCCGGGCGGCCAGGAAGTGCCCCAGCTCATGGATGGCCACCAGCAGCCCGATGGCCAGCAGGAAGCACAGGGTATTCCACAGGAAGGAGCTCATCTGCCCTCCCGCGCGGCCACAAAGCCCCCGGCCAGTTCCCGCGCCCGCGCGTCCAGGTCCAGCACCCCGTCCAGATCCTGGGGATCCTCGGCGCCCAGCCCCTCGAGGGCGTGGGACACCGTGTCCGCGATGGCGGTGAAGGGCAGGCGGCCCGCCAGGAAGGCGGCATTGGCCACCTCATTGGCGGCGTTGGCCACCGTGGTGGCCCCCTGGCCGCGCGCGCTGGCCTCCATCATCAGCCCCAGGCAGGGGTAGCGCCTGAAATCGGGCGGGGCAAAGGAGAGGCCGTTGAGCGCCATGGGATCCAGGGGCTCCACCCCGCCCGCCACCCGGTCCGGGTAGGCGAGGGCCCGGGCAATGGGCACCCGCATGTCCGGGCGCCCCAGCATGGCCAGCAGCGCCCCGTCGCGGTAGGAGACCATCGAGTGCACCACCGACTGGGGGTGGATGACAATCTCGATGTCCTCGCGGCGGGCGTTGAACAGGTAGCGGGCCTCCACGAACTCGAGGCCCTTGTTCATCATGGTGGCGCTGTCCACCGAAATCTTGGGGCCCATGCTCCACACCGGGTGCGCCACCGCCATCTGCGGGGTGACCCGGCACAGGTCGGCGAGGGGGGTGTCGCGGAACGGCCCGCCGGAGCCGGTGAGCAGGATGCGGTGCACCCCCGCCGCCTTGAGATCGCAGGAGCCAAGGCTTTGCTGCGCCGCGGCGGGCAGGCACTCGAAGATGGCACTGTGCTCGCTGTCAATGGGCAGGACCCGGGCATGGTGGCGGGAGAGCTCGCGGAAGAAGATCCGCCCCGTCATCACCAGCGACTCCTTGTTGGCAAGGCCGATGGTCGCGCCCTCATGGAGGGCGGCCAGGGTCGGGCGCAGGCCGGCGGCGCCCACAATGGCGCTCACCGTGTAACCGGCCTCACCGTCGCCCGCCACCTCGAGCACCCCGGCCTCGCCGGAGAGGATCTCGGTCCTGAGGCCCTCGGCCGCCACCCGCTCGCGGAGGCGCCGCGCCGCGGCCTCGTCCCGCATCGCCACCCGGCGGGGCGAGAATTCCCGCACCACCTCCAGCATGCGCGCGTCATTCGCGCCCGCCACCGCTGAGTGCAGGGTGTAGCGATCCGGGTTCCTGGCGATGACATCAAGGGTGCTGGAGCCGATGGATCCGGTGGCGCCCAGGAGGGCAATCGCCAGGGGTGAGGCGGGACTGGCCATGGTCAGGCCCCCAGCGCGCGGGCAAGGGCGTGGATGGTGAGGAACGCCGGGATGGCGCTCAGCTCGGAGTCGATGCGGTCCAGCATGCCGCCGTGGCCGGGGAAGATCCGGCCGGAGTCCTTGATGCCCGCCATGCGCTTGAGCATGCTCTCCACCAGGTCCCCCTCCACGGAGAAGGCGATGGCGCCCACCGCCGCCGCCATCAGCGCCACGCGGCTCTCGCCATAGGATCCAAACATCCCGAGGTGGCAGAGCAGCGCGGCGGCGGCCGCCGCCAGCGCCAGGCCGCCCAGCAGGCCCTCCACCGTCTTGTTGGGGCTGACACTCGGGATGAGCTTGCGGCGCCCGCAGAGGCGCCCGCAGAAGTAGGCGCCGCTGTCACAGCACCACACCAGCATCATCACCGAGAGCAGCGCCAGCGCGCCCTGGCGGTGGTCAAGGGCCATGTTGTCGGACCTGATGATCAGCACCCCAATGAGGAAGGGCAGCAGCATCAGCAGCCCGTAGAGCAGGGAGAGGATCCCCGAGCGGTGCCATCCCGTGCCCCCCGGGTAGCGGGCCAGCAGCCACAGCGAGGGGATCCAGGCCAGCATGCTGGAGTACACCAGCCAATGGGCGAAGGGCGGGATCTTGCCCAGCACAAAGTCGCCGGGCACCGCGAAGTAGAAGGTGGCGCAGGCGGCCAGCACCGCCGCGAGCAGGAAGCCATGGCGCCAGCGCAGGCCGCTGAGCGGCCCCATCTCATGGGCGCCCACCATGTACATGAGCAGCGCGCCCATGGTGAAGACGGCATAGTCGGCGATGAACAGCCAGGCCAGCACCGCGGCAATGAGCGCCGCGCCCGTGACAATCCGGATCCCCATCAGTCCCCCCCTTCGTGGACCTGCGCCGAGGTGCGGCCAAAGCGCCGCTCGCGCGACGCATACCAGTCCACGGCCGCGCTGAGGTCAGGCTCGCCAAAGTCCGGCCACAGGGTGTCGGTGAAATAAAGCTCGCTGTAGGCGCACTGCCACAGCAGGAAGTTGCTGATGCGCCGCTCCCCGCCGGTGCGGATCAGGAGATCCACGTCCGTGGGCTCGTAGAGCTCGGCGGCCAGGTCGGACTCGGTCAGCGACTCAGGGTCCAGCCCGCCCGCGGCGCGGCGGCGCTCGAGGCGGCGCACCGCCTCCAGCAGGTCAAGCCGGCCGCCATAGTTGGCGGCGATGTTGAGGGTCATGCGGGTGCCGCCCGCCGTCAGTTCCTCGGCCTGGGCAATGGCGCGCTGCAGGGAGTCGCTGAAGCGTTCCCGCCGCCCGATGAGCCGCAGGCGGATGCCGTTGTCGAGCAGGCCCTGCCGCTCGCGCCGCAGCGCCACCGCGAAGAGGCGCATCAGCGCGCCCACCTCGCTGCCCGGGCGGTTCCAGTTCTCGCTGGAGAAGGCGAACAGGGTGAGGATGCCCACCCCCATGCGGGCCGCGGCCTCAACCACGCGCCGCACCGCCCTGGCCCCCTCGCGGTGGCCGGCCACGCGCATCATCCCCCGGCCCTGGGCCCAGCGGCCGTTGCCGTCCATGATGATTGCCACATGGTGGGGGATCCGCCCCCCGGGACCCGCCTCGGGCCGTGCCATCGCTGCCTCCCGCCGGGGCTAGATTTCCATCAGCTCCTTTTCCTTGGCCGCGGAAAGCGCGTCGCACTCCTTGACGGTGCGGTCGGTGAGCTTCTGGATCTTGTCCTCGCCACCGCGCTGCTCGTCCTCGGAGATTTCCTTGTCCTTCTGCTGCTGCTTGAGCAGGTTGTTGGCGTCGCGGCGGACATTGCGCACCTCGACCTTGGTCTGCTCGACCTCCTTGCTCACCACCTTCACCAGCTCCTTGCGGCGCTCCTCGGTGAGGGCCGGCAGCGGCACGCGGATCTCGGTGCCCGCCACCACGGGGTTGAGCCCGAGGTCGGACTTCTGGATCGCCTTCTCCACGTCCTTGATCGCGTTGCGGTCAAACACCGACAGCTTGAGGGTGCGCGCGTCCTCGACATTCACCGACGCCACCTGGCGCAGCGGGGTCGCGGTGCCGTAGTACTCGACCATGATGCCGTCCAGGATGCCCGGCTGGGCACGCCCGGTGCGGATCTTGGCCAGGCGGTTCTTGAGCGCGTCAAGCGCCTTCTTCATCCGCCCCTCGGCGTCATTCACAATGTCATTGACCATGACTTTATCTCCATGTTCTTGCTTGCTTTCTAGTCCTTGACCAGGGATCCCTCATCCTCGCCGAGCGCCGCCCTGAGGAAGCGCTCCCGCTCCTGCATGCAGAACACCCGGATGGGCATGTTGTGCTCGCGGGCCAGCGCGAAGGCGGTCAGGTCCATGACCTTGAGCTCCTTGCTGATCACCTCGGCAAAGGTCAGGCGCGGGAACTTGGTGGCAGACTTGTCCACCATGGGATCCGCACTGTAGATGCCATCCACCTTGGTGCCCTTGAGCACCTCGTCGCAGGACAGCTCCACCGCGCGCAGCACGGCGGCGGTGTCAGTGGTGAAAAATGGCGAGCCGGTGCCGCCGGCCACGATCACGGCGTGCCCCGCGGCGAGCAGGTTGCGCCCGAGGCGCGGCTCGTACTGGGTGGCAATGGTGGGCATGCCGTGGGCGCTGAGCAGGTCGCAGCACGCGCCCTGGCGGATCAGCTCCTCACGCATGGCAATGCCGTTCATCACCGTGGCCAGCATGCCCATCTGGTCGCCCGCAGTGCGGTCAAAGCCCGCCTTCTGCAGCGCCGCGCCGCGGAAGATGTTGCCCCCGCCAATGACCAGGGCAACCTCAATGCCGCGGGAAAGCAGCTCGCGCACCAGGCTGGCGCTTTCCCTGAGCACGCCAGGATCAACGCCAAAGCCCCCGGCGCCGGCCAGGGCCTCGCCCGAGAGCTTGAGCAGGATCCTTCTCTTCTTGGTGGATGAATCCATGTGCTTCCCCGCCTGGCGCTACTTCTTGCTGGCGTCGATCTGGGCCTGGACCTCGGCGGCGAAGTCCTCGCTCTTCTTCTCGATGCCCTCGCCCACCTGCAGGCGCACGAAGCTGACCACGTCAGCGTCGCCGTGCTGCTTGAGGTACTGGCCGACCGTGATGGAGGGATCCTTGAGGAAGGCCTGGCCGGTGAGGGAGACCTCGCCGGTGAACTTGGCCATGCGGCCATTGACCATCTTCTCGGCGATCTCGCGGGGCTTGCCGGACTTCATGGCAATCTCGATCTGGATCTCGCGCTCGTGGGCCACCACCTCGGCGCTGACGTCCTCAGGGTGGACAAAGTCCGGGCGGAAGGCGCAGACGTGCATGGCCAGATCCTTGGCCACCTGCTCGTCACCGCCCTTGAGCGCCACCAGCACGCCGATGTGCTTGTCGGAGTGGATGTAGACCCCCAGCGGGTTGCCCTCGAGCTTCATCACGCGGCGCAGCTGCAGGTTCTCGCCAATCTTGGCGACCAGCGCGGTCAGGGCCTCGGAGCCGGTCTGGCCGCCGAAGTCGGCGTTGCGCAGGGCCTCGATGTCGGAGATGTCGTTCTTGCAGGCAATCTCGGCGGCCTGGTCGGCGAAGGCCAGGAACTGCTCGCTCTTGGCGGCGAAGTCGGTCTCGCTGTTGACCTCCACGAGGTAGGCGCGGTCACCGTCGCGCTTGCAGACCACGATGCCCTCGGCGGCCACGCGGGTGGCCTTCTTGGCGGCCTTGAGCATGCCCTTCTTGCGCATCGCGTCGATGGCGGCCTGCATGTCCCCGTTGGCCTCGGTCAGCGCCTTCTTGCAGTCCATCATCCCGGCGCCGGTGGTCTCACGGAGTTCCTTGATCATTGCGGCAGTAATGTTTGCCATCCCTTTGTTCCTCTTGAAAATATGGGTTCCAGTCCAAAAAAAGGCCGGTTGGGCCGGCCTTGATCCGCTAGCGCGGGACCTACTCCGCGGCGCCTTCCTCGGCGGCCGGGGCGGCCTCCTGGGCGTCGCTGGCATTGTTCACCTGCTCGACCTCGGCGCGGGTCAGGTTGGCGCGGGCGGCATTGATCGTCTCCACCAGGCCCCTCAGGTAGAGGTCCACGGCGCGGATGGCGTCGTCATTGCCCGGGATCACGTAGTTGATGCCCTCAGGATCGGAGTTGGTGTCAACGATGGCCACCACGGGGATGCCCAGGTTGTTGGCCTCCTTGATCGCGTTGTGCTCGACCTCAACGTCGATGACGAACAGCGCGTCGGGCAGGCCGCCCAGATCCTTGATGCCGCCCAGGCTGCGGTTGAGCTTCTCGAGGTTGCGGGTGCGCAGCAGGGCTTCCTTCTTGGTCAGCTTGTCGAAGGTGCCATCGGCCTTCTGGGTCTCAAGATCCTTGAGGCGCTGGATGGACTGGCGGACCGTCTTCCAGTTGGTGAGCATGCCGCCCAGCCAGCGGTGGTCCACGTAGAACTGCCCGCAGGCGGTCGCCGCGGGGCCAATCTTGTCGCAGGCGGCGCGCTTGGTGCCGACAAACAGGATCTTGCCCTTGTGCGAGACCACGTTGCCCAGGAAGTTCAGCGCCTCCTCATAGAGCTGCACGGTCTTCTCAAGGTTGATGATGTGCACGCCGTTGCGGGCGCCGAAGATATAGGGCTTCATCTTCGGGTTCCAGTAACGGGTCTGGTGTCCAAAGTGCACTCCGGCCTGGAGCATCTCGCGCATGGTTACAGATGACATGTTTTTTTTCCTCTGGGGGTTGTGCCTCCGCCGCCCCGCGATCCTGGCCCGCATGGGGCACCCCGGGATCCACGTTTTCAAGGCAGCGTGCGTTTTCCAAAAAAAGTTCCTGCCCCGGGCGCTTGGCACACCCGAGGCGGTCGGATTTTAACACGAATTGTGAGGCGCCCCGCGGGCTTTTTTTGCCAAGTTACCAGCCAGGGCTTAGAATGCCAGTGGGGGCGCGGCCAGCGCCCATTTCGATTCAGGAGGGAGGCGGCGCCAGCGCCTTTTCCCGCGCCGCCGGCAGGAAATGAACATCAGCCTTAAGTCAGAGTCAGAGATAGAGAAGATGCGCGTCGCCGGCCGCCTGGCCGCCGAGGTGCTTGAGATGATTGCCCCCCATGTCCAGCATGGGGTGACCACGCTTGCCCTCGATGAGATGATGCAGCGCTACATCGAGGATGAGCAGCACGCCATCTCAGCCTGCCTCGGGTACCACGGCTACCCCCGCTGCACCTGCATCAGCGTCAACGAGGAAATCTGCCACGGCATCCCGGGGGCGCGGGTCCTGCACCGGGGCGACATCGTGAACATCGACGTCACCGTGATCAAGGACGGCTTCCATGGCGACACCTCGCGCATGTTCATCGTGGGCGACCACACCGCCCCGGTGCGCCTGAGCCTCTGCCGCTGCACCCAGACCGCGCTGTACGAGGCCATCAAGCTGGTGCGCCCCGGCGCCGACCTCACCGAGGTGGGCGACACCATCCAGCGCCTCGCCGACCACCAGCACTTCTCGGTGGTGCGCGAGTTCTGCGGGCACGGCATCGGCATTTCCTTCCATGAGGATCCCCAGGTGCTCCACTTCCGCAACAACAGCCACCTGACCCTCAAGGAGGGCATGACCTTCACCATCGAGCCGATGATCAACATGGGCACCCACAAGTGCCGGGTCAGCGCCAAGAACGGCTGGACCGCCACCACCGCCGACCGCCAGCCCTCGGCGCAGTGGGAGCACACCCTGCTGGTCACCGCGGACGGGGTGGAGGTGCTCACCCTGCGCAGCGACGAGCGCTTCCCCAGGATCATCCGGGCCGGCGAGCCCGTCGACTACCAGCTCACCCTCTGAGTGGGCGGGGCCCTGCCCGATGTACGAGACCATCTCCGTACCCCGCAAGGTTGAGGAACAGGATCTTACCGAGGGCCTCGGCCCTTTCGGCGCCCCGCTGCCCGCCACCGCGGCCGAGGGCCGGGAGCGCCTGGAGCTGGAGGGGCAGGCGCTTGCCGGCGCCTACGCGCGCGGCTGCGAAATTGGCTTCCTGCTGCGGCGCCGGGCGCTGTGGATGGACAGCCTCCTCGCGGGCCTGTTCAGCCGCTTCGGGCTCGACCAGTATGACTACCTGTCCCTGATCGCGGTGGGCGGCTACGGCCGCGCCGAGCTGTTCCCCCACTCCGACATCGACCTGCTCCTGACCTCGGGGCTGGACCACCTCTCGCCAGAGTGCCAGGCCAGCATCTCCGGCTTCATGTCCTTCCTCTGGGACCTGCACCTCGACCTGGGATCCTCGGTGCGCTCCATCCGCCAGACCATGCTCCAGTGCCGCGACGATGTCGCCACCCGCACCAACCTGGTGGAGACCCGCCTCATCACCGGCTCGCCGCAGGTCTACAAGGAGCTGCTCGAGGCGCTGCGCGCCGACCAGCACTGGGGCGAGCGGCGCTTCCTCAGCGAGAAGGTCGCCGAGCAGGAGGAGCGCCACCACCACTTCGAGGACACCACCTTCCGCCTCGAGCCGGACGTGAAGAACAACCCCGGCGGGCTCCGGGACCTCCAGGCGCTGCGCTGGCTGGAGGGGTTCCGCGCGCAGATGCGGGGGCCCGCGGCCCCGCCCCTGGGGGTGTTCACCCCCCAGGAGGCCGGGGAGCTGCGCGAGTGCCAGCGCTTCCTCTTTGAGGTCCGCTACGCGCTGCACTCCGTAATCTCCCGCCCCGACGACCGCCTCACCCTGGACCGCCAGAAGGGGGTGGCGCAGCTGCTGGGCTACGGCACTGACGGCAACCGCCCGGTGGAGCGGATGATGCGCTCCTTCTTCCGCATCCTCGGCAGGGTCCATGAGCTCAGCGGCATGGGCCTCAAGCTGCACGCCCAGGCCATCACCGGGCACCTCGTGGGCGATGACAGCCAGTCCTTCATCAGCGTGGACTTCGTGCAGCGCGGGAACCTCATTGACGTGATGGCGATGGACGCCTTCTCCAACCCCATCAAGATCATGGAGCTCTTCCTGGTCATCGCCCAGCGCGGCAACATCACCGGGCTGCACATCAACTGCCTGCGCGCGCTGCGCGAGGCCCGGCGCAACCTGAAAAGCTACCTGTGCGTGATCCCCGACTGCCGGCGCATCTTCAAGACCCTGCTGCTCACCCCGGGGGCGCTGGCCACCGCGCTGCCCCTCATGCACCAGTGCCGCATCCTCTCGGCCTACATGCCCGAGTGGGAGCACATCGAGGGGCTGATGCAGTTTGACATGTTCCACTGCTACACCGTGGACGAGCACACCATCCGGGTCATGCTCAACATCAACGCCCTGCAGTCCTCGGAGGGCAGCGGCCTCTCGCTGTTCCGCAGCGTCAGCAGCCAGGTGGCGGAGCCGCTGGCGCTCAGCACCGCGGCGCTGCTGCACGACCTGGGCAAGGGCGGGGGCGGGCACCATGCCGAGGAGGGCGCCAAGCTGGCGCTGGACTTCTGCCGCACCCACAACTACACCGAGCACCAGATCCGGCTCATCTCCTGGCTGGTGCGCAACCACCTGCAGATGTCCGCCTTCGCCCAGCGCCGCGACACCTCCAGCCCTGAGGTCATCGGGGAGTTCGCCGACCTGGTCGAGGACGAGGAGCACCTCAACCTGCTCTACTGCCTGACCGTGGCCGACATCAACGGCACCAATGAGCGTGAGTGGACCACCTGGAAGGACAGCCTGCTGCGCCAGTTCTACCTCGCCACCCGCCAGGCGCTGCGCCAGGGCCCGGAAAAGGCCCGCGACCTGGTGCTGCACGCGGAGGAGAACCGCGGCCTGGCGCTGCGGCAGTTGCCAGAGGCCGCGCGCGCCGAGGGCGCCCGGGTGCTCGAAATCTTCCCCGCCACCTACCTGGTGCACTTCACCCCGCAGGACATTGCCTGGCACCTTGGCGCCATCCTGGCGGCGCAGGGGCGCGATGAGCCGCTGGTGCTCTTCGCCCAGCGCCCGGGGATCGGCACCGAGGTCATGATCTGGATGCACTGGCGCCCCTATTTCCTCGCCAACGCCGCCCTGGTGATGGCCTCCAAGCGCCTCGACGTCAACAGCGCCCGGATCCACCACACCCGCGATCGCCACACCCTGTGCTCCATCATCATCCACACCAGGCGGGGCGAGCCGCTGGATCCCGAGCGCTTCAGCGCCCTGCGCAAGTCGCTGATGGGCTGCTTCGGCCAGATCCCCACCCTCTCCATGCTGCCTGCGGCCACCGGCCGCCGCGCCAGCCTGTTCAGGATCCCCACCTCCATCTCCTACCTGGGCGAGAACCGGGGGCGCTTCACCGACCTCGAGATTTCCACCCTCGACAGCCCCGGCCTCCTGGCCAGGATCTGCATTGCCCTCGCCAATGGCGGCTGCCTCATCAGGTCAGCCCGCATCACCACCACCGGCGAGCGCGCCGATGACTACTTCACCGTCACCGACACTGACGGCCGCCGCCTCGGGCAGCAGCAGCGGGCCAAGGTCATCAGTGAGCTGCAGGCGGTGCTGGAAAGCGCCCCGGGCAATGGGGCCGACCAGGGGGATGGGGATCAGGGGCAGGAACCCTAGCGCCTTGCCAAAGCCCGGCGCCGGGGGCATAATTAGCGCTTGCCCAGACGGGCGATTGCGCAAAGTTCCGCCGCGGCAGCGGCAGTCTTTCTCTTGGGGCCAACTTGACTTCGGAAGAGCTTGAGCAACTAAGGCAGGAGCGTCGCCGGCGGCTGAAGAAGCGCCATATCTTCATCTGCTCGGTGGTGCTCACGGTGGTCCTCACCGCGCTCATCATCATTTTCCCGACCAACAGCATGGCCGTGTTCTGCGGCGTGCTGATCTGCGTTTTCTTCTGCATCGGCGCCGCCTACCAGCGTGCCATCGTGCAGCTGCTCATCCTTTCCCTGGCCTGCATTGGGGTGGTGTGGTCCTTCTACATGCTCTTCACCCCCGTGGCGTCCCACTAGCGGGGCGCGGCCTGGGTCAGTCATCGTCGAGCACCGCCTCCCGGTTGTAGCTGGCATTGATGATCGCGTTGGCCTGGGCCATCGCCGCCACCCCGCGCACCAGCTCCACCTTCCAGAGATCCAGCATCCCCGAGTCACGGAGCGCGCCGAGGTAGGCGCGCAGTTCCGCATAGTAGCGCTCCCAGAGCTCCGAGATGCGCCTGAGGGTGGTGGCATCGGCGACTGAGACCTTGGAGATGGCCTCCATCAGGTGGCGCAGCTCCTGGCGGTAGGAGTCATAGGCCCGGTCTGCCTCCAGCGCGCAAATGTCGCTGTCCTCGCTGGAGATGCACTCGCGCAGCAGGAAATAGTCGCCAAAGCCGTAGATGCGGTGCATCGAGAGCGTGGTCAGGGCAAACCCTGACGCCAGTTCCGATCCCACTGCGTCATCGAGGCTGTCGGAGTAGAAAATCGAGCCTGACCACAGCCGCGCAAACTCATCCCAGCTCTTGCGCAGCCCCTCAAAGGATCCCCGGATCAAGCCCGCGCCGCGCAGCTCGGCGTCAATGCCCCGCACGCAGGCCGCGGAGGCATGGAAGAACTGATCCCCCCGCTCCCCATCAAAGATTGAGCAGTTGGCCTCGAGGGGATCGCGGGTCAGGGTGCGCCCGCCAGTGCCCTGGCGGAAGGCATGCTCCGGGCTGTAGTGCAGGCCCTCGGGCATGCCGGAGAGGCGCCACAGGCGCATCAGCATCTGGCGGTACATGATGGGCCGGGTGGCCTTGGCCAGCTTGACCTTGGGGAGGATGGTGGTGAACTCCCGGTAGAAGTCCTGCCAGGTCCCCAGGGCCTTGGCCAGGCGCTCCGCGATCCCCGCCCGCCCGAGGTTGCGGCGCAGGAACACCGCGGTGTACTTGAGGATCTCCAGCTCATAGCGGCTGTCGATGTCATAGAGCAGCGTGGTGGGATCCGCGTCCAGGCCCATGACGCTGTGGAAGGAGGCCGGGAAGTTGCGCAGCTCAGGGGCGCCGCTGCAGGCATAGAGGAACAGGTACCAGTCGGTGTCATCCACCGTGGGCAGCTCCTGGGTCGGCCCGGTTACCGCCAGGGCCGCCAGCTCGTTCCACTGCTGCCGGTAGGCAGCGTAGGATCCCTTCTCGTCGCTGAACAGCTCCCGGATGAAGGACAGCGGCCCCTGGCCATCGTGCTCATAGAGGCGGTCCAGCGCCAGCTTGCAGGTCTCACTGGGGACAAACGCGGGGTGCTCCGTCCCCTCCGGGCCCGAGCACAGCCGCCCGATTTCGGCCACCCGCGCCGGGTCGGGACCCAGGCGCGGCCAGAGCAGGGAGGATACCAGCGAGCGGTTGCAGGCATAATCCCCGGAGGTGCAGCGGACCGCGCACTCCGCGGCGGCGTGGCGGATGTTGAGATCCGCCCCCTGCAGGTCCACCGGCAGCACGGCGGGCAGGCCCAGCTCCCGGGCATCCTGCTCCTCAAAGCGGAAGCACAGCGAGGGGATGTCGGTGAGCGAAATCACCACCTCCTCGTCGAGCTGGAACTCGAGGGTGTTGCCCACCACCTCGGCATAGGCGGCGGCCACCCGCTCCCCCGCCTCCACCTCGCAGCGCACCAGCCCCCGCATCGCGGGCGAGGAGGGCAGCAGCAGCGAGAAGCGCCAGGGCAGCGGCTCGTTGCGGGTGCACATCACCACCTGCAGCTGGGCATCGCCCTCAGTGTTGACAAAGGCCGCCACCTCGGCCTCCCCGGAAGGGTAGGTCAGCTCCCCGGTCTCCCACAGCCCGGCCTCGCCCGCCGCAGGCAGCAGCAGGGCCAGCGCCAGGAGTGGCGCCCGCGGCAAAAGGTGGGGAAGCATGGGCATGGGACGGTCCGAAAAATCCAATAATCCCCGATTATACAACAGCAAATTTGCACTGGCGCTCGCCTGCCGGGCATGCTCCATTGCTGATCAGCATAAAAAAAGCCCGATCTTGCGATCGGGCCCTTTCCCGCTAGTTAAGCCTAGCCGCCGAAGTTGTCGAAGAGGATGTTCTCGTCCTCGACACCCAGGCTGTGGAGCATGTCCACCGCGGACTTGGTCATCATCGGCGGGCCGCACATGTAGTACTCGCAGTCCTCAGGGTTCTTGTGGTTCTTGAGGTAGTTCTCGTACAGCACGTTGGCGATGAAGCCGGTCGCGCCAGTCCAGTGATCCTCAGGCAGCGGGTCGGAGAGCGCCAGCGTCCAGGTGAAGTTCGGGTGCTCCTTGGCGAGCTGGTCGAACTCATCGACGTAGAAGGCCTCACGCAGCGAGCGCGCGCCGTACCAGAAGGAGATCTTGCGCTTCGAGTCGAGTCGCTTGAGCTGGTCGAAGATGTGCGAGCGCATCGGGGCCATGCCGGCGCCACCACCAATGAAGACCATCTCGTTGTCGGTCTCGCGGGCGAAGAACTCGCCGAACGGGCCGGAGATCGTCACCTTGTCGCCCGGCTTCAGGCTCCAGATGTAGGAGGACATGATGCCCGGCTTGATGGTGTCGAGGGCGCGTGGCGGCGGGGTGGCGATACGGACGTTCAGCATGATGAGGCCCTTCTCGCCAGGGTAGTTGGCCATCGAGTAGGCACGCACCGTCGGGGTGTCAACCTTGGACACCAGCTTGAGGAAGCCAAAGTGCTCCCAGTCGCCGAGGTACTGCTTGTCGATGTCGTAGTCCTTGTAGTAGACCGTGTGGGCCGGGGCCTCGATCTGGATGTAGCCACCCGCGCGGAACGGCACCTCCTCCCCCTCAGGGATCTGCAGGCGCAGCTCCTTGATGAAGGTGGCGACGTTCTTGTTCGAGATCACCGTGCATTCCCACTTCTTGACCCCGAGCACCGAGGCCGGCAGCTCAATCTCCATGTCGGTCTTGACCGCCACCTGGCAGCCCAGGCGCCACCCCTCACGGAGCTGGCGCTTGTTGAGGTGGGACATCTCCACCGGGACGACGTCGCCGCCGCCCTTGAGCACCTTGAGCTTGCACTGGCCGCAGGCACCGCGGCCGCCGCAGGCTGAGGAGATGAAGATCCCCTGCTCGGCGAGCGAGTTCATGATCTTGCCGCCCGCAGGCACCTTCTTGGTGAGGGCAGGGTCGCCATTGATGGAAATGGTAACGTCGCCACTGGCCACCAGGAAGCGCTTGGCAGCGAGGATCAAGGCAGTCAGGATGGCGATCACCACCACAAACATGATGACGCCGGAAACAATCGTAAACATGACGCCCTCCTAAAGCTGGATGCCGGAGAAGCAAAGGAACCCGATCGCCATCAGCCCGGAGGTGATGAAGGTCAGACCAATGCCACGTAAGCCTGCCGGCGAGTCAGCGTACTTGAGGCGCTCGCGGATGGCGGCCAGCAGGATGAGGGCGATTGCCCACGAGGCGCCGGAGCCAAAGGCGTAGACCACGGACTCAGCGAAGTTGTACTCGCGCTGGACCATGAACGACACGCCCGCGAAGATCACGCAGTTCACCGTGATCAGCGGCAGGAAGATGCCCAGCGCGCTGTAGAGCGAGGGCACGTACTTGTCGAGGAACATCTCCAGGATCTGCACCAGCGCCGCGATGACGCCAATGTAGGTGATGAAGCTCAGGAACGACAGGTCCAGTCCCGGCACCAGCGCGTCAGGGCGCAGGATGTAGGCGTTGATGAGGTTGTTCACCGGCACCGCCAGCATCTGGACCATGATCACCGCCGCACCCAGTCCCGCGGCGGTGGTCACCTTCTTGGACACCGCCAGGAAGGTGCACATGCCGAGGAAGAAGGCCAGGGCCATGTTCTCGATGAAGAGGCTCCTCACGAGGAGCGAGAGGTAATGTTCGAGCATCAGAAGTCCTCCTGGTGGGTCTCGTACTCAGGCTTTTCCTGGAGATCCTTGCGGAAGGTCTTGACCAGCCAGATGAGGCAGCCAATCAGGAAAAACGCGCAGGGAGGCATCACCATCATGCCGCAGGGCACATACCAGCCGCCATTGTTGACGGTGGGCATGATGGTCATCCCAAACCACGTGCCGGAGCCAAAGACCTCACGGATGGTGGCAACCAGGCAGAGCACCAGCATGTAGCCAAGGCCGTTGCCGAGGCCATCGAAGAACGAGGGCACCGGCGGGTACTTCAGCGCGAAGCCCTCGGTGCGCCCCATCACGATGCAGTTGGTGATGATGAGGCCGACATAGACCGACAGCTGCTTGCTGAGGTCGTAGGCAAAGGCCTTGAGCACCTGGTCAACCAGGATCACCAGCGAGGCGATGATGGTCATCTGGGCGATGATGCGGACGCTGCCCGGGATGTAGTTCCGGGTGATCGACACGGCCGTGTTGGCGATGGAGCACACGCAGCAGACCGCGATGCCCATCACGAACGCGGTGCTCATCGAGGAGGTGACCGCCAGCGAGGAGCAGATGCCCAGGATCTGGATCATGATCGGGTTGTTGGCGATGATCGGATCCAGCAGGGCCTCTTTCCAGGTAGGTGACTTTACGTTTTCGCTCATTTACTTGCTCTCCCCCTTTGCCGCGGCATCGAGATCAAACTCGCCCTTGCGGAGCTTGTCTAGGAATGGGCGGTAGGCGTTGCCGAACCAGTAATGGACGGCATTGTCCACACCGCGCGAGGTCAGGGTGGCGCCAGAGAGGGAGTCCACGTCGAAGTCCTTCTGCGAAGGGTTCTTGGTGATCCTCACCTTGTAGGCGCCCTGCTCGTCGGTGAAGCGCTTGCCCACCCACAGCGCCTGCCAGCGCGGGTTGTCAATCTCGCCGCCGAGGCCCGGGGTCTCGCCGTGGCTGTAGAAGGTGATCCCCTGGATGCTGTTGCCATCCGGGGCCACCGCCATGTAGCCGTAGGCGGTCGACCACAGCGCCTGCCCGTAGAAGGGCAGGATCACGCGCTGCACCTTGCCATCATCCCCATGGGAGAAGTAGACCGGCATCAGCGTGGAGCGGTTGCGCAGGCCGGCGACATCCTGGTCGGAGGGAATCGCCTCGGAGGTCTTGGGCTGCTTCGCCAGCGAGGCGAAGTTGTAGCCGTCAACCTCTTCCTTGGACAGCCCCTGGTCCGCAAACTCACCGCTCGCGACCTTGATGAGGCGCGCGTCGATGTGCTTGGCGTAGACATCGGCAATCTTGCCCTGCTCCTCAAAGCCGGAGACCCTGAGGATGTTGACCTTGCGGTCATTCGCCACGGCCTCGGCCTTGAACGGGTCAAGCACCACCACCGCAGACGACACCAGGACGGAGCACACCAGGCAGAAGCCGGTGATGATTACAAAGGTTCCGGGAACCGAATTCTTGTCGAGCTTAAGCACGGGCGCGTCTCCTCTTGATGTTGCGGGAGGTTGCCAGGTAGTCAAACAGGGGAGCCCAGCAGTTCGCAAACAGAATGGCCAGCATCATGCCCTCGGGGTAGGCCGGGTTCACGGTGCGGATCAGGATCACCATCACCCCGATCAGGATGCCAAACGCCCACTTGCCCGGGGCGGTGAAGGCCGAGGACACCGGGTCCGTGGCCATGAACACCGTGCCAAAGGCAAAGCCGCCCAGCACAAAGTGCCAGGGGAAGGTCATCGAGAACATCGGGTTGGTGTCGGAGCCGATGAGGTTGAACAGCGCCGAGCACAGCACCGCGCCCAGCACCACGCCCGCCATGATCCTCCAGGAGGCCACGCCGGTCACCAGGATCAGCAGCGCGCCCGCCAGGATCATGAGGGTCGAGCCCTCGCCAATGCAGCCCGGGATGTTGCCCAGGAAGGCGTCCATCCAGGAGATGGGGTCGCCCGCGCTGTTGACCAGCGCCTCGCGGCCGCCCTCCGCCCACTGCGCGAGCGGGGTCGCGCCGGAGAAGCCGTCAACCGGGATCCAGCAGTTGGTGCCGGAGACCGAGGCCGGGTAGGCGAAGAAGAGGAACGCGCGCCCCGCCAGGGCCGGGTTCATGAAGTTGCGCCCGGTGCCGCCGAACAGCTCCTTGGCCACGACCACGCCGAAGGTGATGCCCAGCGCGGCCTGCCAGAGCGGGACCGAGGGGGGCACAATCAGGGCGAAGAGGATCGAGGTGACGAAGAAGCCCTCGTTGATCTCATGCTTGCGCACCATGCAGAACAGCACTTCCCAGAAGGCGCCCACCGCGAACACCACCAGGTAGATGGGAACGAAGTAGACGATGCCGATGAGCATCTTGCTGTACAGCCCGGCGTCAGCCCCCAGCGTGCCGCCCAGCAGCTGGACCAGCGCGTAGTGGTAGTCCTGGCTGAAGAGCGCGAACGAGGTGGCGGCAATCTCCTTGCCATTGGCCATGGAGGCGATGGCGGAGACTGTCTGGTCACCCGTGTTGTACAGGCCCCAGAACAGTGCCGGGAAGACGGCGAACCACACGATGATGATGAGCCGCTTGAGGTCGGCGTAGTCACGCACGTGGGTGCGGCCAGTGGTCACCCTGCCCGGGGTGTAGAGGAAGGTCACGGTGCCCTCGTAGAGAGGGTAGAACCAGTGAAGCAAACCTCCCTTCTCAAAGAGCGGGGCAAACTTGCTGATGATGTCCTGTAACACTACTTAACCCTCCACTTCAATCTTGGTCAGGCTTCTGCGCAGCAGGGGGCCATAGTCGGTCTTGCCAGGGCAGACGTAGGTGCAGAGCGCCAGATCTTCCTCGGAAAGCTCGAGGAGACCCAGCAGGCGGGCCTGTTCCACGTCGTTGATCTCAACGGCGCGCAGCAGCACCGTGGCCTCGATGTCCAGGGGCATCACCTGGTCGAACACCTCAATGGGGAGCATCGGGCGGGGACCGCCGTTGACCGCCGTGTTGAAGGTGTAGGACTCGGGCTTGATGAAGGCCGAGGCAAAGGCACGGGTCGCGCTGTGGCGCCTGAAGCCCGGGCCCATCCAGCCCTGGAGCAGGAAGTCCTTGTGGCCGCCTTCCTCGAGGGCCGCCACCTGCAGGTGGTAATGGCCAAGGTAGGCAAAGGGGCCAACCGCCGTGTTGCCCCACAGCACGGAGCCGGAAATCACCCGGACCCCCTCAGGCGAGGACTCAACCTGGCCCGCGGTGATCTCGGCGATGGAGGCGCCGGCAATGGTGCGGATGAGGCGCGGCTCGCGCATCATCGGGCCGCCCAGGGCAATGATCCTGGTACTGTAGATCTCGCCCTCGGTGAAGAGGTGGCCAATGGCAATCACGTCCTGGTAGCCGATGTGCCAGACCGTCTTCTGGTCGGACACCGGGTCGAGGAAGTGGATGTGGGTGCCAGGCAGGCCGGCAGGGTGCGGGCCGGTGAAGATCTCCTCGGACACATTGGCCGCGGGGATGACCGGCAGCGAGCCCTCGCCCTTGCAGACATAGACGTGCACGCCAATGCGGCTGAGCACCTCGAGGCCGCAGGAGAAGGCCTCCTGGTCCTGCGCGATCACCACCCGCGGGTCAACCGCCAGCGGGTTGGTGTCAATGGCAGTGACAAAGATGGAGTGCGGGAGGGAGCCGACCTTGGGAACCTTGTCAAAGGGGCGGGTCCTGAACGCGGTCCACATGCCGGACTCCACCAGCTCCTTGAGGACCACGTCAGCGGAAAGGTTGTGGATCGCATCCGGCGCCACCTTGTCAAAGGTGACCGCCCCAGCGTCACTGTCAACCTCGATCACCACCGACTGGAAGGCGCGGCGCTCGCCACGGTTGACGGCAACAACCTCGCCGCCCGCGGGGGCGGTGAAGCACGATCCGGGGTTCTTCTTGTCCTCGAACAGCACCTGGCCCTTCTTGACTTTCTGGCCGGGCTCCACCTTCATCGAGGGGCGCAGGCCGGGGAAATCGGAGCTGATGAGGGCTACGTGTTTCACCTCTGGGCTGTCGCCAATCGACTGCTGGGGCTGGCCGCCAATGGGAAGGTCCAATCCTTTCTTGATATTAATCATAGGCGGTTCCAAATCAACGCATTACAGGGAAGCAGGCCTCCCCCGTCACTCAAAATCCCAGGCTGGCGCAGGCAGGCCCGCCCAACCGGGAAATAGACTTGCAGATAATAGCATAATTCCCTTGGGGTAGGCATGGCCGCCACGCGCGCCGGGGCGGGCCGCGCCGCGCCGCCACTGGGGATCCAGCGGGGCCGGGGGATGGGAAAATGAAAGAATCTCGACAGCGATCACACTTTTCCCGCGGCCCCGGGCCGCGGGACTGGGATCAGAGGGACAGCAGGCGCAGCGCCGCCTGCCTGATCACCTCCACATTCACCGAGTTTCCCAGCTGCTTGTAGGCCAGGCGCCTTGAGGGGTCAACGCAAAAGGGCGATCCGGCGCGGTCCACGGGAAAGCTCTGCAGCCGCGCCGCCTCGGTCACGGTCAGGCGCCTCCTGAGCTTGCCGATGATGGGGGTCTGGATGATGGCGACCAGGGCCTGGAAGCAGGTGGGGGCCTTGACCCGCACCCCGGACTGGCGGAACTGGATCACCGCATCCCAGATGGTCTTGATGTCGCGCCCGCACTGCCACTCCATCTTGCGGTGGGTGGGCTGGAAGTCCCGCAGCTGGTTGTGCCGCTCCAGCCAGCCATCGATGAACTGGCGGTGCTCCTCATAAATCCGCATGTTCCGGCTCACGCACTTGATGCGCCAGTCGGCCCAGCCCCTCATCGAGCCCTTGAAGCGGAAGGACTCCACCCAGATCGCGTCGCCGACCACGTCATCCCCCACCCCCTGGCGGAACTCGTCCCAGGCCTCAAGCACCATGCGCTCGTAGTCCGAGATGTTGTAGGAGGGATCCACGGGCCCCTGGTCGAGGATGGAGTAGATGGAGTTGCAGTCCTTGGTGAGCAGTCCCCTGAACTCGATGGGCAGCGGCTCGTCCACGTGCTCCGGGTCATGCTTGCCCAGGATGATCACCCGCTCGCGGGTCTGGGGAATGCCAAACTGGTGGGGGCTGAGGATCAGCGGCTCGCGGGTGGTGCGGTAGCCCAGCTCGCGCAGCGCCCCGCTGATGACCTTCCAGGTGTTGCCATGGTCATGGCTGACCAGGTGCTTGACGTTCTCCAGCACGATGTACTTGGTGTGGTGCTGGGAGAGAATGCGGACAATCTCAAAGAACAGCGTGCCGCGGGTCTTGTCGGAGAAGCCGGCCCTGCCGCCCGCCTGGCTGAAGGCCTGGCAGGGAAAGCCCGCGCACAGCACGTCATGCTGGGGTATGTCCCCCGCCCCAACATCACGGATGTTCACCAGCGACTTCATCCCGTAGTTTTTCTGGTAAACCTCGGTGCAGGCCTCGTCGATCTCAGAGGCGAACACGCACGTGCCGCCCAGGCTGGACATCGCCTGGTGGAAGCCGCCGATGCCCGCGAACAGGTCAATGAACCGGAAGGTCTCCATGCCCGGGGCGCGCGGCACCTCGCCTGGCGCCAGCCGCGCCGGCTTTGGCCTATGATGTAGATGAAATCGCTCAGGCGGGTCTTATTGAAAAGGACTGGCTCAAGAAGTTCCCGGATAATTCCGCACCCTATACGTCAACCATCGTATTCCTCGTGCGCAAGGGCAATCCCAAGAACATCCA
>JAILEI010000163.1 GCA_024688225.1 Succinivibrionaceae bacterium
CCCGGGCGCGCCGCCCGCGCCAGCCGCACGCCCAGCAGCCGCCCCGCCAGGCGCCGTACCTGGGGCACCCACAGCGCCAGGCCCAGCAGGTCGCTGAAAAAGCCAGGGAACATGAACAGGAAACCCGAGGCCACTCCCCAGACCACGCCCTCGTGGTTGCCGCTAACCGGAATGCCCATCAGCATCGCCTTCAGGCGCCGGCCCCGGGAGCCCACGATGACGCCCCCCACAATAATCATGGCCAGGCGCATGGAAAGCACCCCCAGGAAGCCCACCCTGGCCCCCACCATGAAGAGTGACCAAATCTCTGCGATGAACAGCGCCAAAAATATTAGAATGAAGCGCATTTACGCCCAGCCTCCGCCCATTGCACCAAGCATGACAAACTTAACACAACATTTTTTCCTTTTCATGAAAAATGCGGTCCCCGCGCTCCTGCTGGCGCTGCTCCTCCCGCTCCAGCCGGCCACCGCCGGCGGCGACGAGGATCTCTTCCGGCTGCGCCTTGGCGGCCTGCCCGCGGCCGAGCTGCCCTTTGCGGTGGACTCAGGCACCCGGGGCAGCGCAGTGTGGGTAACCATCTCCCCCGCGGGCGGGGCCTACCTGTACCGCTCCTCAATCCAGGTGGAAAGCGCCGCCCAGGTCATGGTTGATCCCCTGCCCCCAGGCACCTTGCACGAGGGGCTGGAGGGCCCGGAGGAAATCTTCACCGAACCGGTCACGGTGCGCGCCAGCGTGCTTGCCAGCACCGGCGGAGAGGAGCTCGCGGTCACCTACCAGGGCTGCGACAGCGCGGGCATCTGCTACCCGCCCCAGCGCCACACGCTGGCCCTGCCCCGCGTGGAGGCCACGGCCGACGCCCTGGGAGCGGCCCCGCCCCAGGCCCAGGGATCGGGCGGTGGGGAGCCGGATTTCCTTGGCTACCTCAGGGATCGCCCCGCCCTGGCGCTCCTGATGGCAATCCTGCTGGGGGCGGCGCTGGACCTCACCCCCTGCGTGCTGCCCATGCTCGGCATCTTCTCGGTCATGATCATGGGCAAGCGCGGGCTGCCGCCCCGCGAGTCGCTGCGCCAGAACCTCAGTTACCTGCTGGGCCTGTCGCTCACCTATGCCCTGCTGGGGTGCCTGGCCGCCAGCCTCGGTTTCCTGGGCCGCGCCTACCTGCAGCACCCGCTGCTCCTGGGCACCATGGCGCTGCTGCTCGCCCTCTGCGCCCTCATCTGCGCGGGTGTCCTCGAGTTCCCCATCCCCCAGCGGGCCAACAACTACCTCAACAGCCTGCTCGGCAGGCTGCGCAAGGGCACCATGCTGGGCGCCCTGGCCCTGGGCGCGCTCTCGGCCATCATCGCCACCCCCTGCACCAGCGCCCCGCTGGCAGGCGCGCTCATGTACGTGATGGAGACCGGGGACATTGCCCTCGGCACCGCCGCCCTGTTCTGCATTGGCCTCGGCATGGGCCTGCCGCTGGTGCTCATCGGGCTCTTTGGCAACCGCATCCTCCCCCGCAGCGGCCCCTGGTCCAGCCTGGTCAAGCAGGCCATGGCCATTCCCCTGTGGTGGGCGGCGCATGCCGTGGCCCTGCCCCTGATGGGGGATCTTGCCCCCCTGGCCACCGCCCTCTCCATCGCCCTGACCCTGGGCTTTGCCGCCTACCTCCTGGCCGCGCTCTCCCCGCTGGGCCGGCGGGGCGCCATCGCGCTGGGGGTGGTGGCCGCAGTGGCGGCGCTCCCCTTCCTGGGCCTGGGGGCATCCCCGGCGCGCCTGCCCGAGGGGATCACCGCCATCACCAGCATCAGCGACCTCGAGTCCCAGTCCAGCGCCCCGCGCCTGCTCACCTTCTCCGCGCAGTGGTGCGCCAACTGTCACGCCATGGATGGCGAGGTTTACTCCAGCCCCCGCTTCCGCTCGCAAATTGGTGACACCAAGCTGCTGCGCATCGATGTCACCGATCCCGATGCCCCCCTCACCCGGGCGGCGGTGGAGCGCTTTGGGCTGCTGGGAGTGCCCACCGCCATCATGATTGATGCCCACGGCCAGCCGCTGCGCGCCAAGGTGGGCACCGCCACGGCCGAGGAAATGGCGTCCTTCGCCCGCGGCGAGTAGCGGGTTCCCCCAAAAAAGGAAGGGATCCCCCTCGCGGGGGATCCCTTGCCATGGCTGCCCTGGGCAGGAAAGGCTACTGGGCGGCCTGCTCGCCGGCCTGCTCCTCAGCCTTGGGCTCAGTCTTTTCCTCGGCCTTCACCTCGGCCTGGGGCTCAGCCTTTTCCTCGGCCTTCACCTCGGCCTGGGGCTCAGCCTTTTCCTCGGCCTTCACCTCAGCCTGGGGCTCAGCCTTTTCCTCGGCCTTCACCTCAGCCTGGGGCTCAGCCTTTTCCTCGGCCTTCACCTCAGCCTGGGGCTCAGCCTTTTCCTCGGCCTTCACCTCAGCCTTCTCACCGGCCTTGGACTTGATGCCCACCAGCTCAACCTCAAAGTTCAGCACCGAGTTGGGCTTGATCATCTCGCCCGCGCCATGCTCGCCATAACCGAGCTTGGAGGGGATGGTCAGCTCATAGACCGAGCCAACCTTCATCAGCTGCAGGCCCTCAACCCAGCCCTCGATCATGTGCTCGAGCGGGAAGTCCACCGGCTCCTTGGCCTCGTCAAAGACCTTGCCGTCAATGGTGGTGCCCTTGTACTTGACGGTGATGGTGTCGCCCTTCTTGGGGGTGTCGCCATCGCCTTCCTTGATCACGCGGTACTGCAGGCCGCTCTCGGTGACCTTCACCCCGTCCTGCTTGGCGTGATCCTCAAGGAACTTCTTGCCTTCCTCAAGGTTCTTGGCGGCCTCTTCCTTGGCCTTCTTGCTCAGGCCCTCCTGGACCTTCTCATCCAGCGCCCGCAGCGTTGCCTCGACATCGGCGTGGTCGAGGGACTCAGCGCCCACCAGCGCCTCCTGGAAGCCAAGGAGGATGGTCTCGTTGTCCATCGGGCCGATGAACTCAGCCTGCGCGTCCTTCATGTGGCGCAGGTAGGCACCCACCGAGGCGCCAATCGAGTAGGCGGCCTTCTCGGGGAAGCTGCTGTCCTTGTTGACCTTGCCGCTACCCTTGACGGCCTGGGGCAGGGGCGCCACGCCCATGTCCTTGGAGGTGTCCTTCTTCTGGGCGGCAACCGGAACATCATTGGCCGCGTTGCCCTTGTCGCACGCGGTCAGGGCTAGCATGGCGCAAGCAATCATGGACAGCGCCGCAACTCTCTTCTTCATCTGCAATCCTCTCAAAGCAAGGGAAACCGGGGAACCCTGCCAGGCTCGCCCCAGCGGGGGGCGGCACAGGGCCACACGAGTGTGAAATTATACACTGTTGGGCAGGGACTTTGCGCAGTGGGGAAAGGATCAGAAATGGGCAAAGGCGCGCTGCGGCTCCACCGCCTGGCCATCCAGGGACAGCGCCAGTCCCGCGCCCGCGGTGATCCGCCCCACCCGGGCAACCGGCACCCCCACCCCCTGGGCAAGGCTGAGCAGGCGCGCCTCGGCTGCGGGGGGCACCACCACCAGCAGCTCGTAGTCACCGCCGCCATAGGCTGCCAGGGAAATGGCCTCCGCGCGGGGCAGCAGGGACAGCGGCAGCGGGTGCACCGGCAAGCGGCCAAGATCGATCTCGGCCCCCACCCCGCTCCGCCTGAGCACATGCCCAAGATCCCCCACCAGGCCATCGGAGATGTCAATCATCGCCGACGCCACCCCGCACAGGGACTGCCCCAGGGCACAGCGCGGGGGCATGTGCATCGCCCCCTCATGGGCCTCGCGCCACTGCGCGGAGCCCAGGGACAGCTCATGGTAGCCCGCGCGCACGAACAGCCCGGGCAGGCCCAGCGTGCCGGTGACATAGACCAAGTCCCCGGGGCGGGCCCCGGCGCGGGTCACGGCCTGGCCGGCGCCGACCAGTCCCATGGCGCAGATGCAGATGCCCAGGGGTCCCCGCGAGGTATTGCCGCCCACCAGCGCCATCCCCAGTTCCGAGGACAGGGAAAACAGGCCCCGCGCCAGCTCGCCCAAAAAGGCGTCATCGGAATCGGGCAGGCTCAGCGACAGGGTGAAGGAATGGGGGGCGGCCCCCATCGCCGCGAGATCGGAGACATTGACCAGGAGCGACTTGTAGCCCAGGAGGAAGGGATCCTCGCCCGGGAAGAAATGGATGCCCTCATGGAGGCTGTCGGTGGTGACGCACAGCTCCTTGCCAGGCGGCACCGCCAGCACCGCGCAGTCATCGCCCACCCCGAGGCGCACCCCCTCCGCCCGGTCATGGCCGCTGAAGTGGCGCCTGATGAGCTCAAACTCGCCCAGCTGCCGGGCGCTACTGCCCAAGGCCCCCGTCCCGGGCGCGCACCAGCTTGTCGAGCACCCCGTTGACGAACTTGTGGCTGTCCTGGCCGGCGAATGCCTTGGCCAGCATGATGGCCTCGTTGATCACTACCCTGAATGGCACCTCGGGGTGCTCGGTCAACTCATAGGCCCCGATCCTCAGGATCGCCTTGTCGACCTGGTCGAGGTCGGCCAGGGGGCGCGACAGGTAAGGGGAGAACGCCGCGTCCAGGACCCCCGCCCGGGCGGTCACCCCCATCACCAGCTCCCGGAAATAGTCATGGTCGGCTGACTGCATCGGCTGCTCGGCGATGAAGCTCGTCACGATTTCCCCGGGCTCGTTGCCCGAGAGCTGCCACTCGTAAACCGCCTGCAAGGCAAAGTGCCTTGCCTTGTGCCGCCTGCCGGGGTCAATGTCCCCCTCGGCGGTCTGCTGCCTTGGCTTGCGCGTGTTCACCTTTGTCACCCCAAAAAGCTAGATTTGCCTGACCACGTTGACCATCTCGAGGGCCGAGGAGGCGGCCTCCGAGCCCTTGTTGCCCCCCTCGTTGCCGGCGCGCTGCACCGCCTGCTCAAGGTTGTTGGTGGTGATGACCCCCAGGGCCACCGGCACCCCGTACTTGAGCGAGACCTCGGTTAGGCCCTTGGAGCACTCGTTGGCCACCACCTCAAAGTGGTAGGTGTCCCCGCGGATCACGCAACCCAGGGCGATGATCGCGTCGTACTTGCCCGTCTCGGCCACCTTCTGGGCGATGACCGGCAGCTCGATGGCGCCCGGGACCTTGATCACGGTGATCCGCCCGTCATCCACCGCGCCCTCGCGGCGCAGGGTGTCCAGCGCGCCCTCGAGGAGGCGGTTGGTGATGAACGAGTTGAACCTCGAAACCAGGATCGCGAAATTGCCCTCGGGGCAGGGGCGGTTGCCCTCAATCATTTTCACCGCCATGTGCGGCCTCCTCAAAATCCGTTGCCTTGCAATGTGGCGAGCGTAAGCCCCCCGCCGCCCCGCCGCCCTTCCACCAGGCGCTCGAGGTAGCGTGCCAGCACGTCCGCCTCCAGGTTGACCCCCACCCCCGGCTGCCAGTCACTGAAGTTGACCCGATCCTGGGTGTGGGGAATAAGGGTGATCCGCATGACATCGCCCTCGATGGCGTTGACCGTGAGCGAGACCCCGTCGATGGCCACCGAGCCCTTGGGCGCGATGTAGCGCAGGAGATCGCGGGGCACGCGCACCAGGAGATTATACGCCTCGCCCAGCGCCTCCCTCTGCAGCACGGTCCCCACCCCGTCCACGTGGCCCTGCACGATGTGCCCGCCCAGGCGGGTCTGGGGGGTGGTGGCCAGCTCCAGGTTGACCGCCGTGCCCACCCGGTAGCGGCCAAAGCAGGAGCACTCCACGGTCTCCTGCGACACGTCCGCCTCGAACACGTCCCCGTGGAGGGCGGAGGCGGTCAGGCACACCCCGTTGACGGCGATGGAGTCGCCCAGGGCCACCCGCCCGCCCAGGTCAAAGGAGGGCGGGACCTTGATCCCAGCCCGCAGCCCGCCGCCGCGCCTGCCCAGGCTGGCGATTGATCCCCTGCACTCAATGATTCCGGTGAACATGGCGCCCCTCAGTCCCTGGTCAGCTCGTAGACCAGCTTCACGTCGTCGCCGATCTCGCGGACCTTGCGCAGGCGGTAGCCGATGGCCTTGGCCATGGAGGTGCAGTTGCAGGTGCGGAACGCCGGCCGGGTGTCCGGGCCCAGGATCTTGGGGGCGGCAAAGACCACCAGCTCGTCGGCGAGGCCCGAGTCGATGAGCGAGCCGGTCAGGCCGCCCCCCGCCTCCACCAGCGCGTGCCGGATGCCCATCCCGCCCAGGCGCTCAAGCACCGCGGTGAAGGGGATGTGGCCCGCCTCGTTGAGCGGGATCCCCACCCGCAGCACGTGCTCGCTGAGGCGCTCCTCGCCGTGGAAGCCTTCCACCTCCCCGGTGCACCAGATCACCTGCCCCGTGGAGAACAGGCGGTAGCGGCCCGGGTCCAGGCGCGCCCGGCTGTCGAGCACCACCTTGAGCGGGCTGCGGATCCGCTCGCGCGGGATGCGGGCGCGCACCTTGGGTGGCAGCTCCTCATAGCGCACGTCAAGGCGCGGATCATCGGCGCTGACCGTGCCCGACCCGGTGATGATGGCGTCGCAGCGCGCGCGCAGCTTCTGCACGTGCGAGCGCGAGCGCGGGGAGGTAATCCACTTGCTCGAGCCATCCACCAGGGCGGTGCGGGCATCGAGGCTCATCCCCACCTTGACCGTGACGTACGGCACCCCGGTGACGATGGACTTGAAAAAGGCGCGGTTGAGGTAGCGGGCCTTGTCGGCGAGCACCCCCACCAGCACCTCAACCCCCGCGCGCTCGAGCATGGCGATGCCCTGGCCGCGCACCTTGGGGTTGGGATCCACGCAGGCCACCACGCAGCGCTTGATCCCCTCGCGCACCAGGCGCTCCGCGCAGGGCGGGGTGCGGCCGTAGTGGGAGCAGGGCTCGAGGCTGACATAGCAGGTGGCGCCCCGGACATCCCCGTGGGCCGATTCCAGCGCCACGATCTCGGCGTGGGGGCCGCCGGCCGCGACATGGTAGCCGCTGCCGATGACCCGCCCGTCGCGCACAAAGACGCAGCCCACCGCGGGGTTGGGGTAGGTGGAGTACAGGCCGAGCGCGGCCAGGCGCAGCGCCTGCCGCATGTACTGCTCGTCCTGGGAGACGCCGGTCACGCTAGTCCCTGTAAACCGGGAAGCGGCGGCAGAGCTCGACCACCTGGCCGCGGATCCGCCCGATCTCCGCGTCGTCCTGGTAGTGATCCAGCACGTCGCACATCAGGTTGGCAAGCAGCGTCACCTCGGGCTCCTTGAAGCCGCGGCGGGTGCAGGCCGGGGTGCCCACCCGAAGGCCGGAGGTCACGAACGGGGAGCGCGGATCGTTGGGGACCGCGTTCTTGTTCACGGTGATGTTGGCCTTGCCCAGGGCCTCCTCGGCGTCGCGGCCGGTCATCTCACGGCCGATGAGGTCCACCAGGAAGAGGTGGTTGTGGGTGCCGCCCGAGACCACCTTGTAGCCGCGCCCCATGATGATGCCAGCCATCACCTGGGCATTCTTGACAATCTGGCGCTGGTAGTCCGCGTACCAGGGCTCCATGGCCTCCTTGAAGAGGATGGCCTTGGCCGCCACCACGTGCATCAGCGGGCCGCCCTGGTTGCAGGGGAAGACCGCCGAGTTGAGGCGCTTGTACAGCTGCTCGTCATGGGTGTTGGACAGGATGAAGCCCGAGCGGGGCCCGCCCAGCGACTTGTGGGTGGTGGAGGTCACCACGTGGGCGTGGGGCACCGGGCTGGGGTAGACCCCCGCGGCGATGAGCCCGGCCACGTGGGCCATGTCGACCATGAGGTAGGCGCCCACCTCGTCGGCGATCTCGCGCAGCCGCGCCCAGTCCTCGATGCCCGAGTAGGCGGAGAAGCCGCCGACGATCACCTTGGGCTGGCACTCGATGGCCGCCGCGCGGATGGCGTCATAGTCAAGCTCGCCGGCCCCGTTCACCCCATACTGCACCGCATGGTAGAACTTGCCGGAGAAGCTCGGCACCGCGCCGTGGGTCAGGTGGCCGCCCGAGGCCAGCGAGAGGCCGAGGATGGTGTCGCCGGGCTTGCACAGCGCCGCGTAGGCCGCGGCATTGGCCTGCGAGCCCGAGTGGGGCTGCACGTTGGCGTAGTCACAGCCAAAGAGCTTGCAGGCGCGGGCAATGGCCAGGCGCTCCACCTCGTCGACATGCTCGCAGCCGCCGTAGTAGCGCTTGCCGGGGTAGCCCTCGGCATACTTGTTGGTCATCTGCGACCCCTGCGCCTCCATCACGCAGCGGCTGGCGTAGTTCTCGGAAGCGATGAGCTCCACGTGATCTTCCTGGCGCTGGTTCTCGGCCTGGATGGCGGACCAGACCTCCGGATCGTAGTCGGCTATGGACTGTGCCTTGTTCATGAAACTCATGCTTGGTTCCTCGCTTGGGAATTTGAAGGTAGGGGATCGCACGCACGCGCGAAGCTGGGCAATTCTAGCATTTTTGCCTGGCGCTGGCACGGCCCCGCGCCCTGGCACCCCACATCCGGCCCGGGGTGACGGCGAAAGGGTGGTTTTGGGGCCAAAGTGGGGCAAAAAACCAAAAAACCTGCACCAAAATGGCCGGATCTTGCTAAAATTTGCTAATTCCGTCAGGAGGATGTCCTCATGCAAAAGCGACCCAGCATCCTGGTCATGAATGGACCCAACCTTAACCTGCTCGGCACCCGGGAGCCCACGGTCTACGGACACGAGACCCTGCAGGACGTGATCGGCAGGCTTGAGGCCCGCGCCAGGGAGCTCGGGGTCGGGCTCGAGCACTACCAGTCCAACCACGAGGGCGACCTGGTGGACCGGATCCAGGCAGCGCGCGGCCAGAGCGACTACATCCTCATCAACGCCGGGGCCTACACCCACACCAGCGTGGCCATCCGCGACGCCCTGGCCGGGGTTGCCATCCCCTTCATCGAGATCCACATCTCAAACGTTCACCGCCGCGAGCAGTTCCGCCACTTCTCCTACCTCTCCGGGATTGCCGCGGGGGTCATCGTCGGCTTCGGCACCCGGGGCTACCTGTTCGCGCTCGAGCAGGCCGCCGCCGAGCTGCGCGCGGCAGAGCCGGCCTAGTTCTGTTACACCCACTGGGAAACATCAAGCATGCAAATTGACATTCACAAGATCTCAAAGCTGATTGAGCTGGTATCCAAGTCGGACATTTCCGAGATTTGCCTCAAGCAGGACAGCGAGGAAATCAAGATCACCCGCAACTCCGCCCCCCTCGCCGGGGCGCCCGTGGAGCGCGTGGTGGCCATCGCCCCGTCCGCCGCCCCGGCGGCGGTGGC
>JAILEI010000175.1 GCA_024688225.1 Succinivibrionaceae bacterium
TCCATGTATGACCTCACCGCGCTGCAGGCCAAGAGGATGCGCGAGGCCCCCCACCCCGAGCCGCCGCAGGAGCCAGAGCCCATCCTCGCCCCGACCCCCACCCCACGCCTGAGGGCGCCGCTGCCCGAGGAGCCCTTCCGCCTGGCCGGGCAGCCGCTGCTCACCTCCATCTTCAATGAGCAGGTGGTGAGCGTGTTCCGCGACCCGGAGAGCTTCGCGCGCTTTGGCATCCACTTCCCCTCCAACATCCTGCTCCACGGGCGCCCGGGCTGCGGCAAGACGGTTGCCGCCGACCGCCTCGCCACCTACCTCGGGCTGCCGCGCTTTGACCTCTCCTCGGCGCTGGTGGGCAGCCCCTACATCCACGAGAGCGCGCGCAAGATCGGCGAGCTGTTCCAGCGCGCGCAGCGCCAGGCGCCCTCGGTGGTGATCATCGATGAGATGGAGGCCTTCCTCAGCAAGCGCTCCCAGGGGGCGATGCCCGTGGAGGGCCACCACCTCGAGGAGACCGCCGAGTTCCTGCGCATCCTCGGCGACACCGCGAGGATGCGGGTGCTGGTGATTGGCATCACCAACCTGCTCGGGGTGGTGGATCCCGCGGTCAAGCGCGCGGGCCGCTTTGACACGGTGGTCGAGGTGGGAATGCCGGACGAGGCGGCGGTCATGGAGGTGCTCGAGGAGGAGCTCGGGCCCTACAGCGACGAGGATCTCACCCCCACCGCGGCGCGCCTTGCCGGCCATCCCTTCGCGGAGGTGGACCTTTTGGTGCGGCGCGCCAAGTGGCACGCCGCGCTCGCGAAAAAGCTCAGGATTGACGCTGAGGATCTGGGGGCGGCGCTTCGCCAGGTTGAGGAGCGGCGGCAGGCGGCGGGCTAGGCAGGCCCACCTCCACGAGGGGCTGATCCCCGTCCTCGTCGTCGTCATCGTCCGCGTCCGCGTCCCTCGCCACCGCCTCGTTGCCCGAGACCGTGGCCGAGGGCAGCACCTCCGACTGCATCCCGTCGCGATCGCCCCCCTCGCCCACTTCCTCGCCCGCCGCAATCTGCGACAGCGCGCGCTCCTGCATGCCCACCGAGACGCAGCGGTTGGCGATGTCACGGATCATCTGCAGGAAGGTCAGGTACATCTCCGAGGAGTGCATGGTGACCTTGGAGCGGCCGATGAGCTCCACCAGCGAGAGCTGGCAGCGGTCCACGTCGCGGTTGAGCTTCTTGGCGTGCTTGACGAGGCTCGCCACGTTCTCCGCGGTGGGCAGCTCGGCGATGGCGTGCATGTCCTGACCCACCCGCTCGAGGCGGCGCAGCAGGTCATAGAGCGACTGGCGCATCTGCCCGCCGAAGATGGTGTGGCGGTTGGCCACGTGCTCCACCGCCTGGTCAAGCCCGTAGAGCAGCGCCTTGGATCCCTCGCGCATGTTGGAGAAGGCTAGGTAGAAGAAGTGCTTGGCGTCCACCGCGGCGTGGGCGTCCTGCTCCCGCTTCCCCGCCTCGGCGGCCTTGCCGCGGCCGCGGCCCTTGCGCGGCTTCTGGTCGGTGATGTCGAGGGCCAGGGTGTAGTACTCCGAGCGGGTCTGGTTGATGCCGTCGAGGATGTTGGAGGCCTTGTTGCGCACCCTTCTTGAGGCCAGCTCGTCGTCGGAGAAGAAGGCGTCGAGGGAGCGGCGCACGCACTCCACCTGCAGGTCGAGGAAGGTGGGGATGGCCTTGGCGACGGCGCGGAAGAGCTCGGCGTTGTCATGCGCGGACCCGAGCACCGAGGCGGCGAGGCTGTTCACCTTGCGCTTGATGAAGTTGGTCTTCACCACCACCGCGGCCACCAGAATCATCATCACGAAGATGCCCGCGGTCCCGAAGTAGCACATCCCCATGCACACCAGGCAGGCGGCGGAGAAGGAGATCATGCCGGTCAGGAACCAGCCGGCGATCACCGTGATCACCCCGGAGATGCGGTAGACCGCGGTCTCGCGGTCCCAGGCGCCGTCGGCGAAGGAGGTGCCCATCGCCACCATGAAGGTCACGTAGGTGGTGGAGAGCGGCAGCTTGAGCGAGGTGGCCGAGGAGATCAGCACCGCGGCGATGATGAGGTTGAGCGAGGCGCGCACGTGGTCAAAGGGCAGCGGGATCTCCCCCTTCACCACCGGGCGGCGGCGGTAGCGCGAGGCCACCAGCGCCAGCGCCGGGCGGGGCAGCACCTTGTAGCAGGCCCGCGAGATGCCGAGGCCGACGCGGGTGATGATGCGGCCCGGGGTGGAGGCGCCGAACTGCTCGTGCTCGCCGCGCGAGCTCGAGGAGAGGTTGATCGCGGTCTGCACCACCCGCCGCGCCTTCTTGGAAAAGCAGATGGTCAGGCACATGATGAGCCCCGCCGCGGCCAGGTAGAGCGGGCTGGTGCGCGCGCTGGAGTTGAGCGACTCCATGGTCACCGCCTCGGGGTCAAGGCCGCTCGCGGACCACATCTCGTAGCTGTCGAGCGCGGCGAGCGGCACGCCGATGAAGTTCACGAGGTCGTTGCCCGCGAAGGAGAAGGCCAGGGCGAAGGTGCCGCCGAGGATGATGATGCGGAACACGTTGCAGCCAAAGGCCACCAGCACCTGCCCGAGCACCGAGAGGGCGATGAACAGCCCGAGCAGCAGGTCGTCGGTGTTGGCCTCGAGGAAGGCGATGTACTCGGGCTTCATGAAGGCCGAGTCACGGGCGCCCTTCATCACCAGGAAGTAGAAGATCGCGGTCATGGCGAAGCCGCAGAACACCCCGCCGAGGTAGCGGTAGGGCCGCTCGAGGCGGAAGGAGAAGAGCAGGCGGCAGAAGAACTGCACCACCGCCCCCGCGGCGAAGGCCACCACCACCGAGATGAGGATGGCGGAGACGATGGTCAGCGCCCGGTCGGACTTGATGTAGGAGAAGAGGTCGGTGAGCGGCAGGCCGTGGGAGTTGAGCTTGTAGAGGGCGGCGAAGGTCGAGGCGCCGAGCAGCTCGAAGACGATCGAGACGGTGGTCGAGGTGGGCAGCCCCAGGTAGTTGAAGAAGTTGAGCACCAGGACGTCGGTGACCACCACCGCGAAGAAGACCGTCATCAGCTCGGGGAAGGTGAACATCTCGGGGTAGAAGACCCCCTTGCGCGCCACCTCCATCATCCCCGAGGAGAAGGTCGCCCCCAGCAGCACCCCCGCCGAGGCGGTGAGCACAATCACCACGAAGGGGGCGATCCGCGACCCCACCGCGGCGTTGAGGAAGTTGGCGGCGTCGTTGCTCACGCCCACGAACAGGTCGGTGACCGCCAGCACCAGCAGGAACACCACCATCACCAGGAAAATGGACTCGGCCATGCAGCCTCCCATGAACTTTGCCTAGGGCCATTTTACAGGATCGGCGGCGGCCATGGCATTGCTCGCGCCCGCGGCCCTGGCCCAGGGTGGAATTTTGGGGCGTATTGTGAAAAAATGTTATGCCCTGCCGCGAGGCAGGCCGGACCAGACCCACCCCGCAACGGGAGGCACCGCCCATGATTACCGCCTGCACCCTCGATCGCGACGATCACCTCGAGCTCAACGAGATCAGCCCCGGGGCGCCCATCGGCCAGGATGTCATCTGGCTCGATGTCAACCAGGCCACCGACGAGGAGCGCGACTGGCTCGAGAAGCTGCTGGTCGACGACGTCCCCGAGGGCGACGAGATGGGCGACATCGAGTCCTCCAGCCGCTTCCGCGTCGGCACCGACGGCGTGCACATCCAGTCGCTGTTCCCCCAGCGCCTCGCCAACGACACCCGCGGCGCCAACATGCACTTCACGCTGCGCAACAACCTGCTCATCAGCTTCCGCGACACCGAGATCTCGATCGTGCGCCTGCTGCGCCGCTACATCCGCCGCAACATCGCCGAGATCTCCTCCTCGCTCGACGTGCTGCTGATGCTGCTCGACCTCAAGGTCGACCAGCTCTCCGACCTCATCGAGGACGCCTACGTCACCCTCGATCGCACCGCCGACCTCATGACCGACGAGGCCCATGTCGAGGACAACCTCCGCGAGCTCATCCACCAGGAGGAGCTCAACAGCCAGGTGGTGCAGGCCCTCTACGACACCCGGCGCGCGCTGCGCTTCATCCGCAAGACCTGCGACAGCACCCTCGAGGACCGGCAGATCCGCAACATCGAGGAGCTGCTCGGGGACATCGAGTCCATCCTCCCGCACACCCAGTTTTTGACCAACAAGATCAACTTCCAGCTGGAGGCCTCGATGGGCTACACCAACCACAAGCAGAACAAGATCATCAAGATCTTCTCGGTGGCGGCGGTGGTGTTCATGCCCCCCACCTGGATCGCCAGCCTCTACGGGATGAACTTCCAGGAGATGCCCGAGCTCGGCTGGAAGTACGGCTACCCGATCTCCATCGGCATGATGGCGCTCTCCGCGCTCCTCACCTACCTCTTCTTCCGCAAGAAGGGCTGGCTGTAGCCCCAGCCCCCTGCCCTAGCGCACCTGGCACTGCCCCGGGCGGCGCAGCTGCAGGAAGTTGTCGCCCTCGATGATCTGCGCCCGGATCTCCTGCTCCCCGAGCAGCGGCTTGAGCGCCTCCTCGGCGTTGCGCATGGTGGCATAGTCCTTGATCACGTCATGGTACCCGCAGAGCTTCTTGTCCTCGGCGCTCGAGGACATCCCCGAGTACCAGCAATGGCCGGTCACCCCGCAGGAACGGCACTTGCCTGAGCCGGTGTAGAACGAGCCGCCGCCAAAGGCCGGGTGCCCCGGCCCCCTCATGCACAGGCAGTTGAGCACGCCCTTCGCGCCGATATGGCTCATCACCGTGCCGATCTTGTGGGGATCGTCATACTTGGCCATCCGCTGCGCCAGCCTAATCCGCGCCTGCGCGTTGCGATCCCGCTCGGTGAGCTTCCTCTTCACCTGCTCATCGATGGCCTCCATGCGCGCCGGCGGCTCCTGCCCCGCCCGGTAGAGCCTCCCGTCGACCACGCTCATGCTCACCCCGCAGTAGCAGGCGTCATCGGCGATGGTGGACATCATGTACTGCACCACCTCCTTGGGATCGCGCGTGTAGTAGTTGAGGGCATGGCACACGCTCTCGCGGGCGTATCCGTTGCGGTTCTTGGGGTTGTCAATGTCGCAGCGCCTGCCCCCCTCGGGCAGCACCTGCTTGTAGGCCTCCTCCATTTGCGAGCGGAAGCCAAGGTAGGCCTCGAACATCCCCCGCTCGTCCTTGCACTGGTCGGTGCTGAAGGTGAGCGCGTTGAACAGCCTGGTGCCCGCCCCCTCCCGCTTCTTGAGGTGCCGGTTGTAGTAGTCCTCGAGGTTGCGCCGGCACTTGGGGTCGAGGTGCTTGTAGTCCTCAAGCACCCCCCGGGAGAACTCGGCATACTCCCGGTTGCCCTCCTCGAGCTTGTCCCACTCGCTGAACTGGTTCTTGAGGTAGTTCCAGATCTCATCCTCGGTCAGGTCCGACTTGTTGATCTTGAGCGCCTTGCACTGGTCGGACTGGCTGCCGTAGCGCTCGCAGGCGAGGCGGCGGTTCTTGATGAGACCCAGGTGCTCCTCGCTTAGCGCGGCGCGGGTCATGGGACTGCTGTTGATGGTCTTGATCATGATGTTGCGCACCTGCTCGAGGAGGTCCGCCTGCCCGAGCTTGCCAAGGCCCCGCACCCCGCCCTCCTTGATCAGCCAGTCCTGGTCGGTCTCGTTGAACTTCTGCCAGTTGTGGTAGGCGCTGGTCACCGCGCTGTCGCGCACGTACTCCTTGGCCTCGAGCGCGACCTGGTAGGCAAGGCGCGAGGAGGAGATCACCGCCGCGCACTTGGGGTTGGTGCGCAGGATGGCCTCCGCCACCGCCAGCGTCGCGGCCCCCGCGGCGCCGATCTGGAGATCGCCGGTGTCCTCGTCAATGGAGAAGAAGGCCGAGGTGGCCCCCGCGTCGCCCTCGGCGCCCAGCGCCGCCGAGCCGGTGTTCATCATGAAGTCGGCCGTCTTTTGGGTCATCTCGGCGAGGGCCATGTTGGTCATGTGCTTCATGCGCGCGCGGACCGGCTCCTGCAGGGTCTTGAGCGTGTTGGCGAACTTGCCGTCGCCGTTTGAGAGCCTGAAGCGCTGGGCCTGCCTCTTCATGAAGGCGAAGAACTCCTCGTCGGAGAGCTTGCCAAAGTAGGCTGAGGCCGCGTCCTCGCTCGAGGAGATGATGCCGAGGAAGCAGTCGGAGTCGCTGCAGGCGTTGAGGGTGGTCTTGATCATGAACAGCGCCGCCTCCTTGGCCGCCGCCGCGTAGTCCTGCTCGGACATGGCGTCAAGGCCGGCCTTGCCGTGCTCCACCGCGTCAAAGGCAATCTTGAAGCCGGTCTGCACCTTCTCCAGGCCGTTGGGCACCGCCCACTCGGTGAGCACCGACTTGCCGAAGCTCTCGAGCTCCTCGCGGACGCTGTTGTCCCGGCCCAGGGTCAGGTCCAGCCTTGCCTGGTAGTTGATTTCCTTCTCGAGGTCAAGGTCGCAGGCCCCCTTCATGGCCACCTGCCTGAGGGCAATTTCCTGGCGCTGGCGCTCCTCGCGCGGGACCTCGGAGATAAGGCGGTAGCGCGGCGGGCCGCCGGCGCCGAGCTCCAGGCGCGCGTGGCGCCAGCCCCGGCCGGGGACCGCTACCGTTGCGGAGTCCGTCACCAGCTCATCGAGCTGGCGCTCAATCTCCTCGGTTTTCTTGCGGGTCTCCTCCTCGCTGCTCAGCTGCACCTCGGCCTTGGCCTGCAGCCTGCCCCCCTCCCGGTAGCTGTCGTACATGCGCAGCTCGTACTTGCCGGGCGCAAGGCCCTCGGTGGAGATGTAGTCAAAGGTGCCGTGGCGGCGGGCCGAGAGGCCAATGTGGTGGTTGCCGGCGGCCTTGTAGGCGCTGGGGGCGTCCAGCGGGGTGCCCGCGGGGACCATGCCGATGAAGCCGCTGTCGCCCCAGCCCGACTTGGCGTAGTAGTCAAAGTGGACGTAGCTGCCAAACTCCAGATCCGCATAGTAGACCTCAAGGTGGGGCACGGTGCGCTCGTCCCAGGCCCCGGGCAGCACCCTCAGGCCGGTGGACACCGCGGGCTGCTGGTCATCGCGCTTGGCGTACAGATCCACGGTGTAGTCGCCCGGCTCATGGAAGTCACCCAGGCGCTCCCCCCTCACCGCCTCGCCAAAGCGCCGCTCCTGCACCGGATCCGCGTCCGGGGCGTCCCCGGCCCGCCTGATCCGCACCCAGCTCTCGCCCTCGCTGCCCTGGGGCCTTGAGAACAGGGCATACAGCCCTGTTCCCGAAACGACCTCAGGGGGCACCAGCAACCCAAAGCCCCCGTCCTCGCGCGGCTTTTTGACCGTGAAGTCAAGGCGCGCCAAGGCGTGGGAGCGCTCGTGCACCTGGTAAAATGAAGAGCAGTCATGGCAGCCGCTGCAGCGCAGCAGCAGCGAGTAGCGCCCCTCCTCCCTGGGGGCCCGCAGCTCCACCGCCTCGCCCGAGACGAGGTCCAGGTCGTCGGTGTGGGCGACCATCTTCATGTCGCTCATCCTGAGGTTCGCATCCTCGGCCCTGGCAATCACCACCTGGGCCCGCTCGATCTCCCCGAGGCCCGAGTAACGTACCCCCATGCGCTCCTCGGGGGCGAAGACATTGCGGTCGGCCTCAAGGCGCGGCTCCTGGCCGCGCTCCACCCTGAACCCATAGCGGGCCACGCAGGGGCCGTCCTCGGCATTGAAGAGGCGCACCTCATAGCTGCCGGGCACCGGCGGGGCCATCAGTTCCAAAAGGCCCTCCCGCCCGGACATCCTGAAGAGCCTCAGGCCGTTCTCGCGCTCCTCCACGCATTCCTTGAAGGTGCCGAGCGGCACCGAGGCCGGCACCACCGTGTACAGTCCCTCGTTCCTGGCGGACTCGTCGTCGCGGTGGTAGCTGACGGTGAAGTGCTGCTGGGGGGAGAAGATCCCGGGGCCCTGGGGGCCGAAGACATAGTTCTCGGTCACGATCTCCTCAGTCTTGGGATCGGTGCCGCCCACCGCCGCCGCAGGGGTGCTCACCGCCCCCAGGGCAAAGCCATCGCCAAAAAGCGCCTTGAGGGCGCGCTGGGCAATGGCCCCGCGCTCGGCCAAGGTCTCGCGGTAGGACTTGACGATGGTGGCGCCGAGGGCGCGCAGCGCGCTCGCCAGCGCGGCCCGGTCCACGTCCACGGTGGCGGTCAGCTGCACCATGCCCCCCTTGCCCGCAGACTGCGTCCCCACCGCGGGCTGGCCCGAGTACTTCTGGGCGTTGGCGATGATGCCGCGCAGCTCCTTGACGTGGGCCTTCACAAAATCCTTGCCCACCATCTCGTTCATGGCGGTGCGCACCGCCATCACCTGGGCGTTGAGCGTGGCAGTCCTGAGATCCTTGCCCGAGGAGCGCACCTCCATGGGCTCGGCGAGGGCGGGCCCTGCGCCCAGGAGGGCGATGAGGGCCGCCAGCAGCAGCGTGCGGCCCTGGCGGGGGATGGCAAAGTGTCTCATGGCTGTTTCCCTCCGGTCAGGTACTCCTTGATTTCAAGGCATATCTTTTGGTACTTGGGATGGGTGTAATAGTTGCTGCGCTCAAGGTAGTCCAAGGCGGTGCGGCCCTCGGCGTCGCGGGCGGCGGGATCGGCCCCTGCCTTGAGCAGGGCCCGCGCGATGCCCACGCGCGGATCCGCGGCCGCCATCGCCATCAGCGCGGTGCGCCCTGACTTGTCGGCGAGGTTCACGTTGGCCCCGAGGGCAATGAGCCGCTCAACGACCCGCTCGCCCTGCGAGGAGAGCAGCGCCACCATGAGCGGGGTGAGGCCGGTGGCATCGGCGTCATTCACGCCCGCCCCCGCCTTCACCAGGCCCTCGAGCGCCTCCTTGGACAATTCCCCCTGCGCGGCATAGAACAAGGGGGGATAGGGCGCCCCCTTATAGGTTACGGGGGCGTTGGCGGCAAGCAGGCGCAGCACGCACTTGGAGCAGCCGCTCGCGGCCGCGGCCATCACCACGTTCGCCCCTGCGGCGTTCACCGCGTCAAGCCTGGCCCCCTGGGCGATGAAGACCCCCAGCGCCTGGTCGAGGCAGTTCTCGTTGTGGTCGCTGAGGGACGTGGTGAACATGCGCAGCAGCGCGGTGTTGCCCGCCTGATCCTTGGCCTCCCCTGCCCCTTGGCGCAGGAAGGCCTCGAGCGCCTTGAGGTCCCGCTCCTCCCGAAGGTCATGGTCCACCAGGGTGTGCAATGCCGTGTCGCCCTTGCGGTCCACCGTCCCCGGCCGGGCGCCCAGCTCCAGCAGCAGGGCAAGGTTCTTGGGGCTGAAGGAGAGGTGGCCGCGGGAGTTGATGAGCGAGCGCTGCAAAAGCGTCCGCCCCTCGTGATCCTGCTGGTTGAGGTCACCGCCGAGTTCCCCGATGAGGCGGATGATGCGCTCGTTCTCGGGACTGAAGTCGTTGAAGGGATCCTGGCGTGACCTAATCCTGAAGATGAGGCTGTCCCCGTCCGGCCCCTTCAAGGACACCGCCTCCTTGGGAGGGCGCGCCTTGAGCATCGCCTCGAGCACCTTGTCCGCGTCGCGGTTGCGCAGCGCCATCAGCAGCGCGTTCTCCCCGCTTTTGGCCACGCGGGTGAAGTCCGCCTTGCCCGCGGCGAGGAAGGGCTCGACAAACTCCACGGGGCGCAGCCCTGCTGCGACCATGAAGGGGGTGAGGCCATTGGCGCCCGGGAGGTTGGGATCCGCCCCGCGCGCGAGCGCGGCCTTGATCGGCTCAGGGGTCCTGGCCTTTTGGGCAATGAAGGAGAGCAGCGAGCGGTTCTGCCGTTTCTGGTTGAGGTCGATGCCCTGGGCGATGCCCTCGAGGATCAGCTTTTCCGTGTCCTCGGAAAAGGGCGTCCCCGCATTCTGCAGCTCCTCAAGGAACTTGGCGCCCTCCACCGCCGCCACGGGGGCGGACAGCAGCGCCAGGGCCGCAGGCAGGGTCAAAAGGAGGCTTTTCAGTGGCCGCATCGGCTCTCCTCACAGGGCACGGGGACTTTCAGGCAGAAAGGCCAGGCACCGCAGCAAAATGGGATAAAGTGAAAGGCAGGGACCGGCAACCCCTGCCCAGGTTGCCCAGATTTTACCAAGCCACCCGCCAGGGCCGCTCCCCCAGGGCCGCTTTTGGGATTCACATCACACCGATGATCCTGGGTTTCCTGCCCTTGGTGGCAAAAAAAGGGACCGCCCCCTGGGGGACGGTCCTGGCGGCACCCCTTGGCTACATCAGGCCGCGCTCGCGGGAGCGCCTGACAATCTCAAGGAAGGCGCTGTAGGAGTCGCCGGTGAAGCAGCCCCGGAGGCGCTCCATCTCGCTGAGGGTGAGGTACATGATCCCCGAGACCTCGGAGGGCTGGCGCACCGTCACCGGATCCCCCACCGCAAGGTAGAGGTAGCCGTAGCTGTAGCCCCAGTTGTCGAGGTCAAGGCGCATGTGCCCGAGCTCATGGAAGGCCACGGCGCCGGCGTCGACCCCAATCTCCTCCATGAGCTCGCGCCGCGCGCCCTCGAGCGGATCATGATCCTCGGCGCTGACCACCCCGCCCACGCACGCGTCGAGCATGCCCGGCGCGTAGTCCTTGGACATGGTCCGCACCTCCACGAGGAAGGATCCGCGGGTGTCCATGAAGGCGATGTAGGTGGCGCGGTGCGGCAGGCGCTCGCGGCGCATCTGAGATCTCGGCACCAGGCGCAGGAACTCATTGTGCCCATCGTAGACGGGCACCATCTCCTCAGCCGCCATGGGCTAGCCCTGGCGGCCGCCGCCCATGCCGCCCATGCCACCCTGGCCGCGGCCCATGCCGCCGCCCTGGCCAGTGGCCTTGGGCAGGACGCGGCGCGCGAGGCCCGACACCGTCTTGGAGAGTTCCTCGACGTTGACCTTCTTGTCCACCACCACGTACTTGTACCCGATGGCGCCCACCACGGCACCGGCCGCGAGCCCGATCATGAAATTGGTTGCTGACATCTTGCTTACTCCCCTTCCTTCCTGGCCTTGACCTCGGCGATGAGATCCTCAAGGCGCTCCTTCTGCGACTCGAGCTCCTCCAGGGTCAGGTCCCCGGCCTCGGCCGCGCCCTCGGCCGCGCCGCACTTGCCCAGGACGGAGCCGATGCGGTCGCGGTTCTCGTTGTAGATCCGGTAGCCCACGCAGCCGAGCACCAGCCCTGCCGCGAAGCCGAAGATCATGGTCTTGTCAAATGTCATGGGATTGCTCCTTTTTCTTCTTGGTTATCAAAGTCAGTTGCCCCGGCGGCGGCGCGGGTCCAGCAGCACCCGGCCGCTGTTGAGCACCACCCCGAGGGTCGAGGCGTTGTGGATGACCGAGGCGATCACCGGGGTGATGATCCCCAGCGCCCCGGCCATCATCGCCGCGGTGTTGATGATGATGGTCACCCCAAAGTTCTGGTGCACGATGCGCATCGTCTCGCGCCCGATGTCGACCAGCTCGGGCAGCTTGAGCGGATCGTCGGAGTTGATGGTGACGTCGGCGGACTCGAGGGCGGTGTCGGTGCAGCCCGAGCCCATGGCCACGCCCACGTCGGCGTAGGCCAGCGCCGGGGCGTCGTTGATGCCGTCGCCCACCATGATCACGTTGCTCACGCGCTGCTTCTCGGCCACAAAGCTGGCCTTGTCCTCAGGCAGCACCTCGGCGACGTAGCCGTCAAGGCCGAGGCTGTCGGCGATGGACTTGGCCGCATCCTTGTTGTCGCCGGTGATCATCACGATCTCGTCGATGCCGGCGTAGCGCAGGCGGTTGAGCGCGCGCTTGAACTCCGGGCGGATCGGGTCGGAGATTTCCAGGGTGCCCACCAGGCTCCCGTTGGCCGCCACGTGGATGAGGGTGCCCGAGGGGGAGCTCTTCTCAAAGGCGAGGCCCATCGGCACCCCCCGCTCCGCCATGAGCTTGGCGCTGCCCACCAGCACCTCGCCGCCCGCAAAGCCCGCAAAGGCGGGGATGCGGGCCTCGATGCCGCGGGCGATCACCGTCCGGGTGTCGTCATGCGGCGGGATGGCAAGGCCGCGGCGGCTCACCTCGTCCATGATCGCCACGGCGAGCGGGTGCGAGGAGTGCATCTCCGCCGAGGCGGCCATCTGCAGCACCACCTGCTCGGGGATGCCCTCCGCGCAGCCGATCTTCACGATCGAGGGGCGGCCGCGGGTGATGGTGCCGGTCTTGTCGAGGATGATGGTCTCCACCCCCGAGGCGGCCTCGATGAAGCTGCCGCCCTTGACCAGGATGCCCGACTTCGCGGCGCGGCTGATGGCGGCGCTGATCGCGGTCGCCGTGGAGAGCTTGAGGCCGCAGGAGAAGTCGATGAAGAGCATGTTGAGCACGCGCTGCACGTCGCGGGTCACGGCAAAGACCACCAGCGCGGCGATGAAGGACACCGGGACCAGCGAGGCGGCCATGGTGTCGGCGTAGCTCTGGATCGGGGCGCGGCGGTTCTGCGCGTCCTCGACCATGTGCACGATGCGCGCGAGCGAGGTGTCGTCGCCGACCTTCTCAACCTTGATCAGGATCTCGCCGAGGTCGACCACCGAGCCGGCGTAGACCTTGTCCCCGAGGCGCTTGGTGGCGGGGGCCGACTCGCCGGTGATCGCCGCCTGATCGACGGCGGCCTCGCCCTCGACCACCGAGCCGTCGACCACGATCTTCTCGCCGGCGTGGAACTCCACGAGCATGCCGGTGCCCACCTGCTCGATGGGCACGCGCCGCTCCACCCCGTCCTCGCCGCGCACCCACACCTCGCGCACGTCCAGTGACATGAGGTCGGAGATG
>JAILEI010000018.1 GCA_024688225.1 Succinivibrionaceae bacterium
CTCCACCCAGTACGGCAGCTCGGCCTTCACCGTCAACGAGTCCCCGACCAACGACGGCTACTCGACCGGCCTGCTCATCAACTGCTCGGTGGACTCGGACGGCGTGGTGCAGGCGGAGTACTCCAACGGCCGCAACGTGAGCATCGGCAAGATCGCCCTCGCTGACTTCGCCAACCCCCAGGGCCTGACCAAGATCGGCGACACCCAGTGGAAGGCCTCGCTCTCCTCTGGAGAGGCCACCCCCAAGGAGGCCAACTACGGCGGCGCCGGCGCCATCAAGGGCGGCAACCTCGAGCTCTCGAACGTCGACCTCACCGTCTCCCTGGTGGACCTCATCCAGGCGCAGCGCAACTACCAGGCCAACGCCCAGTCGCTGCAGACCCAGAACACCGTCATGGACGCCATCATGAACGTCCGCTAGCGGATTGAACCTTTCCACAACTCAACTTTTGGCGGGCCGCCTGGCCCGCTTTTTTCTTTCCCGGACAGCGATCTCCCGCACAAAATTGCGCATTCCCACTGGCTGCCAGGGCCTGCCGCCCCGCCAGTGCGCTAACATTGCGGGATTACCCCCAAACGGACACCCCAGCCATGCCTGCACAGCCCACCCCTGCCATCCCCCGGTTCCTCCTCAGCGCCGCCCTTGCCCTGGCCCTCGCGCCGCTGCCATCGCCCGCCCTGGGGGCGGATGCCACCCGGGTGGACTACATTGCCTCCGATGGCGGGGACTATTTCGTCCACCAGCTATCGCTGGCCCTGCAGTCGGCCTTTGCCGGGGGCGGCTACTCGCTCATGGTCCATGACTCGCAGCTTGACCCCGGCACCCAGTCGGGGCACCTCAGGGACTGCGCCACCGCCTCGGAGGGCCCGATCATCATCACCCCGGTGGACGACAACTCCGCCACCCTGGCCGGGGATGAGGACGGGCAGCCCATCCTCGCCGCCCGCGGGCTCATCATCTACGGCTCGGTGCCCGGCAACCGCCCCCAGAATGCCTGGTACATCTCCTCCAACCCCTATTCCATCGGGGAGCGGCAGGCCCAGTACCTGGTAGGCTACCTCACCGGCCACGCCGGCGCCGACCGCAACCGCGACGGCACCTACCGGGTGATCCTGCTCAACGGGGAGCTCAGCAACCTCAATGCCGAGGGGCGGCGCCAGGGCTTCCTCGACGGCATGGGCGCCCAGCAGGGCATCAGGTATGAGGTCGAAGAGCTCAATGCCGGGTGGGACGGCATGATGGCAGAGAAGCTGGTCAGGGAGGCCCTCAGCGTGGATCCAGAGGGCATTGAGGTGGTGGTGGCGGCCAATGACGAGATGGCCCTCGGGGCGGTGCGGGCCCTCAAGGCGGCGGGGTTCAACCACCCCGGCGGGGGCGCGGCAGTGATCCCGGTGCTGGGGGTGGACGGCATGCCCGCCATGCTCAGCGCCATCGCCTTCGGCGAGGCCACCGCGACCTTGCGCCATGACCTGGCGCAGACCGCAGAGGCCACGCTGTCGCTCTACAACATCCTGAGGTCGGGGATCTTCCCCGCGCCCGGGGAGGTGGGGCTGCGCCTTGACCAGGAGAACCAGGTGCTCTGGCTGCCTGAGCCCGAGCCCATTGACGCGCAGGGATCCCATCCCCTGCCCTGAGCTAGGGCCTGAGGTTGCGCACCGCACGCCCCAGCAATGACTCGAGGGCATCGAGCTCCGCCTCGGACATCCCCGCCCCGAGGCGCTCGTTGAGGCGCGCCGAGATGGCCTGCAGCGCCGCCCCGGCAGCGATGGATCGCCTGGTGGGCACCACCCGGGCCGCCCTCGGATCGTCCGCGTCCGCCTCCTTTGAGAGGTACCCAAGGCCGCATAGCTTGTCCACCATCGCTGAGACGGTGGACTTGCTGCGCCCGCACTGGCGGGCAATCTCGGTGATCCCAAGGCCCGGCTGCGCCATGCACACGTGCAGGATGTCCCCGTGGCAGGGCAGGATGTCGGTAAGCCCCGCCCCCTGCAGCTCTTGGCGGATCAGGTCCCGGCCCCCCTCGGCAAGCCGCGAGGCCAGGGCGACGATCCCCCGCTCCCGCGCTACTCCTGCCACGGGCTCTTCACCCCCTCGGGGATGGTGGCGTCAGACTCGGTGAAAGCCCCCAGGCTGCCCTCGCGGGCCTGCACGCAGATGGCCGTGAGGCCCTGCGGCCCGGCCTTGAGGCAGCGCGCGCCCTGGGGGGCCACGCGGAAGGCGTCCCCCGCGGCAATGGCGACCGTCTCGCCGTCGAGGAACAGCTCGCCCGCGCCCTTGAGCACGATGTAGAGCTCCTCGTTCTCCCGGTGCGCGTGCACGAATGGCACCGCCGCATTGGCCGGGAAATTGTTGAGGGAGGCCTCGCAGCCGCTAAGGCCCAGGGCATCGTGGAACACGGTGCGGACGGCATTAAGGTCAAAGGAGATCCTGGTGAGGTTTTTCATTTGCGCATCCTTGGTTCGACATCGAACCATAACATCGAAAAAAGGGCCGGCCCAGCGCCAGCCTGCCCCGGCAGTATAGTTCGATATCGAACATTAGGCAAGCGCCATTTCCCCATCAAGTCGCCTTTTCAGCATAACGCACTGATTGGCAAGGCAAAAAAGAGAAAATCCCCCCAGGCCCGGGCAAAGCATGAGTCCTGTCACATTACTTAATTGTTTTTGCAATTTATTTTATGCAAATTGGGGGGCCTTGCTATAATTGCACCCGCCCCCGCCCCGCCATCGCGGGACTTGGGAGCCTGTCCCCAACCTAGGTGACGCCATGAAGAAACTGCTTGCCTCACTCGCGCTGCTGCTCGGCCTTGCCGCCTGCACCTCCGAGGCCCCCCGCACCGCCACAGGGCCACAGGATCAGGGCGCCGCCTACGCGCAGGCGCTCGCCGCGACCGCCGCGCCCAGCGCTGAACAGGCCTGCCACCACCTCCTCGCCATCACCCCCGGCGCCCCCGGCCAGGAATGGATCACCGAGAACGGCCGCGACCGCGTCCTGGTGGCCTCCTTCATGAAGGCCAGGCACACCAGGTTCTGGGAGGGCGGCAAGCCCTTCACCCTCGCCGTCGACAGCTGGGTGACCGTGCCCGCCGAGTGGGCGCAGAGGCGCGATGAGTTCGCGGGCCTGGGCGGTGAGGCGCTGCGGATGCGCATGGTGCAGATGCTGGGGCTGCCCCCCGACAGCGAGAACAGCATGGTGGTGGAGTTCTACGCCGATCCCCATGACCTGTTCCGCCCCTCGCGCGATGGCGAGATTGACGATCAGGTGGCCGGGCTCACCTACCCCCCGGGCACCACGGACAGCCACCGCAACTGGTTTGAGTACCAGCTGCGCCTCTACCGGGACTCCGACCCGAAATTTCCCTGGACCCAGCTGGGGTACAGCTATGACTGGGGCAGCGCCGGGCCCTCGCATGTGGGCATGAGCGAGTTCGTGGTCCCCCGGGGGTCAACGGTCAGGACCAAGCGGATCCTGGGCGCCGAGGAATTCATCCGCGAGTGGGCCGCCCCCAGGTAGGCGCCCCAGGCACAGGCAAGGACAAGCAAAGCAAAGGCAAGCAAGATGAAGAAGCAAACGGCCCTGATTCTCGCCGCGGCCCTCATGGCCACGGCCACGGCAACCGCCGCCACCCACCCCAACCGCATCGATCCTGAGCTGCGCACCGCCGCGCTCGCCATCAGGATGAGCATCGCCAGCGACGCCGACGTGGCGGCCAACGCCATCACCCCGCAGCCGGTGCCCGATGACATCAACCGCCAGGCCATCACCCTGCCGGAGCGCCCGGGCGCCCCGGCCCTCGAGCTCTCGGCCTACCGCCCCCGCTCCGCCGGGGAGGGCGAGGCCCTGCCCGCCATCGTGCTGCTGCACGGCGGCGCCATGCTGCTGCGCAACGCCTACTATGCCTATGGGCAGATCCAGGATCTCAGCGATCTCACCGGCTGCGAGGTGCTGGTGCCCCGCTACCGCCTCTCCACCGAGGCCCCCTACCCGGCGCCGCTGGAGGACGCCGCCTACGCCCTCACCACCATCTACCACCAGGCCCAGTCCCTGGGCCTGGCCATCGACCGCGAGCGCCTGATGCTGATGGGCATGGGCGGCGGCGGCCTGCTCGCGGCCGGCCTTGCCCTCCACAACCGCGACAATGACCGCATCCCGGTGCGCGCCCAGATCCTCGCCTACCCGATGCTCGACTGCCGCACCGGCACCTATGCCACCCCCCACCCCGGGCTCGATGGCGAGACCGTGGTATGGAACGCGGCGAGCAACGCCTATGCCTGGAAGCGCTACCTAGGCGGCAAGCGCCTCAGTCACCGCGCGCTGCGCGAGTACTCCCCGGCGCTCGCCAGGACCTCCGATCTCGAGGAGCTGCCCCCCGCCTTCATCTATACCGGCGGCATTGACCTCCTGGCCCCCGAGGCCATGGACTACGCCGCCCGCCTCACCGAGGCCGGGGTCCAGGTGGAGCTGCACATCCCCCAGGGGGTCTGCCACTCCTTCGACACGGTCAGCCCCGACGCGGCCGCCACCCGTGAGTACCAGGGCCTGCTCTCCCGCTTCGTCTCGCGCACCGTCTACCCCGCCGCCCAATAGGCGCAAGGCAAAAGGCGATGCCCCGGCCAAATGGCCGGGGCATCATCTTTTACAGGCCTGAAAGGGCGGGGCTAGAAGTCAAAGGTGTCGGGGCTGGACCCAAAGCGCACCCCCTCGTTGAGCCCCATGATGAGGCGCTCGTCCTCCCCATCGAGCTCAAAGCCGTAGAGATCGGCGTTGGCGCGGATGCGCTCCTCGTGCACCGACTTGGGCAGGATCACCACCGAGCGCTGCAGCTGCCAGCGCAGCGCCACCTGGGCGGTGGTCACCTCGTGGCGGCGCGCCACCGCCTCCATGGTGGGGTTGTGCAGGATGTCGCCGCCCGAGCCCTGGCCGCCCAGGGGCGCCCAGGCCTCCACGCCGATCCCGTGCCCCGCGCAGAAGGCGATGAGGTCGCGCTGCTGCAGGTAGGGGTGGCACTCAATCTGGTCCACCACCGGGATCACGTCAGTCTGGGCGAACAGGCGCTTGAGGTGCGAGACATGGAAGTTGCTCACCCCCACCGAGGTGATGAGCCCCTCATCGCGCAGCTTGACCATCTCCAGGTAGGCCTTCACAAAGCCATCCGCCGGCCAGTGCACCAGGTACAGGTCGACCCGGTCCAGGCCGAGGCGCCCCAGCGAGGCCTCCAGGGCGGGGCGCACCTTGCCGCTGCGCACGTCGTCATTCCAGAGCTTGGTGGTAACGAAGATCTCGTCGCGCGGGATGCCGCTGTCGCGGATCGCCCGCCCCACCGACTCCTCATTGCCATAAATCATGGCCGTGTCGAGGTGCCGGTAGCCATTGGCGAGGGCGGTGAGCACGGCGCGGTAGGTCTCGTCGCCGTCCTGGGCGCGGAAGACCCCAAAGCCAAGCAGCGGGATGCGGTGGCCGTCATTGAGGGCCAGGGTGGTATTGATGTCCATGGTTTTTCCTGTGGGTGGGGGACCGCGGTCAGTCCACGGCGGGGGTGGGGCGCAGGTCGCTCGCCACCAGCTCCTCAAAGTCCTTGGTCTGCAGGTAGTCAAAGGAGAGGCGCAGGTGGTTGGTGGCCTGGCGGTACAAGAAGCACGCCGAGGGATCGTACTTGGAGCACTCGGTGGCAATCTCGGCAAAGGTGCAGCGCTTCTCCTTGCCATATTCGCATGACTTGCGGTGGTAGGCAATGGCCTTCTGGGGCTGCTTGCGCAGGATCCGGCCCTCCATGTAGGCCTGGCCGATGACATCGCAGGCCCGCTCGTCATGGAGGAGGTCGCAGGCGCGCTTGAGGTAGCGGAAGGCCAGCACGTTGTCGCGCCTGAAGCCCAGCTCCGGGGCGCCGTAGTAGTAGCCGGCGCCAATCAGCCCGCAGGCCTTGGGGCTGCCAAAGGCGCAGGAGATCTCCCCCCACACCAGCGAGGCGGTGATGTCCTTCTCCACCTTGTTGCCGTGGCGGTAGTAAAGCGAGACACTGTCGCAGGCGAGGTAGTTCTTGGCCGCGCACTGGGTCTTGAGGCTGTAGACCTCCGGATCCTCATGGATGGAGGCCTCGGGGATGAGATCGGGGTCGAAGTGCTCCTCGGCGCCATCCGGGACCCGGTCCATGCTCAGCGAGGTCAGGGGGACCTGCTTCTCGGTGGCGATGCGCTTGAGGTCGCGCAGGCTGTCCTGGTAGCGGGAGATGAGGCAGACCACGTCGGTGCAGGTGGTCAGGCGCGCATAGTGGGACTTGTAGAAGCCGGCGGTGTCGGGGGAGAAGTCCGTGCGGTTGAGGATCTCCATGTAGCTGTCGTAGAGCTGCTGGTCAAGCGCGGAGAGCAACTCATTGTTGCAGACCGAGGTTTCCACGAAGGTGCGCGCGGTTGAGCAGTCAAAGCTGGCGCCCATCGCCACCGAGGAGGCGAGGAGAAGGGTGCTGAGTGTTGCCTTGAAACGCATTGCACAACCCTGCCAGATGCTCTTGTTCACACACCTTGAATATAGTATCCAAAGCCCCGCTTTTCCTGCCCGGGACGCCGATATTAACCGCATTCCCGCACACTCACATCATCTCACAGAAAAGTCAGGGAGAGGTAAAAAATGTCGGCAGTCCCCGGTTTGTGTCGTAAACGGTTGCCGCATTGATGTATAAGCAATAAAATTGTCGGGTTGATCACATATTTGCAGGAGGCACTGCCCATGGGCGAGATACTGGCGGAAATCACCGCAGCCGCGGGGGAGCTTACCAGCACCCGCCGGCACCTCCATGCCCACCCCGAGCTCTCGGGGCAGGAGCGGGAGACCTCTGACTACCTCATGGGGCGCCTCACAGAGCTGGGCCTTAGCCCCACCCGCCCGGTGGACGGGGAGATGGGCATCGTCGCCTCCATCCACGGCACCGCCGGGGAGGGCGGGAGGGCCGTGGGGCTGCGCGCGGACATCGACGCCCTGCCCATCGCCGAGGAGACCGGCCTCCCCTTTGCCTCGCAGCGCGAGGGGGTGATGCACGCCTGCGGCCATGACGCCCACGCCGCGATGCTGCTCGGGGCCGCCGCCTACCTGTGCCGCCACCGCGGCGAGTTCGCGGGCGAGGTGCGCCTCATCTTCCAGCCCGGCGAGGAGTTCGGCCTTGGCGCCCGCCCGCTCATTGAGGCGGGCGCCACCCAGGGGCTGTGCCGCGTGCTCGGCATCCACGCCGCCTCATCATTGCCCGTGGGCACCATCGCCGTGCCCACCGGGCCGAGCAACGCCGGGGTGGACGGGTTCAAAATCGAGATTGAGGGCAAGGGCGCCCACGTGGCCCGCCCCCACCAGGGCGCCGACGCGCTGCTCATCGGCTGCGAGGTGGTGGGGCTGGTGCAGGCGCTGCGCACCCGCCTCGTCTCCCCCACCGAGCCCACCCTGATCGGCATTGGCACCTTCCATGCCGGCAACTCCTACAACCAGGTCGCCGACCGCGCGGTGATCGAGGGTTCCAACCGCATCACCACCGAGCAGACCCGCGAGCTGCTGCGCCAGGCGATCACCAAGGTCGCGGAGGACACCGCCCGCGCCTTCGGGGGCCGCGCCACCGCCACCTTCCGCAACTACTGCTACACCACCTCAAACCCCGCCGGGGCGGCCGCCGAGGTGCAGGGGAGCGTGCGCCGCCTCGGGAGCGCCGTGACGCTGCTCACCAGCAAGGAAATCACCATGGCCGGGGACAACTTCTCAGACTTCCAGCGCGAGGTGCCCGGGGTCTACGCCCACCTGGGCACCGGCAGCGACGAGGTTGCGGGCTCACGGCTGCCCCACCACAACTGCCGCTTCACCATCGACGAGCGGGCCTTGCCGCTGGGCGCGGCGCTCTACGCGCAGTTCGCGCTCGACACGCTCTCAGGCGGCGCGGGGCAGGCCTGATGTGCAAGTTTGACTGCGAGCGCTGCGGGCTGTGCTGCCAGAAGGTGCGCGGCAACCGCTTCTTCGACCTTGAGACCACCCCCGAGGGCGACTGCATCCACTACGACCACGCCACGCGGCTGTGCCGCATCTACGATCACCGGCCCATCTACTGCCGGGTGGATGACTTCTACGACCTCCACGTCAAGCCGGCGATGACCCGCGAGGAGTACCACCAGAAAATCCACGCCATCTGCCGCGAGCTGCAGTTCGAGCAGGGCCTCAACGATCTCAAGCGGGGCAAGGGCTGAGCGCCCCTGCCCCTGCGGCCTACAGCAGCGCGCGGTAGGCGTCGGCGATGGTCTCGAGGTTGGTGTAGCGCGGCCGGTACCCAAGGAGCCGCGCCGCCTTCTCGGTGCTGAGGTAGCCGCTGCGCGCCAGGTGCAGGTAGGCCTCCCTGATCTCGCTCTCCACCTTCTCCGCCCCCGCCGCGGCGGCCTCCTTGCGCACATAGTCCTGCCACTCCGGCCAGGGCAGGAAGCCGATGTCGGGCTCGTGGCCGAAGAGGCGGTAGAGGTAGCGGGCATAGCCATAGGTGGTCACGCTCCCCCCGCTGGCCGCGTAGAAGCGCTGCCCCAGCGCCGCCTCGCGCCGCAGCACGCAAAGCTCAAAGACCTGCGCCACGTCGCTGCCATGCACATGGTGCAATGTTTCCATGCCGAAGTTGGGCAGCATCAGCCGCGCCCCGGACCTGATGATCTCGTTGCAGCGCCCGAGGCGATTGCCCCAGGGGTTGACGATCGGCCAGCCCGCGCCTGAGATCTGGCCGGGCATGACCATGGTCACCGGGAAGCCCTCGTCCCTGAAGAGCCCCAGCAGGTACTCGTCGGTATCGTGCTTTTGCTGGCCATAGGGGCACAGCGGGTGCTTGTCGGAGTTCTCGGGGTCAAAGGGCAGGATCTCCGCCCGGCCCTCGGCCCAGCAGGACGAGCAGTAGAGGTAGTGCCCAACCTGGCCGCGCAGCGCCGCGGTGATGGACTTGGCGTCGTCAAGGGTAAAGTTGATGAGGTCGATGACCACCTCCGCCCCCTGCTCCCTGATGAGCGCGGAGAACTCCTCGCGGCCCAGGGCGTCACGGTCCGCAGTGAGCATCCTGACCCGCCCCCAGCCCTGATCCTCAGCATAGGGGCGGCTTTTGCCGCGGGTGACGCAAATGACCTCGTGGCCCTGGCGGGCGAGGCTGGGGCAAAGGAAGGTGCCGATGTGGCCGGTGCCACCGATAACAACTATTCTCATGGGATCCTCCGTGGGCAGGCAGGCGGGGGCAGTGGCAAGGCCGCCACCGCCCCCACCCATCATACCAAAGGCGGCCCCGGTCCCATCGCCCCAGAATCCCCGGCCCCAGGCCCTGCCCAGGGGCCGGGGCGCACGGGGAAAAGCATTACAATGGGCAGGCAACCTGAACAGGAGGATCCCAGGACATGAGGCTGCTCTTCATCTGCCACGGCAACATCTGCCGCTCCCCCATGGCGCAATGCGTGATGTCCGACCTGGCCCGCAAGGCGGGACTTGGGATCGGGATCGACTCCGCCGCGGTAAGCCGCGAGGAGGAGGGCAACCCCATCTACCCGCCGGCACAGGAGGCGCTGCGCCGCCGCGGCATCCCCATCCTCCCCCACCGCGCCCGCCTCGCCCGCGCGGCCGACCTCGGGGACGGGGCGCTGCTCCTGGCCATGGACCGCTCCAACCTCAGGCGCCTGGCCGCGCTGCTGCCCGGGATCGCCCCCGGCCAGGCGCGCCTCCTCGGGGAGTACGGCGGGCGAGGCGAGATTGACGATCCCTGGTACACCCGCGACTTCGACGGCTGCCTTGCGGAGATCATCGCCTGCTGCGAGGGCCTGCTCAGGGAGATCAGGGCCAGGGGCGGCGAGCCCTAGGCCAGGCGCCCCATGCACGACACCTGGAACCCCTGGCATGGCTGCCGCAAGGTCAGCGAGGGCTGCCGCAACTGCTACATGTTCTTCCTCGACCGCCTGCGGGAGCGGGACGGCGCGGACATCTACCGCACCAAGGCGGGCTTTCGCTACCCACTCGCCCGCGACCGGCAGGGCAACTACAAGGTGCGCCCCGGCGAGACGCTCCGGGTGTGCATGACCTCCGACTTCTTCCTCGAGGAGGCCGATCCCTGGCGCGATGAGGCCTGGGAGATCATCAGGCAGCGCCCCGACGTGATCTTCTTCCTGCTCACCAAGCGCCCCGCCCGCGTGGCCTCCTGCCTGCCCCCGGGCTGGGGGGAGGGCTGGGAGCACGTCTTCCTCAATGTCAGCTGCGAGAACCAGCGCCGCGCCGACGAGCGCCTCGGGGCGCTGCTGGGCCTGCCCTTCCGCCACAAGGGGGTGATGTGCGCCCCGCTCCTCGGGCCCATCAGCCTTCGCCGCTACCTGGCGGGCGGGCAAATCGAGCAGGTGCTCTGCGACGGGGAGAACTACGCGGGCGCCCGCGAGTGCGACTGCGACTGGGTCAGCGCCCTCTCGCGCGAGTGCCGCGAGCACCAGGTCACCTTTGACTTCATCAGCACCGGGGAGTGGTTCCGCAAGGGCGGCCGCCTCTACCACATCCGCGATCACCGCACCCAGTCCACCCAGGCCCACAGGTCAGGCCTCTCCTACGTGGGCCGGCCCATCGACTTTCGCCTCTGCGACGCCACAGGGCGGCCGCTGGGCATGGGGGAGCGCCACTGGCCGCTGCGGGTGGGGCGCTGCCTCGAGTGCGGCATGAGCATCATCTGCAACGGCTGCACTGCCTGCGGCAAGTGCGGTGAGGTCCCCCCGGGCCACGCAAAAGTTTGACCTGCGGCACAATTTTGCCCTGCCCCGCGCCTTGCCCCCCCCTTTCTTGCCAGGGTTTGGGATAAACTTTGATGCATGTGCCCCCCAAGGCGCGGCCCTGGGGCCCCAACCTGAGGTAAATGAGAATGCGTGACCTAATCCTGGACACCGACATCGGCGTCGATGATGCCTATGCGCTGCGCCTGGCGCTGCTCACCGGGCGCCTGTTGGGCGTGACCACCACCTACGGCAACGAGAGCATCGACAAGACCACCAAGAACGCCAAGCTGTCCCTGCGCAAGTGGCAGTGCCAGGACGTGGGCGTGTGCCGCGGCGCCAGCCAGCCGCTGGTCAAGCCCCGCATCATCAGCGACGGGCACATCTTCGGGCAGGACGGCCTCGGCGACCACTACGAGAACCCCGAGACCCCGGACGCCCCCGATGCCATCAGCTACATCGTCAACTGCGCCCGCGAGCGCCCGGGTGAAATCACCCTCGCCACCATCGGGCCCCTGACCAACCTCGCCCTGGCGCTCAACCTTGAGCCGCGCCTGCCCAGCCTGCTCAGGCAGGTCATCAGCATGGGCGGCGCCTTCGGCAAGAACGGCCACACCGGCAACATGACCCACTTCGCCGAGTTCAACATCTACTGCGACCCCCACGCCGCCGAGCAGGTCTTCGCCGCCCCCTTCAACCACGTGCTCATCCCCATCGACATGACCCATGACGTGATCATCGACGAGCAGGAGATGAAGGCCTACCAGGACGACTTCCTCTACAACATCTCGCTCTTCTACCTCGACTTCTCGGAGAAGTACGAGAAGTTCCGCGGCATGTGCGTGCACGACGCCCTGACCCTGGTCTACTTCGAGCACCCCGAGTTCTTCGAGGAGACCCGCACCCCGATCGCGGTGTCCACCGCGGGCATCACCCTGGGCCAGACCCACCGCCGCCTCTCGTCCTACCAGTCGATCCCCGACGACGTGATGCGCGGCCGCCCGGAGCACACCGTAATCCTCAACGGCGACGTCAAGGCCATCAAGGAGTTCATGCTCGAGCGCATGCTGGGCGGCAAGGCCTAGCCCTCGCCTGGGCTGGGGATCGGGCAAGGGAGCAGGGCAAGGAGGCAGCATATGGAACTCGTGGCCAACATCGTGGGCATCGCGGTCTTCCTGGGCATCGCGGTGGCCTTCTCCAAGGACCGCCGCGGCATCAACTGGGTATCAGTGGGGATCCTGCTGGCCCTCAACGTTGCCCTGGCGCTCATCTTCATGAAGTCCGAGACCGGGCGCAATGCCGTGGCGATGGCCGCCAGCGGGTTCACCGCCATGGTGGACATCGCCTTCGATGGCATCCGCATGGTGACGGCAAGCAGCCTCAATATCCCCGAGGGGGGCAACGTCGACTTCTTCGTCGGGGCATTGCTGCCCATCATCTTCGTGGTGCCGCTGTTCGACATCCTGACCTACATCGGGCTGCTGCCCCTCATCGTGAAGTATGTGGGCAAGGCCATCGCCCTGGTGGCGCGCCTGCCCAAGTTCGAGTCCTTCTTCTCCATTGAGATGATGTTCCTCGGCAACGTGGAGGTGCTGGCGGTCTCGGCGCTGCAGATCAAGCGCAACGAGGGGCGGCGCAACCTCACCCTCGCCATGATGTGCATGAGCTGCGTGAGCGCGGCGATCCTCGCCTCCTACATGTCACTGATGCCCAAGGACTACATCCTCGCCGCGGTGCCGCTCAACGTGGTGAACGTGCTGATCATCACCCAGATCCTAAACCCGGTGAGACTCACGCCGGAGCAGGACACCATCGCCACGCTCTCCACCGAGGAGCGCGAGCCCTTCTTCTCCTTCCTCAGCACCTCCATCATCAACGCCGGGAAGCTGGCGCTCATCATCGCCGCCACGGTGATGGCCTTCGTCTCCCTGGTCAGCCTCATCGACTCCACCCTGGGGCTGTTCTCCGAGGGGCTCAAGGTCAGCACCATCCTCGGCTACCTGATGTTCCCGCTGGCCTGGCTGCTGGGGACCTCCCCCGCCGAGGCGCTGCAGCTGGGCGAGTTCATGGGGCTCAAGGTGGTCACCAACGAGTTCGTGGCGATGCTGAGCGTGCAGGGCCAGATTGATGGCTTCAGCGAGCACCTGCGCTGCCTGTGCACGGTCTTCGCCACCTCCTTCTGCAACTTCGGCACGGTGGGCATCGTCTGCGGCTTCTTTGCCGGCATCAAGAGCAAGTGCCAGTGCAATGAGGTCTTCACCAACGTCTCCTACCTCATCCTCTCCGGGGTGCTGGTGTCGCTGATGTCCGCGGGCCTCGCCGGGCTGTTCGTCTGGTAGGCTCACTCCCCCACGCTGAACCCGAGGCCGCGCCACAGCGCGGCCTCGCCACTTTCGGCCCCCAGGATGCGCACCGAGGAGAGCTCGCGGCGCTCGCGGTAGTCGCGGCGCAGGCGGTCAAAGCCCGCGGCGCTCCCGCCGTGCCGGCGGAACGCCGCGTCATCGCGGCGCACGTCATAGACCGCATGGCAGAGGCGGGTGATGAGGTCAAGGTCAGGGGTGGCGCCCGGGCGCAGGGCAATGGAGCAAACCTCGGGCCCGGGCATGGCGTAGGGGCGCGGCGGTTCGAGGGAGAGCGCCCTGGCCATGGCGGCGGCGACCATCACCGTGGCGCGGCGCTTGGACTCAAAGCTGTAGCCCGCGATGTGCGCGGTGGCCCCCTCGAGCAGGGGGATGAGCCCGGGGCATGACAGCTGCGGCTCCCCCTCGAAGACATCCAGCCAGGCCCTGAGGTCCGGGCGCGAGCGCAGCGCCCCGAGCAGCGCCTCGTTGTCCACCACCGGCCCGCGCGAGGCGTTGATGAGGATGTGCCCCCGCGGCAGGGCCTCCAGCTCGCGCCGCCCCACCATGTGGAAGGTGCACAGCGGCCCCGGCGCGCGCTCCAGCGGCACGTGGAGGGTGGTGATGTCGCAGGCCAGCGCCTCGGCAAGGCTGGCGCCGCAGCCCTCCCGGCCCGCCTCATGCAGCGGCGGGTCGCAGACCACGGTGCGCATGCCAAGGGCCCGGGCCTTGGCCAGCACCTCGCTGCCCACGTGGCCGCAGCCCACGATCCCGATGCTCATCGCGCCAAGGTCAAGGCCGTGGCGCTGCGCCATGACCAGCAGCGCCGAGAGCACGTAGTCGCCCACGCTCGCGGCATTGTTCCCCGGGGCGGCCGAGAAGGCGATCCCCCGCTCCCTGAGCAAGGCGGTGTCCACATGGTCAAAGCCCGCCGTGGCGGTGCCCACGAACCTCAGGCGATCCGCCCCCTCCAGCAGGTCCCGGCCCACCCGGGTCACCGAGCGGATCACCAGCGCGTCCGCCCCCACCAGGTCGCCCTGGCCAATCCCCCGCCCCGGGCGCAGGATCACCTCGCCATACTGCGACAGGACCTCCACCGCGTTGGGCAGCGCCTCATCAGCCACAATCCTCATCCCCATCCCTCCCAATCAAGGATAAAAAAACTGCGGTGGTAGTATAATCGGCCCCATCAATTCCAAGGAACACAGGAGGCTCACATGCCCGCTCCGCTCGATGTCACCCATGACCAGAAGCGCCCCGCCACCACCGCACTGCTGCTTGGCTCAGGAGAGCTCGGCAAGGAGGTGGCAATTGCCCTGATCCGCTACGGAATCAAGGTGATTGCCTGCGACCGCTACGACAATGCCCCGGCCATGGCGGTGGCCAACCAGAAGTGCATCCTCAACATGCGCGATCCCGACGCCCTGCGCGACCTCATCCACAAGGTCCGGCCCGACGTGGTGATCCCCGAGATTGAGGCCATCGCCACCGAGGTGCTGGTTGAGCTCGAGGAAAAGGAGGGCCTGCGCGTGGTGCCCTCGGCCAAGGCCGCCGCCACCACCATGAACCGCGAGTCCATCCGCCTGCTCGCCGCCAACGAGCTGGGCCTGCCCACCTCCCCCTTCTTCTTCGCCTCCTCAATCGAGGAGATCCACCAGAACATCGGGCGCGTGGGCTTCCCCTGCTTCATCAAGCCGGTGATGAGCAGCTCGGGCAAGGGCCAGAGCAAGGTCGACTCCGAGGAGGAGCTCGAGCGCGCCTTTGAGTACGCCTGCACCGAGGGCCGCGGCGGCATGCAGCGGGTCATCGTCGAGGGCATGGTCAAGTTTGACTGCGAGATCACCCTGCTCACGGTGAGCGCCTGCGACGGCATCCACTTCTGCCGCCCCATCGGCCACCACCAGGAGAGCGGCGACTACCGCGAGTCCTGGCAGCCCCAGCAGCTGGGCGACGACGTGCTCATCGAGTGCAAGCGCATCGCCTCCACGGTGGTGCAGGCCCTCGGCGGCTACGGCATCTTCGGCGTGGAGCTGTTCATCTGCGGCGACAAGGTCTTCTTCTCCGAGCTCTCCCCCCGCCCCCATGACACCGGCATGGTGACCATGATTTCCCAGGACCAGAGCGAGTTTGACCTGCACGTGCGCGCGCTCCTGGGCTACCCCATCGGTTCCATCGGCTTCATCGGCCCCTCAGCGAGCGCCGCCATCCTCGGCCACGGCCAGGGCGACCGCCTCGAGTACTCCGGCATCGCCGAGGCCCTCTCCAAGTGCCGGAGCTGCAACCTGCGCATCTTCGGCAAGCCCGAGGTCCGCGGCGAGCGCCGCCTCGGCGTGGCCCTGGCCCGCGGCGAGAGCGTCGA